>NZ_JACCFS010000001.1:6607844-6909152 GCF_013410755.1 Nocardiopsis aegyptia
CACCTCACCACCCACCTGGAGCTCAGCTCCCTCACCCGGGGCAGGGTCATGCAGTACGCCGTTCCCGAGCAGCTCAGAAAGGAGTACGGCCTCACCTCCACCGGGTCCCGCTCCCACCGGTGGGTCCCGCCTCCCCCGGCCTTCCCCTCCTGAGTCCGCCCCGGTGAGGCCCCGGGCGGTGCCAGTCGAGGGTGAGGGGTCCGGCGGCGTCCCGGACCGGCGTCCTAGCGCGTGCCGTTCGGGTGGTGGGAGCCGTGGGAGTCCGCGCCGGCGCGCTCGCGGGCGGCGGCGCGGTCCTCGCGGCGGCGCATGGCCATGTCGGAGAGCGCGGCGAGGCTGAGGGCGAGGACGAACGCGGCGACGATGGCGACGGTCCACAGGGCGGTACCGAAGGCGGAGGGGTCGGCCATGGTGACTCCGGGGGTCGGGGTGGATGCTCCGGTCATCACAACCGTAATCGGTGTTCACTTTCGCTACGACTGTTCGTGCTTGTGACCTGGGCCATATGCACCCAGGGTGATCAAGCTGTGGCCCGGAGGATACTGGTGCCGGAGAACAGGGCAGGTGTAGTCCAGGGAAGCGGCTCGGCGCCGATGCCGGGCCGCCCGATGATCAGGAGTCGCCATGCGCCAGAAGTGCTCCGTCCTGCGCGACCTGGGTGCGGCCAGCACCGTGGGTCCCTTCGAACTCGGCCGCCTGCCGGGCCGCGCCACACGCTCGGTGGCGTCGGAGCTGGTCGTCGAACCGAACATCGAAGTCCTGGAGATGGACAAACAGGACCTGCAGGAGGCCGCGCACGACCCACTGGTCCGCGCGGTCGCCCCCGTCATGCCGACCCGGCTCGTCACGCCTGTGCCGCTGTCGGGCGAGGCCGGCCCCGCCACCGAGGACGGCCACACCTGGGGCGTCGCCGCGGTGGGCGCCCTCGACTCCGAGACCACCGGCGCCGGAGTGAGCGTGGCCGTGCTGGACACCGGCGTGGACGCCGACCACCCCGCCTTCGCCGGGATGGACCTCGTCCAGCGGGACTTCACCGGGGACGGCAACGGCGACCGGCAGGGACACGGCACCCACACCGCGGGCACCGTCTTCGGCCGCGAGGTGGACGGCACCCGTATCGGCGTCGCGCCGGGCGTGCGGCGCGGGATCATCGGCAAGGTCCTCGACGACCAGGGCTCGGGCGACTCCGACATGCTCCTCAAGGGCGTGCAGTGGGCGGCCGACGAGGGCGCGCACGTGGTATCGATGTCGCTCGGCTACGACTTCCCCGGGCTGGTGGAACGCCTGGTCTCGCAGGGCTGGCCCGTCGACCTGGCCACGTCCTCCGGGCTGGAGGCCTACCGCGCCAACCTGCGCCTGTTCGACGCCCTGATGGACCTGCTCCAGGCCCGCGCGGCCTTCGGCCACGGCACGATCGTGGTGGCGGCCTCGGGCAACGAGAGCCGGCGCAACGAGAACCCCGACTACGAGATCGCGGCCTCCCTGCCGGCCGCCGCCGAGGGAGTGGTGTCGGTCGGCGCACTGGCCCAGGGCGGCGACGGCCTGACCATCGCCCCGTTCTCCAACACGTTTCCGCAGATCAGCGCGCCGGGCGTGGGGGTCCTGTCGGCCCGTACGGGTGGCGGGCTGGTGAGCCTGAACGGCACGAGCATGGCCTGCCCGCATGTGGCGGGGGTGGCCGCCCTGTGGTGGGAGCGGGTCCTGGCCGAGTCCGTGCCGCACACGGCGACCACCGTGACGGCACGGCTGCTCGCACACGCCGACACCGGCGGCATCGCCCCGGACGTGGACACCGCGGACCGGGGCGTGGGCGTGGTCCGCGCCCCCTGACCACCCCGGCCCGCGGACCCCTACAGGATCGAACCGGGGGAGTAGGCGGCGGCCTCCGGACGCAGGGCGGTGATCGCGTCGATCCGCGACACCACCGAACCGACCTGGTCGGCCGCCGCACCCGTGAAGGTGATCCGGTCGGCCAGCAGGGCGTCCAGCTCGGCCCGGTCCAGCGGGAAGCGCTCGTCCTGCGCCAACCGGTCGAGCAGCCGGTTGCCCGTGCCCTCCTGGCGCATCGCCAGGGCCGAGCCCACCGCGTGCTCCTTGATCAGCTCGTGCGCGGTCTCGCGGCCCACACCCGCCCGCACGGCCGCCATCAGCATCTTCGTGGTGGCCAGGAACGGCAGGTAGCGGTCCAGCTCGGCCGAGACCACGGCCGGGAAGGCGCCGAACTCGTCCAGCACCGTGAGCATGGTCTCCACGAGGCCGTCGAAGGCGAAGAACGCGTCGGGCAGCGCGACCCTGCGCACGACAGAGCACGACACGTCGCCCTCGTTCCACTGGTCGCCCGCCAGCTCCCCGGCCATCGAGGCGTACCCGCGCAGGATCACGGTCAGCCCGTTCACCCGCTCGCACGAGCGCGTGTTCATCTTGTGCGGCATCGCCGACGAACCGACCTGGCCCTCGGCGAACCCCTCGGTCACCAGTTCGTGCCCGGCCATCAGACGGATCGTCTTGGCCAGCGACGACGGCCCCGCGGCCAGCTGCACGAGCGCGGTCAGCACCTCGAAGTCCAGCGAGCGCGGGTAGACCTGGCCCACGCTGGTGAACCGGTGCTCGAACCCGAGGTGCGCGGCGACCTCGTCCTCCAGAGACGCCAGCGCGTCGCGGTCGCCGCCCAGCAGGTCCAGCATGTCCTGGGCGGTGCCCACCGGGCCCTTGATCCCGCGCAGCGGGTACCGGGCGATGAGCTCCTCCAGCCGGCCGTGGGCGACCAGCACCTCGTCGGCGATCGAGGCGAACCGCTTGCCGAGCGTGGTGGCCTGCGCCGCCACGTTGTGCGAGCGCCCCGCCATGACCGTCTCGCCGTACTCCGCGGAGAGCCGGCCCAGGCGGGCCAGCAGTGCGGTGACGCGGTCGCGCACCAGCAGCAGGCTGTCGCGCACCTGGAGCTGCTCGACGTTCTCCGTCAGGTCGCGCGAGGTCATGCCCTTGTGGACGTGCTCGTGCCCGGCGAGGGCGTTGAACTCCTCGATGCGGGCCTTGACGTCGTGGCGGGTGACCTTCTCGCGCTCGGCGATGGAGGCCAGGTCGACCTGGTCGAGGACCTTCTCGTAGTCCTCCACCACACCGGCGGGCACGTCCACGCCCAGACGTGCCTGGGCGCGCAGCACGGCCAGCCACAGCCGCCGCTCGGCGACCACCTTGTACTCGGGGGACCACAGGCGGGTCAGCTCCGCGGACGCGTAGCGGGCTGCCAGGACATCGGGGATCAGCGGTTTCGCACTCACGTCGCACCACCCTATAGCGGTGAGCAGGCACGTCCGCTCGCGGACCCGGCAAGCGGGGTGCGCGGACCCGTCGAGCACGCCGGACACGGGCCCGCCGGGGCGGGGGTAGGGCCCGCCCTACCCCCGATCCTCGGGTGCGGCCGATTCCGCGAGCCACCGGGGCTGCCTAGCGTTGGAGCATGACCGCCATCGAAGCCGCTCCGGCACGGCCCCGGACCCTCGCCCAGGCCCTCGCCCGGCCACGGTTCCTCCTCACCCCCTGGCCCTGGCGGGCCCTGCTCCACTGCGCGGTCACCGCCGCCGTCGGCCTGGCCCTCATCGTGGTGGCCGCGCCCGTGTACATGCCCTGGGTCCTGGTCCTGGGCAAGGTGGTCAGCGCGCCGTGGGACATGGCGGAGTACGGCGCCCCGGCCATCGCGGGCTTCCTCGTCGGACTCGTCATGGTGGCGTGCGTCTCCCCGCTGATCGCCCTGCCCCTGGGCGCGCTGGAACGCCTCCGCCTCACGTTCGTGTCCGACGGCCCCGTCACCGACGGCCACCGGACGCCGCCGCCCGGCCTGTGGGGGTGGATCCGTACGCGCTACACCGAGAACGCCACCTGGCGCGAGGTCGCCTACCTGTTCCTGCTGATGCCGATCGGCGTCCTCGTCGCGAGCGTCCTGGCCGGGATCCTCGTCCTGGGCGTGGTGATGGCGCTGGCACCGCTGCTGGTCGAGGACACCCACTCGGTCATCGCCTTCGGGGCCTACGACATCACCACGGCGGAGCAGGCCCTGCCCCTGGCGCTCCTGAGCCCCCTGGTGCTGGTCGTGCTGCTCTACGCGGCCGGGATCCTGGCCCAGGGGCACGCCCTGGTCGCCCGGGCCCTGCTGGTCGGCCCGCCCGAGGAGGAGCTGCGCGCCGAACTCAGCGAGGTGACCGAGTCCCGGTCCCGGCTGGTCAACGCCTTCGAGTACGAGCGCAGCCGCATCGAACGCGACCTGCACGACGGCGCGCAGCAGCGGCTCGTCGCGCTGTCCATGGACCTGGGCCTGGCCCGGCTCGACCTGGACGAGGACGGCGAGGCGGGCCGGCGGGTGGCCGCCGCCCAGGCCAAGGCCAACGACCTCATCGAGGAGCTGCGCCAACTGGTGCGGGGCATCCACCCCCGGGTGCTCACGGACCGGGGCCTGCCCGCCGCGCTCGCCGAACTCGCCGACCACTGCCCGGTGCCCACCCGGGTCGACACGGAGATCCCCCGCAGGCTGCCCGCCCACGTGGAGGGCACCGCCTACTTCGTGGTCGCCGAGGCGCTCACCAACGTCTGCAAGCACACCGAGGCCGACGCCGTGACCGTGCACGCCCACACGGTCCAGGCGGAGCCGGGGAAGTCGGAGGAGCCGCGGCAGACCCTCCAGGTGGAGGTCACCGACGACGGCTCGGGCGGCGCCGATCCCGCCCAGGGGTCCGGGCTCACCGGCCTCAAGGACAGGGTCGCCGTCATGGGCGGCACAATGGAGCTGTCCAGCCCCGAAGGCGGGCCGACCCGAATCCGAGTGGAGCTGCCGTGCGGACCGATCCCGCCGACCCCGGGGGCCTGACCCCCGTGCGGACCCTGCTCGCGGAGGACGGTGTGCTGCTCAGGGAGGGCCTGATCGGGGTGCTCGAACGGTTCGGCTTCCCCGTCGTCGCCTCGGTCGGTGACGGCGAGGCGCTGATCGGGGCGGTCGCCGAGCACGACCCCGGACTGGTGGTCACCGACATCCGGATGCCCCCCGACTTCACCGACGAGGGGCTGCGCGCCGCGGTGCGGCTGCGGCGGGAGCGCCCCGGCCTGGCGGTGGTGGCCCTCAGCCAGTACGTGGAGCTCAGCTACGCCTCCGACCTGCTCGACACCGGGGACGGTCGGGGCGTGGGCTACCTGCTCAAGCAGCGGGTCGGCGACGTCCGCGAGTTCGCCGCCACGCTGCGGCAGGTCGTGGAGGGCGCCACGATCGTGGACCCCGAGGTGGTCCGCCAGCTGCTGCGCCGCAGCGCCGACCCCCTGGAGCGGCTCACCCCGCGCGAGCGCGAGGTGCTCGGGCTCATGGCCGAGGGCCACTCCAACGGTGCGATCGCGCGGCACCTGGTGGTCAGCGACGCCGCCGTGGGCAAGCACGTGGGCAACATCCTCGCCAAGCTGGACCTGCCGCCCGACGACGGAGTGCACCGCCGGGTGCAGGCGGTGCTCGCCTACCTGCGGGGCCGCCAGGTCCGCTGAGGGCGGCCCGGAGGCCGGCGCTCGCCGGGGGCGGAGCTCTCCGGCGGCTGGTCCGTCAAGCGGTGCCCGGCCGTGCACCTTCGCCGCGCCACGCGTGGTGTATGCGCTGGAGCACCCAGTCGTCCAGGAGCCGGTCGCCGGGCTCGGGGCGGGTGCCGGGCTTGGCGGGTCCCCAGTCCCGGCGGAGCTGCTCCTCGACGAGCCCGTCGAACGCGGGACTTCCCCGGAGGCAACGCAGATCACGGTCGACGATCAGGAGCTCGGAAGGCCGGTAGTGCTCGCACACCGACGGATGCAGGGCCTCGCGCATGATGCCCACCGCCCGGGAGGCCGCGGCCTCCTCGTCCCCGACCATGGTCACACCACTGTCGTGGAACGGTTCGACCTCCCGTACCGCGCACAGGCACGCCTGGTTGTAGAGCTCGTTTCCGCGCGGCGGCAGTTTCTTCCAGAGTTCCGTGGACGCGGATCCGCGCGCGTCCGGAACACGGCCGGAGGCCATGGTGATGCTCGCGTCGATGCTCTCCTTCAGTGTCTCGATGCTGCGTTGTCCGATCCTGTATCTGGCCATGAGTCCTTCGTCGTGGTTCTTCCTGACATTGAGCGTCCGGTGCCGGGTCCTCCCCTTGTCGAGCAGGTCCTCGCACGCGATCCGCGGCCACGTGTGACGCTTTTCGAAGTCATGGGTCTCCGTCCTCGCGATGTGCAACAGCACCGAACGCACGCGGCGCACGGAGTCCCCGAACCGCTCGGTCCCGGGGGCGGCGACGAATTCCTCTTCCGTGGGGGTGGCGAGAGCGGGGCCGGACGCGAGCGCGGGGAACGTACTTCCCTGCGGATAGATCCCGGCTCTTCCGAGGGCGCTGAAGATGTCCTGGCGATCCGCCTCGGCCGCCCCTGACCACGCGTTCGCGAAATCGTAGTTCGCGATCATCTTGAGGAGCACCACCATGCGGTACCGGCTCCGTTCGAACGGATCCGAGCGGAACTGGGCGCGGTTGAGGACGTGCATGCGCAACGCCTTGACGTGCTCTCCCTCGAGCTCGTACTTGGCCGCCAGTTCATGGCGGACCACACCCGCGATGCGCCGGGAGCCCGCGACCCTCTCCAGGCGCTCGATGCACGTGCGGCGTTCCTCGCGGTTCGGATCGTAGTCGTGGGCGTAGTCGCGGTCCCCGCCGCACCAGGTCTCCGAACAGGTGAAGGGCGACTTCGCGGTCAGGTAGGCGGACAGGTCCTCGCCGTCGAACCTCGCCCTGGCCCACTCGCGGGTCGACGGATCGCTCAGGAAGATCCGGGAGGCGACGAAACCCGCCGCCCGCGTGGCGGCCGAGTCCAGTCGAAGGGGCGGCAGCGTGATCTGGTGTTCGCTCTTGCCGGTGGTGTTCTCGTACACATCGACGGTGACCGACACCAGACGATCGCCGCCCGGCGCCGGCGTGCCCTCGGCCGGCGCGGGCGCGGTGTTCTCGGCCGCCCGAACACGCACCGTGTAGGAAGGGATCTGCACGATCCGGGAGAACAACCTGGTCAGGGCGGAGAGCAGCTTGTTGCCCTTGATGTCGCTGCTCTCGACGATGCTCGCGACGGCTTCGCCCGGCTCCCCTCCTGGCTTCCACGCGGGCGCGACCACCTCGATCGCCGGAAGCCGCAGGCGTAGGTCGTTGAGCACCAGCCTGGTCGCCTCGTTGTCCGCTGCGGACGGTTCGGCGACATGGACGTGCGGCTCCTTGGCCGTGACGCGTTCCAGCCACAGGTAGCCTCCGGCGAGGGCGACCGACGCGGCGGCGGCCCAGCCTCCCTGGGGGGCTCCGTCGAGCCATGTGGGCTCACCTCTGGGCCACGACGGCCAGAACGCCCACGTGCCGCCCACCGCGGACACGAAGAGGGCGCAGACGCGCAGCCAGCGCCGGCCGAAGAGCTCCGCGACCCCCCACAGGATGAGGAACACCGCCACGAGCAGCCCGCCGACGAGAAGACGACCGACCTGCACACCGGTCGTGGAAGGCATGAGCAGCACAAGGACGAACGCCACCGCCCACACGGGCGCGATGGTCAGTGTGACGAGGCTCTTCCCGCCGATCTCGTGAAAGATCTCCGGAATGACCGCCCAGGAGACGAGGAGGATCAGAATACTGAGCAGAGCAGCGACGATAAGGACGGTTTCCATACGTCCCCCCGGGGTGCCTGTGAATATCGAGGCCATGGAAACGCAACATCACCGCTGACTCTCGGACCAAGAGGAGCGGGCGGTCCACCCGCACATCACGTATTCCAGCGTAGCGACCCCCGCGGGCGCCCTCAAGCGGTTTGCCGCAAGATATGCGTTCTTGGCGAACACGATGAATGAAAGGGCGGCACGATTTCGTGCACGCTGGGGGCGGGGCGTCATGGCGGCGGCCATTGCCAACACCTGCACAGGGGCGGTGGTTGCCGAGTGGGAAGTCCGGGAAGATTCCGACGCAGGTCACTGCTCATCCAGGGCGAAGAAAACGGATCCCTCGACGGCATGTGTCAGATCGTCGACCGGGCCCGCCCATTCCGCTTTCCGTGAGCGCCCATCCTGCGACACCGGTTCCGCGAGGGGAGATCTCCATGGCCACCGAGAACCCGAACGGGCCGGGGAAACCCGAGCAGAGCGACCTCATCGCCGCCCTGCGTACGTTCATCCGCACCCGCGGGGCCGACTACCTGAGGGACCCCAACGTCTCTTCGGTCGGCATCGGCTACAAGGAGAAGGACAGCCGGCGGGAAGGGGAGATCGCCCTCCAGTTCACCGTCGACACCAAGGCCCGGCCCGAAGCGCTGGAGGCCCTGGGAACGAGGCTGCTGCCCGAGTCGGTCGTGGTGGACGGTGTCGAGGTGCCCACCGACGTGATCGAACGCAGCTACGAGCCGCAGTTCCGGATCGTGGCCGAGGCGCGAAGCCCCGTGCGCAAGGACCGGATCGATCCCGTCGTGCCGGGCGTGAGCGTCGGGCACGTGAGCGTCTCGGCGGGCACGATCGGCTGTGTCGTCTACGACCGGCACGACGCGACTCCCTACGTCCTGAGCAACTGGCACGTGCTGCACGGCCCCGATGGCGACCTGGGCGAGGACATCGTCCAGCCCGGCCCCCACGATGACAACCGCACCCTCCACAACCGCCTGGGCGCACTGAAGCGCTCCCACCTGGGGGTGGCGGGCGACTGCGCGGTGGCCACGATCGAGGACCGCCGGTTCGCACCGGAGATCACCGAACTCGACGTCGCCCCCCCAGGAGCTGGGCGAACCCGAACTCGGCGACAAGGTCGTCAAGAGCGGCCGCACCACCTCCGTCACGCACGGCGTGGTGCGGCGTGTGGACACCCTCGTCAAGCTCGACTACGGCGGGACCGTGGGGGAGCAGATCATCGGCTGCTTCGAGATCGGCCTGGACCCGGCCCACCCGCCCCCGGACGGGGAGGTCAGTCGCGGCGGCGACTCCGGCGCGGCGTGGATGTTCACGACGTCCGAGGGTCGGCCGGGCACGGTCCTGGCGGGCCTGCACTTCGGCGGCGAGGGCGCGGGCAACCCGGACGAGCACGCACTGGCCTGCCTGCCGAGCTCGGTCTTCGAGAAACTGCAGATCGATCTGCGCCCGCCCGCGCCCGCCGAGGCGCAGGTTCTGACGGGCTATGACCCCGGCTTCCTGGGCACGCGGGTGGACACCCCGATGCTGACTCCCCTCATCGCGGGCGACGCGGTCCGACTGGACGGGTCGGAGGTCATCCCGTACACCCATTTCTCGCTGGCGTTGAGCAGCTCGCGTCGTTTCGCCCGGTGGGTGGCCTGGAACATCGACGGCGGCTCGCTCAAGCGGCTCAGCCGCAGGGGCATTCCCTTCGTCAAGGATGTGCGGCTCCCGGACGGGGTCCAGGTCGGCAACGAGGTGTACAAGGACAACCGGCTGGACCGGGGGCACATCGCCCGCCGCGCGGACCTGCTGTGGGACGGGCCGGCCGAGGCCGAGAGGGCGAACGTGGATTCGTTCTTCTACACCAACATCACGCCGCAGATCGAGGACTTCAACCAGAGCGCCAGAGGAGGGCTGTGGGGACGGCTGGAGGACGCGGTGTTCGCCGACGCGGACGTCGACGACCTGCGGGTGAGTGTCTTCGGCGGGCCGGTCTTCCAGGACGACGACCGCCTGTACCGGGGCGTGCGGATCCCTCGCGAGTACTGGAAGGTGATCGTCTTCTCCGAGCAGGGCGAACTCAGGAGCACGGCGTTCCTGCTGACGCAGAACCTCGACCAGATCGAGGCTCTGGAGCTGGAGGAGTTCCATGTCTTCCAGGTGATGCTGGGCGAGATCGAGGAGCGGACGCGGCTGCGGTTCCCCGCCGGGCTGCGCGGGGCGGAGACGCTGGTGGTGTCCGAGGCACTGGGGGAGCGGGTGCCGCTGGGGAGCCTGTCCGAGATCCAGTGGAGCTGAGGGGCGGAGACGATGAGCGATTTCCTCGTACAGGGACGGCACGGGACCAAGGGCAACTTCGAGGCGGTGATCCCCCGTCGCACGGCGGTGGCCTGATGCACCTGTGGCGCGACAACGACGCGGGTATGGTCTGGAGCGGACCCGCGTGCTTCGGTGGGCGCAGCCGGTACACGGATTCGACGCTGATCCAGTCGAACTACGGCGCGCCCGGGAATGTGGAAGTGTTGGCGGTCGACGAGTCGGGGAACCTCTACTTCTTCTGGCGGATGGACCGCCATCCCTGGACCTGGTCGGGTCCTTTCCGGGTCGGTACGGATGTCGCTTTCGACGTGCGGGAGTGCAGGTTCGGCTGGCGCGCGGGCTATCACCAGGCCGACACGCACGTCGTCGTGCGGATCCAGCTCGCCCCGGACGCGGGAATCGCCGCGAGCACGATGAACACCTTGCGGACGACCTGGCGCGACGGGATCATCAGCTAGTGGTCGAACCGCTTCGACTGCACTGGCGACGGGCAGCGCAAGCGCATCACGTTCGACGTGCACTGGGTGGACAGCGGTGCCCATCACGTGGTCCGGGTGCGGCCCGGTCCTGAGCGGTCCAACGTGACCACGTGGGACCGGGCAGGTCGACCAGGACACGGCCACCCGGGTGTTCGCCGCGGCCGAGCGGGTCGGACTGCTCGACGACGAGCCGCCCGAGCTCTCCACCGGGGACCTGCTCCCCGACTCCCTGGTCGCGGTCGTGGCGGTACGTGATGGCGAGGCGGTGCGTTGGGTCGCCGTCCCGGCCGCGGACACGGAGCAGTCCGCCGACGACCTGCCCGGCGAGGCGGAGAGCGTCCCGATGGAGACGCCCGTCCGACTGCAGCGTGAGAACCTCACCGCGCTCAGGCCGGTGCTGGACGCGCTGCACGACGTCGAGGCATCGCTGTGAGGGCGACCGGGTACGCGTGCCGCTCCGTCGCACCGGGCCGAGACACTGACCCGCCTCGACCGCGTCGTCGACGTGAACGGAACACCGGGGCCCGCGCGGAAGGCGGGTGGCCGACCCCGCTGACGCCCACACCGGCCGCCGAAGGTGCCCGGAGCCGCCACCGTGGCTAGGGTGGTGCCCCGCACAGCGGGACGAGTGGAGTGGGGCATGGTGTCGGGCCTGGAGACGAAACTGGGGCGGCGCGTGGCGAGGGCCGCCGACGAGGCCGTGACGCGGCGCGGGGCGGTGTCCGTCCTCGACACGTTCACCGCGATCGGATGGCTCACCGCCAAGGCCGTCGACACGTGGCAACAGGGCCGCGTGGACTCCCTGCAGGAGCTCGTCCAGGCGCCCCCGGACAGGCAGCGCGCCGCCGTCGAGCTGCTGCGGGCGTGGGCCGGGGCACGCGGTCTGGATCACCGGGAGGGCGCCTACCCCGCGGCCACCCGGGAGCGGCGGGGGCTGCGGTTCACCGCGGACGGCGACCCCGCCGACGAGCGGGACTTCCGGGCCCACTGGATCTCGCCCACCGCCACCGCCGCCCAGCGCGCGCGGGAGGAGCGGCTGCGCGCCAAGGCCCCCGACCTGGTCGTGCTGGAGGCGTCGCGGCCGTGGACGTGCGCGTCCTGTGCCGAGCCCGACGGTGAGCTCCTGCGGATGGAGGACTCCGACGCGTACTGCCTCACCTGCACCGACATGGACCACCTGGTCTTCCTGCCGGCGGGCGACGCCGCGCTCACCCGCCGCGCGAAGAAGGCGAGCACCCTGTCGGCGGTGGTCATGCGCTGGGTCGCCTCCCGACGCAAGTACCGCCGCACCGGCCTCCTCGTGGAGGAGGGCGCCCTGGAGGAGGCCGAGGCCCAGTGCCTGGCCGACGACGACGCCCGCGCACGCCGCCGTGAGCGCGACGCGGTGCGCCGGGGCGCCCAGGACGTGGTGTTCCAGGAGCGCTTCGCCGCGGAGATCACCCGCCTGTTCCCGGGCTGCCCCGACGAGCGCGCCCAGAGCGTCGCCGCGCACGCGGGCACACGCGGCAGCGGACGGGTGGGGCGTTCGGCGGCCGGCCGCGCACTCGACCCGGGCGCCGTGCGCCGCGCGGTCGTGGCCTCGGTCCGGCACGAGGACACGCTTTACGACGAGATGCTGATGAACGGCGTCCCCCGGGAGGAGGCCAGGTCCCGCATCGCCGATGACATCGACCGGGTCCTGGGCGGGTGGACCTGACCCCGGCCGGCGCGTCGGTACCGGTCCCGGTGAGTGGGAGAAGAAGGCGGGTCCGTCCCAGTCCCCTGCGGTGAGCTTCTCGATCGCGTCCCAGAGTTGGTCGTCGATCAGCGGCAGGATGCGGCCCATGCATTGCCAAGGTGACCCACGACGCGGAGTCCGGCGTCTCGATTCGTCCCGCGGTACCGGTGTACTGGCGTGTTTCATTCGGGCGAACGTTATGGCTGTGCACTCTGGCGGTGCATGGGTGGCCGATCGAGTACCGCGATGTACGTGGTCCAGCCGTCCACGACGTCCAGGATCAGCATGCCTTTCGTTGACTGGAGAGGTGCAAATGCCGACGCATGTCCCTTTTGTGAAAATTGTTCTCTTTTTATGCTGGTGTTTCGCACGGAAAACCTCGACACTGACTTTCGTGTGGGAACAAGTGTTTCTTTCACGTTCGCGCCGTGGTCGAGCAAAGTGTCATCATGGTGTGAGACCAATCGGCCGAGGAGGGCACATGTTGTCGGAATCACTGGCGGCGCTCGCCGGTGCGGCGGCCACCGGTTTGGTGGGAGCCATGGTGACCGATGTATGGCAATTAACAAAGCAGGAGGTCGCGGACCTGTTCGGGAGGGGGGAGAATGCCGGTCGGGAAGGGATCGCCGCGGCGCTGGACGTTGACGCGCAGGTCCTGGCGCGAGCAGATGATGGTGAGGCGGACGAAATTCGGGCCGAACTGGAAGACGTATGGCGCCGCCGCTTGGAGCACCTCCTGGAAAAGCACCCGGAGATGGAGCCTGAGCTGGGCGAACTGGTCGAGCAGATCAAGGAGCGGGCGCCCGCTGACGGTTCGACCTGGGTGCAGCACAATGTGGCGCGAGACCATGCCACCCAGTTCGCCGTGCAGGGCGGAAACGTCGTCTACCATCAGGCGCCCGAGCCGCCGAAGGCGGGGAACGGACGACCGTGAGCGCCGGCGGGAACGGGCCGGGTTCCCCGGACTCCGTACGTCAGGAGGTCCGGGCCGAGGCCGGGTTCGCGTACGGAGCGATCGGCGCGGATATCCATGTGTTCGGCGACGGCACCCCCGTCTACCTGCTGTTCGCCAGGCGAGCGCTGTCCCGACAGGATCCTGACTGGCTATGCGCCCAGCCCAGCCGCATGCTCGATGGGCGTGCGGAAGTGGTCGAGTTCACCGGTCGAGAGGCCGAACTGGCGGATTTGATCGACTGGCGCGACGCACCTGCCCGGATGGCCGTTCGCTGGCTCCACGGTCCCGCGGGCCAGGGGAAGACCCGGCTGGCCGCGCGGCTCGCCGCCGACAGCGAGCGCGACGGTTGGCTGGTGGTGGACGCCGTCCACGGTACGGACAGCCATCCGCCCGCCGAAGGCAGCCAAGACCTGAGGACCGCGGGCCGCGTCGGTGTGCTGGTGCTGGTCGACTACGCCGACCGCTGGCCGCTCACGCATGTGAGTTGGCTGCTGAGCAATGCTCTGCTCCTGCAGGACACACCGGTGCGGGTCCTGATGGTGGGCCGCTCCGTGAACGCCTGGCCGGCTGTACGAGCCAAGTTGCATCGGCTGCGCGAAGCCGTGGAGACCAGCGACCAGCGACTGGCCGGACTGCCTGAGCAGTCGGCACCGGGGAGGCACAGTGAGCGCAAACTCATGTTCGAGGCCGCGCGGCGGTGCTTCACGGCCCAGTACCACCGAGCCCGGATCGTGCGGTCAGCCGACACGCTCGAGGCGATCGAGCCTCCTGGTTCGCTGGAGGCCCCGGAATTCGGTCTGACGCTGGCCGTGCACATGGCGGCTCTGGTCGCCGTTGACGCACAGGTACGGGGTGGCCGAGCGCCGACCGACGTGGTGGGCATGACCACGTATCTTCTCGACCGGGAACGGGAGAACTGGCGGCAGCTCCATGAGAACGGGGATCGCGGGCTCCCCCACGCGACATCCGACACGCAATTGGCGCGTGCCGTGTTCATCTCCGTCCTCACCGGCCCTCTCAGCGGGGCGGACGCCACCCGGCTGTTGGACGACCTTCCGCTGCCCGTCCCGGGGGCACAGCTCGTCACCGACCACGCCCACTGCTATCCACCCACCGACGCGGGCGGCCATCATCGTCTGGAACCGTTGCTGCCGGACCGGTTCGCGGAGGACTTCCTCGCACTGAGCTTGCCGGGGTCCCCGGTCTCCGGTCACCCCACCGACCTGTGGACCGTCACTGCCGCCACTCGATCCCTGCAGCGCAGAGGTGATGTGGAACCTCCCTATACGGCTCGCGCTCTGTCCTTCATGATCGCCGCCACCGAACGCTGGCCGCACGTGGGTGAGCGCCTGCTCTTTCCCCTTCTGCGTCGCGATCCGCAGCTGGCAGTGGACGCGGGCAGCGGTGTGCTGTCCTCATTGGCCCGCCTGGAGACCCTGGACACAGGGATACTGGAGGCCATCGAACCGTTCCTGCCCAGCGGCCAGGACGTACGCCTCGACGAAGGCATCGGTGACATCATGACGCGCCTGACGACGTATCGGATGGCCACCGACGATGAAACACTGGTCCGGGCCATGCGCAGTTGGGAACTGAGCGATCACCACATCAGGGCGGGGCGCGCCACGGAGGCGCTGACAGCGGCTGAGGACGCGGTCGCGTTGGTCCGTGAAGCCGTGGAAGGTTCCGACGAGCCCGCCGGCACCGCCGCCGAACTGCAGTTGTTCCTTGCCGGTGCGCTGGTCCACCACGCGAACCTCCTCGCGAGGGCGGGCCGCGATCCCGACGTGTGGACCGTGTTGTCGGAAGGCATCGAGCTGGTTCGGCCACTACCGACGTCGGACACCCAGCGGTTGGTCCTCGGTGATGCCCTCGGTGAAATGGGTGCGGCGATGATTCGCGCGGACCGAGCAGAGGACGGGCTCGCACAACTGGAGGAGGCCATCCGGACCCACGCAGGCCGTATGGACGACGCCGGCGCCCTGCGAATGCTGGAGATCATCGAGCATCTGTGGCCGTTTGAGATCAACCACAGCATCGCGCTCTCGGCCGCAGGGAATCACGAGGAGGCCGTCCGCACAGCGGAGAACGTCCTCGTCGGTGTCCGCCAAATGGCACGGCTCAAACCGGCAGCGCTGGGTCCCGTGCTCGCATCGGCCGTCGTCGCTCTGGGCAGTGCGCTCTGGGCTGGGGGACGACACGAGGAGGCGCTGGCCGCCTCTCGGAACGCGACCGATCTGTACCGGAGCCTGGCTGAGGTCGAGCCGCGTTACCGGCAGCAGCTGGCCGACTCCTCGTATCGGCTCGGTACCAGGCTCGGTGGCATGGATCGTTCGCTGGACGCCGTTCAGGCCTTGCAGGAAGCGGTCGACCTGTATCGCTCGCTGCCGGACACCGATCTCTCCCTTCGTCTGAAACTGCTCGCTGTGGCATCCCACGAACTGCGCGAGCAGCGCCGACCGGAGCGGATCGCCTGGGGGCCCGCCTCCGCGATCGACGGGGCGGCCAAGGGGTACGCCCACGCCGGCGACTGGCCCGCCCTGTGGCGGTTGATCCGCGCGGTTCCGATCGCTGACGCCGTACGGACGGTTCGGCGACTGCCGCGACGGAGCGCCGGCCTGTCGGAAGGAGACGCGGATCGGACTCTGGCGCGTCGCCTGGCCGTGCAGGGGCGACGGAGGACCGAGCGCGTGGTCGCCGCCGCGGCCAGAGCGGCGGTATGGAGATCCGACTACCCCCTGGGAGACGCTTCCCAGGTCTCCTTCGCCCGGAACCGCCCCTACATGACGCGTACGGTCCTCGAACACGGGGGAGCTGTCGAACGCATCGAGGTCATCGACCTGGAGAGCCGTGCGCCGAAGACGAACCTGTACCAGGGAACGCAGATGCACTCGTCGGTGCAGTGCCTCGGTGATCACGATGCGATCGCGGTCCGTGATCATCGTGTGTGGGGCACGAGTGGAACCGAGATCGTGCACTACTCCGCGGGTTCGGAGCGGCTCGTCGCCGCGGGTCCGCCGTTCGTGGGGGCCCGTGCCGCAGCGACCACGAACGGCTGGATCCTTGGACTGCGGCTGGTCCCCGGGGCCCTGGTCGCTTCCCCGGGCGGACGACCACGTGAGGTGGACCTCGTGCCGTTCGGCCTGCGCCGCGGCGACGTCCTGGCCGTCGACCCGTCAGGTACCCGGCTCGCGTTCGCGGACGGCGAAGTGCTCGTGGTCACTGACGCCGACGTGTGCGATCTGGTGTCCGATGGCCGCATGCACGAGGATCACGGTGGTATCCGCTCGGTCGCCTTCGTCTCACCGGACGAACTGGTCACCTCGGGTACGGGAGGCGGCCTCTACCTGTCGCAGTTGGAAAGCGGTCTCGGCTGCATGGTCGCTTCCGCTGAGGCCGCGCCTCCCCTGGATGATCTGTTCTACGTGCCCGCCTGGCGCGTCGTCGGAGGCTGGGCGAGTGGAGTCGGGCGACCCTACTTCTTCGACAGTGTGACGCTGGATCCGGTCCCCGTGCCGCGCCCTATGGTCGGGAACCGCAACGTGCAGGCCATCACCGCCTCACCGGACGGGCGGTACGTGTACTACGGAGGCCAGCTCGATGTCGATGCGCCGCTCAGGAGACGTTCTTTCGACTGGACCAGTGCCCTGCACGATCTGAGACACCCTGGCTCCCTCCTCCAGCGACCACTCTCCTCACTGACCGACGCCGAACTCGAATCCCTCGACGCACTGCCGCTTGATTCCGCCACGCGCCCACTGCTGGAACTCGCGCGTGACATGTTGCCCCGGACATGGACGAGGACCTCATGAGCCGAATGTTCAGAAAAGGCAGGTGGGCCAGGCCCGAGGCAGCCGAGTCCGACACCTCCGAGTCGGGTGAACGTGACAGTCTCGACCTCGGCCCACCAGACCGGACACCGCACCGCTTGCCGCCGGAAACCGTCATGGACCACTACACCCGACTTGCCGACATCGAACGCGAGGAGGGGCCAGACGATCCGGAGGCGCTGCGGATACGCGACAATCTGGCGATGTTCCTGCAGCTCTACTTTCAGGTGGATCCAGGAAGTGAGGCGGGCCGCGGGATGCTCCGGCGGGCGACGGCTCTGCTTGAAGAGAACCTCACGCGAAGGGAGCGGGTGTGGGGACCGGATCACCAGGACACGGCTCAGGCCTGCAGAGCGCTGGCATCGGCGTATCTCCTGGCGGGGCGCGCACGCGACGCGGTACCGCTTTTCGAACGCGCTCTCGTCGTGTTGGAAAGGAGTCTGGGTGCCGATGATCGTGACACCCTGGCCGCCCGGCACAAGACGGCTGAGGCGTGTCGTGCGGCAGGGCGGCCGGACCGTGCGGTGGAACTGCTGGAGCAGACGGTCGAGGGAGCCGGACGTACGCTGCGGGCCGGTGACGAGAACCGGCAAGAGTGGGCGGTGGACCTGCTGCACGCCTACACCCGATGCGGACGTATCGCGCAGGCCATAGCGATGTGCGAAGAGCTCATCGCGGGCTTCGAGAGCCTCTACGGTCCCGACCACCTCGAGGTGTTCCAGGCCGTCGGTTACTGCGCCCATCTTCACCGCAGGGCCAGCGAGTACGACCGCGCCATGTCCCGGTACAGGCACGCACTCGCCGGGCTCAAGGCCATCCTCGGGCCCGGCCATGAGGAGACGGTCACGCTGTCCCGGGACTTGGCCCTGTCCTGTGTGGACGCCGGGCAGCCGGCGGACGCGTTGCGTGTGCTGGAGGAAGTCCTTCCCTCCGCCGAGCAGGCTCTGGGGACGGGCCATCCGGAGACGACGGCCCTGCGGGAGCAACTCTCGGCACTGCGTGCACGGCAGGGCTGGGACAGCGACCGCCCGCCCCGGACGATGAGCCGGATCGTCTCGGTGTCGGAAGTCTCGACGCTCTCAGGTCACACCGGCTTCGTGCGTGATACGGCGTGCACCGTGCTGCCCGACGGGCGACTCCTCGTCGCCACCGGCGGCAAGGACTACACCGTGCGGATCTGGGACGGGCACACCGGCACGTTGCTGCATACGTTCCCGGCGGCCAAGTACGGCTGGGCCCCGGTGGCGTGGGCGGCGCTTCCCGACAGCAGTCTGTTCCTGGCCACCAGCGCCACCGAGAGCCATAGGGGGTTGAACGGCACCAGCTTCAGGGACATCGTGCGGATCCGCGACGGGCACACAGGCGACGTGCGGCGCGGGCTCACCGGCCACGTCGGCCTGGTCCAGGCCCTGGCATGGGCGGTGCTCCCTGAGGGGCAGCTCCTCCTCGCCGTCAGCGGCGCTCACGGCAGCGTCGACATCTGGGACGGCCATACCGGCGCCTTGCTCCGCACTCTCTCCGGTCACAGCGGCCAGGTTCACCACCTGGCGTGGAAGGTGCTGCGCGACGGCCGGTCGTTCCTCGCCACCGTCGCTTCGGACGGCGCTCTGGGGATATGGGACGGACACACGGGTGGCCTGCTCCATCGTCTCGAGGTGACGTTCGGTAACACCTGGTTCGTGTCCGTCGAGTGGGCTGCCCTGTCCGACGGGCGGTTGTTGCTCGCCGTCGGCGATTCGGACGGGAAGGTGAGGGTCTTGGACGGGCGTACTGCCAGGGAGCTGCACGTCCTCACGGCCCATACCGAGGGGATCGAGGCGGTTGCGTGGGCTGTGCTACCTGACGAACGTCTGCTGCTCGCCACCGGAAGCAGCGATGGAACCGTACGGATCTGGGACGGACATACGTTCACGTCGCTGCGCAGCCTGTCCGTCCTCGGCGGGGTGAACGCCTTGGACTGGGCGCTGACACTCGACGGGGGGCTCCTGCTTGCCGTGGCGGGACACAACGCCTGTATCCATGAAGTGCACCTTGCCCCTGTGGACACGTGAGCGTGGCAAGAACGTGCAACGTGGTGCTTCGAGGGGTCGGAACACCATGAGCGGGCAGAGAGCGCTGATCGGACCACGGTTATGCGCCCGCGCACTCGACCCGGGCGCCGTGCTGCGCGCGGGACCCCCGGACGCGTACGGCGCCGGGGGTCCTCCGCGTGGTCGGACCGTGGGCGGCGCTACTCGCCGACGCCCCAGTCCAGCAGGACACAGGGCTCGTCGCCGACCACCCACGCGTCGTGCCCGGGCGGGACGAACGCGGTCTGGCCGGCCGTGGCCTCCAGCTCGGAGCCGTCGGACATGTGGCCGCAGATGGTGCCGGAGACGATGAAGGCGCGGTGGGTCTTCATGCACAGGTCCGTGCCCTGGATCGGGCGGGCGTGCTCGGACCACCGCCAGCCGGGCTGCAGGGTCATCCGGGCGACCATGCGCCCACCGATCTCCACCAGGTCGGCGTGCGCGTTCTCGTAGTCGTCGGTGTCGTCGGGCATGCCGAAGTCACCGACCTGCATGGACCGGCCCGCGTCGTCGTCCCAGGCCTGGATGGTGGACTGGTGCTTGATGCGCCCGTCGCTCAGGTCGAGCATCGTCATGCTCATGACCCTGGTGTCGTCAGGGTAGGTACAGCGCTCGGTGTAGGCCACGTGCTCCCCGTCCGAGATGACGTTGACGACCTCGTGGGTCATCTCACGGGACGAGATGTCGCGCACGACGGGGGCGATCGCGTCGCGGCCGTGCAGGACGGACGGACGGCTCGGCGGCGTGCGGCGGTCGATCATCTCGAAGTCGGCGTCGTCGGCCATCATCGAGACCATGGTGTCGGCGTCCCTGTTCTCCACGGCGTGGGTGTAGCGGGTCAGGTCGAACGGCCCTGAGCTCTCAGAACGGGTGGTCATGGCGGACTCCTTCCAGGGGGAGACCGTTCCCTCGACGAGGCGGCCTCCTTCCCAGACTGCTCCCGGAACGGTCCAGCGTTCGGCCAAGGGAGGGTATGACTTGCGTCGACTCCGCCACGGGCACCCCAAGGGAGGACCGACACGGGCGGCCGTATCGTGGGAACCGGAGCCCCGTGTACGCGCACCCCCGCGCAACCAGGATGGAGACCGGATGCAGCCGACCGTCGCCGCCCCGGAGAGCGTCACCTGGAAGATCCACCTGGACCGGTCGATGTGGGTGGCCGGAGTGCGGGCACTCATGCTCCAGGCCCTGCACCCCGTCGCGATACAGGGCGTGTGGCAGCTGTCGGACTTTCGCTCCGATCCCACGGGCCGCCTGCTGCGCACCGCCCACTTCGTGGCCGTGACGACCTACGGCAGCCCCGTCGAGGCCGACGCCCTGGGCGAACGCGTGCGGCGCGTGCACCGGGCGCTGGCCTTCACCGACCCGGCGACCGGCCGCCGCCACCGCGTCGACGAGCGGGAACTGCTGGTGTGGGTGCACTGCGCGGAGGTCTCCTCCTACCTGGAGACCACCTACCGGGCGGGTGTGCCGCTCACCTCCCGCGAGCGGGACCGCTACGTGGACGAGCAGGCGCGCACCGCCGGCTACGTCGGTCTGGACCCCACCGACGTGCCGCGCAGCGTGCCCGACCTGCGCCGCTACCTCACCCGGACGCGGCCGAGCCTGCGCGTGACCGCCGAGGCGCGCCAGGCCGTGCGCTTCCTGCTGTGGCCCAGGGTGCCCGACCGCCTCGCCTGGCTGGCCCCGTTCAAACCCCTGTGGTTCCCGGTCGGCGCGCTCTCCTACGCCACCCTGCCCGGGTGGGCGCGCCGGGCCTACGGGGTGCTGCCGGAGCTTCCCGGCGGCGAGGCGGCCGCCACGGCGTCGCTGCGCGCTCTGCGGTCGACCCTGAACCGGGTCCCGGAGCGCTACTACAACCTGCTCTTCGACGAGGCGACCGTCCGTAGCGCGGACGAGGCCCGGGAACGCCTGCTGGAGGCGGGCTACGAGGTGGCCAACGGCTTCCGCGCCCTGCGCGCCCGAACCCTGTTCCGCCCGCCGAGTGCGCCGACGAACGCGCCGCCGAACGTCCCGCCGCCGCGCGACCCCGTCGAGGCGTGAGACCGACCTCTCCCGCACCACGGCCGCGGGCCGGCGCGCGCCGGACATAGGATTCCGGGCGACACCGGGGAGCGGACGGAAGAGGACACAGTGGCACACACCAGCGCCGGAGGGGCCGAGGCGACGGGGACCGCACGCGCGGACGAGATCCGCGTGCTGCGGGTGCACCACGACGACCCCCGGGTGCAGGGCCTGCTCGACGGGCTCCTGGCGGAGTACACCGAGCGCTACGGCGCCGAGGGCGCCGCGAACGAGCTGGCCATGTACCCGGTGTCGGAGTTCGCGGCCCCGCACGGCCGGATCGTGCTGGCCGAACTCGACGGGCGGGTCGTGGCGGGCGGTGCCGTACGCCCCTACAAGCAGGGCCGCACGGACATGGCCGATACGGCGGAGTTCAAGCGCGTGTGGACCAGTGCGGACCACCGGCGGCGCGGGCTGGCGCGCCGCGTCATGGCCGCCCTGGAGGAGACCGCCCGCGACCTCGGGTACACGCGCGCGCTGCTGTTCACCGGTCCGGCCCAGCCGGAGGCGGTGGCGCTGTACGAGCGGATCGGCTACACCGCGCTCGACCCGGCCGAGCTCGACGAACTGCCGCACCGCTCGTCCCTGCCGTTCGCGCGCGACCTGCGGGGCTGAGCCGGAGGCACCCGGCCCGCCGGGCGCGCTCTTCCCTGCCGCGTGCGCGACTCCCCGCTGAGCGCGCTATTCCCCGCCCTCACCGCCGGGGCCGTTTTCGGGCGGGGTGCCGCCCTCACCGCCGGGACCGCCTTCGGGCGGGGTACCGCCCTGGCCCGGCGCGCCTCCGCCGCCACCGGTCGTGGTCTCCTCCGGGGTGATGCCCACGGTCACGGACAGGGTGTAGCCGTTCTCCGGCGTGCCCTCGGTGATCGGGACGGGGGAGACGACCATGCTGCCGGGATCCCCTTCCGTCTCTGCCGCCTCCTGGTACACCTGGTCCTCCTCGACCGGGGTCAGTTCCAGGACGTGCTCGGAGTAGGGCTCGCGTTCGGCGACCTCGGCGCAGAACGCGTCGGCGAACAGCAGCTGGCCGGTGTGCACGGTGGTGCCGCCCTCGTACGTGGTGTCGGCCTCGCCGCCGACGTGCACCTTGAGGTGGATGTGCGTCACCCGAGGGCTGTACCAGCCCGGGACGATGGTGCTGAAGTGGGCGATGCCGTCGCCGTCCACCATCCGGATGCCGCGCAGGAAGGACATGTCGTCGCCCTCGCCGTCCTCGGCGGGGACCTCGCCGCCGGGGCTCGCGTCCGTGTAGCCCGAGTAGTACCCCCAGGCGTCGCAGTGCCAGATCTCCACCGCCACCGCGTCCTCGGTCATCGGCGTGCACCCGTTGGTGTAGTCGACGACCGTGATCGCCATCGCCAGGGGAAAGCCCTGCTTGCCCTCGGTGATGTCCTCGCGGAGGAGCTGTCCGTCGAGGTAGTAGGGCCCCTCGGTCACCTCCGGGGACAGGACGCACACCTCGTCGGTCGCGCCCGCGGTCGGGGCCGCTTCGGTGCCGCCCGCACCGCTCCCGGTGTCGGAGGACGAGCATCCCGCCAGGGCCGTCCCCGCCACCAGGGCTCCGCCGCCCGCGAGGGCGTGCCGCCGGGTGACCGGTGCGCCCTGGAACCTCGTGTCCGCCATGAGTCCCGCCTGTCCGTGTTCGCCGTGCCGCCGGCCCGTGTGCCGACCATGGACCCCACTCTGGCCGGTGAGGGTCAGCGCGGCATTGGATTCGGACAAGAACAGCGTGAGAGAGCGCCGTGTCCGGACGCCGCCGTCCGGCCGACAGCGCCGAAACGGCCCGGACGAGCGATTCGGGCGTTATGGGGGCCGCTATGTCCGCGCCGAGGTCACGGGGACCCCCGTTTCCGTACGATGGTGGAACCGGCCGTGACCAGCGGTCGTCCGTAACCGACCCGATGAGGAGTGTGCCCAGGTGAGCGAGCAGCAACGCCCGGAGGCAGAGACGGACGCGCCCGTGTTCAGTCCACGCAAGAACGGGCAGGCGCAGTCGGTCTCCGACGAGCTCGCCGCGTGGATGCGCACCGGGTGGGCCGACACCGAGCGGCGCGACCTGGAGCCGGTCGAGCAGGCCGAGCACACCGCGCGGCGCCGCGCCCGGATCAGCGCCGCCTTCCCGGGCGAGCGCCTGGTCGTGCCCGCCGGACAGCTGCTCACCCGGTCCAACGACACCGAGTACCCCTTCCGCGCCGCGACGAACTACGCCTACCTCACGGGTGACACCTCCGACGGCGGCTGCCTGGTCTTCACCCCCGACGGCCACGGCGGCCACGACGTCGTGCTCTACCTCAAGCCCCGCTCCAACCGCGACAACGGCGAGTTCTGGCTGGGCGGCTACGGCGAGCTGTGGACCGGGCGCCGCAACAGCCTGCCCGAGGCCGCCGAGCTGCTGGGCGTGGCCACCGCCGACGTGCGCACCCTGCCCGACGCCCTGCGCTCGGGCGACACGGCGGTGCGCATCGTGCGCGGCCACGACGCCGAACTCGACGCCATCGTCGACGAGCTGCGCGGGGACGCCGACGAGGAGTCGCGCGCCAAGTCCGCCCAGCTGGACAGCGACCTGGGCGTGACCCTGGCCGACCACCGGCTGGTCAAGGACGCCTGGGAGGTCGCCCAGCTCCAGTTGGCGGTCGACGCCACCGTGCGCGGCTTCAACGACGTGGTCAAGGCCCTGCCGCAAGCCAAGGACACCTCCGAGCGCTTCATCGAGGGCACGTTCTTCCTGCGTGCCCGGGTGGAGGGCAACGACGTCGGCTACGGCACCATCGCCGCCTCCGGTTCCAACGCCACCACGCTGCACTGGACCCGCAACGACGGCCCCGTGCGCGAGGGCGACCTGCTCCTGCTGGACGCGGGCGTGGAGACCAGGACCCTGTACACCGCGGACGTCACGCGCACGATGCCGGTGTCGGGCACCTTCACCGACACCCAGCGCAAGGTGTACGACCTGGTCCACGCCGCCCAGGAGGCGGGCATCGCCGCGGTGGCCCCCGGGCGCCCGTTCACGGCCTTCCACGAAGCCTCCCAGCGGGTGCTTGCCGAGGGCCTCGTCGAGTGGGGCCTGCTGGAGGGCCCGGTGGACCGCGTCCTGGAGCTGGGCCTGCAGCGCCGGTACACCCTGCACGGCACCGGCCACATGCTCGGGATGGACGTGCACGACTGCGCCGTCTCGCGCCAGGAGCTGCACCTGTACGGCGACCTGGAGCCCGGCATGGTGCTCACCGTCGAGCCGGGCCTGTACTTCCAGCCCGACGACCTCACCGTCCCGGAGGAGCTGCGCGGCATCGGTGTGCGCATCGAGGACGACGTGCTGGTGACGGAGGACGGCCGCACCGTGATGTCGGCCGGCCTGCCGCGATCGTCGGCCGAGGTGGAGTCCTGGCTGGCCGAGCGCCTACCGCGCTGACCGGCCCCCGCGACACACGGGCCCGCTCCCCCTCGGTGGAGTGGGCCCGCGTCGTGTCGCGGGCCGTACGGCGGCGCGTGGACCGGTGGGGAGTTCCGGGTCCGCGCGGGCCTGGGGCCCGCTCACGGGAGCGCGGCCGCC
This sequence comes from Nocardiopsis aegyptia, assembly GCF_013410755.1. Classification (GTDB taxonomy): domain Bacteria; phylum Actinomycetota; class Actinomycetes; order Streptosporangiales; family Streptosporangiaceae; genus Nocardiopsis; species Nocardiopsis aegyptia. Next base: position 6,632,503 of record NZ_JACCFS010000001.1, read on the forward strand.
CGGACGGGCCCCGCCCGCTGTTTCCGCCTGCCGGGAGGCGGCCCGGGGGAGGCGGCGAGCTGCCGGCGGAGCCGGGCGATGACGCGTCGGCGGTCGGGCGGATGCGCGGGCGCGCTGGGATCGGCCCGCCGTGGGCGCGCGGCGCGGGCGTAGGAGTCCAGCACCCGTTCCCACAGGTCCGGGCCGGTGTCGGCGCGGGCCGGCGGGTGCAGGAGTTCTCCGGGAACCGCACGGCAGGGCGCGCCGCAGACCCGGCAGGCGGCGCCGGGCGGGTTGCGCACGCCGGGATGGCGCGCGCACGTGCGGGCCGCGGCGCCGCGGTCGTCCACCTCGAAGCGGGGGCGTCGGGAGAACGGGTCCGGGGCCGCCGGGTCCGCGTCGAGACCGTTCGGGTCGGTCCCGGGCACGGCGGTCCCCGGCACGGTGGTCACACCGAGGTGCCCGGCCAGGAACGCGCGGGCGTCGCGGAGGGTGCGCAGACGGCGCATGAGCGCGGGGAAGGGGCGGTCCAGGGCGTCGGTGCCGGTGAAGAGGGCTTCGAGGTCGTGCTCGGACAGTCCCTGCTCCAGGAGGAGCCGGGCCGCCTCGGCCAGGGCGTGCCGATCGTGGTCGGGACGCGCGAGGCGGTGGGCCGGAACGGCGGCGGCGAGCCGTGCGGGCAGTCGGGGGAGTGGTGTCGCGGCAGGCGCTGCGGTGGCGGAGCTTATGTCCGTATGTGCGAGTGTTCGGGGTAATGCGCCCCTGTCTGTGGTGACGCGCCCACGGACGGAAGCGCCGCCGGGGTGGTGGGAAGAGTTCTTCGGAGAATGGTCTGTCCGTCGTTCTGACGCCTCGCCGGTGTCAGGCTGACGGGTCGTTCCTACTGCCGGGTCGGGGCGTGTGGACGCGTCCAGAAGCTCCTCGCCGAGGCGGGCGCGTGCGTGGTTGATCTCGGCCAGGGTCTGCTCGGGGTAGGCCCCGGCCGGGACGAGCAGGTCGATCACGAGTGGCAGTCGGTCGGCGTACCGGGCGCCGGAGGCCAGATCGGCGGCGAAGAAGGCCCGCGTCTGTTCGCGGTCCAGGACACGGACGAGGCGGGCCGTCTTGAGGTCCTGGAGGGCGCGCAGGACGGTGGACTCGCTGAGCAGGCCGCCCGAGCGCGCGGCCGCGGTCCTCTGGTGGAGGAAACACCAGCGCCCGTCCACGTCGGTCGCCTCGGCCAGGACGCTGAAGAGCAGGTGCGAGCGCTGGGTGGGGAACAGGCCGGACCGGCGGGCGCGGCCGATCCACAGCGGGAGGACGAACCCGATACCGGCCATGGCGCCCAGTGGGCGCTTACGCGGGCCGGAAACCTCGGGTGGATCAGTCGTTTCGTCGGACGTTCGGGGGCGGGGAAGGGTAGAGTCCATCACCAGCCGCCTTTCCTGGTGTTGCAGGATGGGTGGTCAGAACCCGGAACGGTGCTGTTACACCGTCCGGGTTCGTTTGCTTTCGAGGAGTAACCTAGCGAGTTCGAACGTGGGTTCGCATGGTTTTCCGGAAAACGGCGTGATGATGAGAAAATCTACATCGTAAAGGTGACCGCTGTGAGCGATGAGGCTTGGTGCTGGCCCTGCTGCTGAGCGCCTGCGGCAGTGCCGAGGAGGTCGCGCGGGAGCCGGAGCCCGCTGCCGCCGATGCCGACGCGGGTGAGGAGACAGCGCAGCCCCAGGAGGCGGTCGATCTGGTGGACCCCATGGAGTTGGCTCCCGACGACCTGTGCCGGGTCCTGTCCGAGGAGACCTTGGGGGGACTCCGCGGTCACCGACGACGGTCTGGGCGGCGATGGGGCGGGCGTGACGGTGGTGCAGGGGAAGGTCTACGTCCACGCCGGCTACGGCCCGCCCACGGGAGCGGGCGGGCCACCGTCTCACTGGGCGGTCACTTTGCCGCGCTCACCTCGGGCTCCGCCTCCTCGGATTCCTCGGCCTCCTCGGCGGCCAGGGCCGCAGGCCTCGGCGGGGTGACGATGCCCTGCTCGACGGCCATCTCGCGCAGCAGGCGCGGCGTGGTCCACAGGGTCGGCAGCATGATGAGACCGACCGGGACCGCGGTGACCACGATGAACGACTGCAGCGCCTGGATGCCGCCGTCGCCCACCAGCAGCAGGGCCACGGCCGCCAGCCCCATGCCCACGCACCAGAACGCGCGGACCAGCCCCGAGGGCTCGCCCTCGTGCATGCTCGACACCGAGATCGCGTAGGACATCGAGTCCAGCGTGGACGCCAGGAAGATCAGCGCCACGAGGATCATGAGCGCACCCAGAAGGCCCGTCATCGGCAGCGCCTGGATGATCGACAGCGCCGCCGCCGGGAGCCCGTCCTGCTCGTAGGGACCGGTGATCGTGCCCGGGTTCTGCTGCTCCAGCCAGATCCCGGTGCCGCCCAGCGCCGTGAACCACACCGTGGTCACGACCGTGGGCATCACGGTCGCGCCCACGTAGATGTCGCGCACGGTCCGCCCGCGCGAGATACGGGCGAAGAAGATCGCCATCATCGGGCCGAAGCCCAGGAACCAGCCGAAGAAGAACAGGGTCCAGTAGCCGACCCACGTCTTGTCGCCCTGGTAGAGCGCCATCGGCAGGAACTCCTGTACCTGCACGACCGAGGCCTGGAGGTAGAGGTCGGCGACGAAGGGCAGCGACGCCATGGCCACGATCGCCGTGATGAGGGCCAGGGCCACCCAGACGTTGGCGCGGCTCAGCAGCTGGATGCCGCGGTGGATGCCGCTCAGGACCGACACGGCCGCCACGATGGTCAGGCCGACGATGATCGCGGCGCGCGTGGCGTAGGTGTCGGGCAGGCCGAACAGCTCACCGGCGATGTAGGAGATCTGCAGGCCCAGGAAGCCGATCGGGCCCACGGTGCCGGCGACGACCGCGAGCACGCAGCTCACGTCCACGACCGTGCCGATCCAGTGCGTGCGCACGCGCTCGCCCATGATCGGCCACAGCAGGGTGCGCGGGCGCAGGGGCATGCCCTTCTCGACGCCGCGCATCATCACGAGCGTCGCCAGGGAACCGCCGATCGCCCAGCCGATGAAGCCCCAGTGCACGAAGCTCTGCGCCATGGCCAGCGCCGCGCCCTCGGCTCCGCCGCTCACCTGGTCGGCGTACTGGGGCGGGGGAGACGCGTAGTGCGCGATCGGCTCCGCCGCGGCCCAGAACACACCGCCCGCGGCCAGCAGGGTGGTGGTGATCATCGCGATCCAGGAGAAGCGGCCGAACGCCGGAGCGTCGTTGCCGCCCATGCGCACCCGGCCGTACCGGGAGAAGGCCAGGATCGTGACCACGACGAACGTGGCCAGCATCAGCACCTGCCAGTAGGCACCGAACCAGCGTGCCGACCAGGTGAAGGCCACGTCGACCGCGCCGCCCACCGCCTTGGGGGCGGCGAGCGCGGCCAGGACGAACACGGCCATGAACACCCCCGACACTCCCATGACCCAGGGATCGGTCCGTCGGCCTGGTGCGGACACGCGCGTGCGCAGGGTGGAGAACAAGGAAACGGGAGCCTCTCGGCTGGAAGCACCGGCCGGGAACACGCCGCGGCCGGTATCGGAAAACCCATCCGCCGTGCGTGCGTGGCGGCCGACCGGACGGGTGTCCAGGAGGAGGCCGACAGCAGAGCAGGAGCGCATGGAAAGAGGCGAGGACGCTCAGAAGCGGACCCGCCGGCGCCGCCGTCGCAAACGGCGGGAGGGAACGAGGGAGAAGGTCTCCGAACCCCGCAGTGGTCAACGCGGCGGCGACTTCCTGTCATTCCTGCCGTCACAGCTTAATGGCCGTGGCGGCCGGAACGACAGGGTGATGCGGCCTCCGAGGGCGTCCGTACAGGCGTTTTACGCCACAGCCCGAGGTGAGCACCGGCATCTGTGAGAGGGGACACGTGTGATGGGACTCGCCGAGGGCGGCAACCGGCGGACACCCGCCGTCGGGTTCACACGGTGACCTCCAGTTCGGCCAGCAGGGTGCGGACCTTCCCCTCGACCTCGTCGCGGATCGACCGGACCGCGGTCAGACCCTGGCCGTCGGGGTCGTCCAGGGTCCACTCCTCGTAGCGCTTGCCCGGGAAGAGGGGGCAGGCGTCCCCGCAGCCCATGCTCACCACGACGTCGGCGGCGCGGACCACCTCGTCGGTCCAGGGCTTGGGAAACTCGGTGGAGATGTCGATGCCGACCTCCCGCATGGCCGCCACCGCCGCCGGGTTGACCTCCTTGCCAGGCTCGGAACCGCCCGACCAGGCGATCGCCCGGTCCCCGGCCAGATGTCGGAAGAAGCCCAAGGCCATCTGGCTGCGCCCGGCGTTGTGCGTGCACAGGAACAGCACGACGGGGCGGCCGTCGTCCACCTTGTTCTCCACGCGGGCCAGCGCACTCAGCCGCTGTCGGGCGAAGCGCTCGGCCAGCAGTGGCAGGAACTGGGCGATGGTGGCCCGGTCCGCGAACTGTTCGTAGCTGGAGTGCAGGAACCTTTCGATGGTCTCGGTGTTGAACACGCCCGTGAACTCGTCGGCGAGGCGGCCGGCGGCGACTTTGAGGGCGTACTGCTGGTCGACGGTGAACTGGCGGGGTCGGGCGGTCATGGTGTTCCTTCCGGGTGGACGGCGGGCGCGAGCCGCTCGATTCGGTCGCTGAGCTGAGCGAAGGCGTCCTCGAACGCCTCGTCGGTGCCGGTGTGCACCGGGTCGGGGACCGACCAGTGCAGGCGCTCGCGGGTGCGGGGCAGTTCCTCGTGGGCGCTGTCGCAGACCGCCACGACAAGGTCGTCGTCGCGGACGACGTCGTGGACGTGGGCGGTGCGCTCCGCGTCCAGGAACAGCCGGTGGCGGCGGGCCGCGCGGACGGCGCCCGCGTGCACGCGCTCACCCGGGCGGGTACCGGCCGAGGCGGCGGGGATCGTGCTGCGGTGCTGCCACAGGGCGGCGGCCAGTGGGGAACGGGACGAGTTGCGTGTGCAGACGAACACGACGCGCGGGGCGCGCAACAGGGAGGTCGGGACCAGGGCGGTGAGCGCCTCGGGCAGCAGGCGGATGTAGACGCGGCGGTGGTCGGCCTCGGAGCGGGACCGGGTGAGCAGGCCCGCCTCCTCCAATACACGCAGGTGGTGGGCGATGAGGTTGGACCGCAGGCCCAACCGCTCGCCCAACTCCGAGGGTGCGGCGTCTCCGGTGCAGAGGGTGTCGGTGATGGCCAGGCGGACGGGATCGGCGAGGGCGGCGTGGAGCGCGGCCCGCCGTGAAAGCTCAGCATTCATTGACTCAATGCTTACTGAGTTACCCGAAGGGGTCAACGGTCTCCATCAGGCGTGTGCCTGATGTTCGTCAGGCCGTTACCCACGTGAGCGCACCGCGGCCCGGATCGCAGCGGCGGTGGGCGAGGGTGCTCGGCGCGGTTCGCCCGTCGCCGGGCTCGGGCGGCCCCAGAGCGCCCCAGTGCGGAGCACGCGCCGGGTCAGTAGGAGGCGCGCGCGGCCTCGATGACCCCGTGGACCGCCGCGTCGATGCGGTCGGCCGCCTGGTCGGGGTCGGGGCGGTCGGCGTCCAGCCACGCGATGGCGCCCTCGATGGCCACGGTGAAGACCATGCGCGCGGCCCAGCGGGCCCAGGCCGGTTCGGGGATGATCTCGCGCAGCTGGCGCAGGGCCAGTTCGGTGGAGGCCCGGGTGAGGTCGTCGGTGAGGTCGCGGAACTCCGGTTCGCGCGCGGCGTGGTGGAAGAGCAGCCGGAAGCCGTCGGGGTCCTCGGCCGCGGCGCCGAGGAAGGCGGGGATGCTCTGGTCGGTGAAGTGGTCGCTGCCCACGCGCTCCTCCAGGCGGGCGCAGGCGTGGTCCAGGACCGCCCGGTACATCTCGCTCTTGGACTCGAAGTGCCGGTAGAGCAGGACGCGGCTGATCCCGGCCTCCAGGGCCACGTCGTCGAGGCTGGTGTCGGCGTAGCCGGTGCGGGCGAAGGCCCGCGTGGCCGCGTCCAGGATCTGCGCCCGCCGCTGCGCGCGGGGGAGTCGGCGCACGGGATCGGTCCCGGTCGCGGATTCGCCGGACATCGGCCACCTCCTCTTGTTGACTTCGGAGTCTACATGTTGTGTTGTTTAAAGCAGAGTGTACAAATCGGAGTCACTGAATGGAGGTCCCCATGATCCCGCGGCTGCCCTTCGACCGGCCGGGCGCTCTGGGCGCCCCGCCCGAGCTGGAGCGCCTGTGCGCCCAGGGCCCCGTCCACCGCGTCCGCACCCGTGTCGGCCACGACGCCTGGCTCGTCACCGGGTACGAGGAGGTCCGCGCCCTGCTCGACGACGACCGCCTCGGCCGCGCCCACCGCGATCCGGCCCGCGCCGCCCGTTCGGGGGAGTCCGCGCTCTTCGGCGGGCCGATGGGCGACTTCGACACGGAGCAGGCCGACCACGCCCGGATGCGCGCCCTGTTGCGGCCCCACTTCACGCCCAAGCGGATGCGGCTCCTGGCCCCGCGCGTGGAGCGGCTGACCGCCGACCTGGTCGAGACCATGGAACGGGGGCCGCGCCCCGCCGACCTGCACGAGGACCTCGCCGTGCCGCTGCCGATCCAGGTCATCTGCGAACTGCTCGGTGTGCCCTACGCCGACCGCGAGCGCTTCCGCGAGTGGAGCCTGGCCGCGGGCGACGTCACCGACCGGGCCCGCTCCGAACAGGGCCTGGGGGCGCTCTTCGACTACGGGCTCTCCCTGGTCGCCGCCAAACGCCGCGCTCCAGCCGACGACGTCATCTCGCACCTGGCGGCCGAACCCGGCGTCGACGACGCCGAGGCCGCCGGACTCGCGATGGCCCTGCTCTTCGCCGGGCACGAGACCACGGTCGTGCAGATCGGCCTCGGCGTCCTGCACCTGCTCGCCGACCGCGACCAGTACCGCGCGCTGGTCGCCGATCCCGGACTGGTGCCCGGGGCGGTGGAGGAGGTCCTGCGTGCACCCCGCAAGGGCGGCGACGGGGTCCCGCGCTACGCCCGGGTGGACTTCGAGCTCGCCGGGGTCACCATCGCCGCCGGTGACCTGGTGCTCTGTGACATCGGGTCGGCCAACCACGACCCGGACGCCTTCGCCGACCCCGGCCGCGTGGACGTCACCCGCGGTGCCGGCGCGCACCTGGGGTTCGGGCACGGGGCGCGCTACTGCCTCGGCGCGCCGCTGGCCCGGGTCGAACTGCGCGCCGTGCTGGAAGGGCTCACGCGGCGCCTGCCCGGGCTGTGCCTGGCGGTGGCCGCCGACGAGCTCTCCACGCGTAGGGACGTCCTTACCGGAGGGCTCACCGCCCTGCCCGTGACGTGGTGAACTGTCCCCCTCCCTGGCAGGCGCGCGGTGCATCCGCCCGGCTCCGAGCCCTCACGGTGGCCGGACACGCCAGGTGGGTCCGCTGCGCACATCGTCGCGCGCACCCTCCTTGCCCAGAGTCCGGTTGTAAAGCTAGCCTTTACAGATGCAAGAAAGCTTGACGAACGCGCTGCGGGCCTTGAGAGCGCACATGGAGGCGTTCCTCGCGGCACGTGTGCTGACGAAGGACGACGACTGGGCCGACTCGATAGGGCGTGCCGTGAGCATGCAGGCGGCCGCCGACGACGTCGTGCGCGCTGTCGTGCAGCAGGCGCGCCAGGACGGCGCTACGTGGCAGGTCATCGGTGACGCGCTCGGTGTGAGCAGGCAAGCGGCGTTTCAGCGCTATGGCAAACCGATCGATCCCAGAACAGGAGAACCCATGAACACCACGCCGCTCTCCGGCGTTGCCGAACTGGCCGTCTCGACGATCGAGGACCTCGCTTCGGGGCAATGGGCGCGTGTCACCGAGCAGTTCGATCCGACCATGCGCGATGGCCTGTCGGAGGACGCGCTCGCGGCCGCGTGGGCACAGGTCGTCGGCCTGTCAGGAGCCTTCGAGGGGCTTGGAGAGCCGGAGGTCGCCCGGGCCGGCGACGTGACCGTCACGAACACGCCGCTCTCGTTCGAAGCGGGCGACTACACGGCACGGATCGCGTTCCGCGACGACCGCACCATCGCCGGTCTGCACATCCTCGAAGGGCAGATGTCGTGACCAACGGATCTCCGGGCGGATCGAAGACGACCACGCCCCGTAGCGGGCCCCGCATGAGCGGCCGGGATCTGCGGCCCATCGGCGTGTTCACAGCCCTGGCCTTCTCGCTCGCCTGGCTCTTCGCGCTCCCTCTCTGGTTCGGGGACGGACTCGCCAGCCCCTGGTTCACCCCCGTGGCGACCGCCACGATGATGACCCCCGCGATCGCCGCCCTCGTCGTCGTGTTCTTCGTGGAGCGCCCGCAGCAGAAGGCGTGGACGCTCGGACTGTGGCCGCTGAGACCGGTGCGCAGACTCCTCGTCTACTCGGCGCTGGGAATCTTCGTGTCCATCGCGCTGGTCCTGGTGGCGCTCCCGGTCGGCGCGCTGCTGGGGGTCTATCCGGCCGACTTCACGAACTTCTCCGCCTTCCAACAGGCCCTCGACGAGCAGGCGGGCACCGCGGGAGCGGCCCAAATCCCGATACCGATCGGCGCGCTCATCGCCCTCCAGATCGCCCTGCTCCCCTTGGCGGCGTTCATCAACCTCATCCCGGCGCTGGGCGAGGAACTCGGGTGGCGCGGGTGGCTGCTCCCGAAACTGATGCCGCTCGGCACTCTGCCGGCCCTCCTGGTCTCTGGCGTGATCTGGGGTCTCTGGCACGCCCCGCTCATCCTCCTCGGGTACAACTACCCCGATGCACCGGGCACGCTCGGCTTGACCGCGATGGTGGCCATGTGCGTTCTGATCGGGGCGGTCTTCGGCTGGCTGAGGCTCCGATCGGGATCGGTGTGGCCCGCAGCCCTGGCACATGCCGCGTTCAACGGAGCGGGCGGGACCTACCTCCTTTTCGCCGCAGCGGGCGAGCACATTGACACCACGCAGGCAACGGTCCTCGGCTGGAGCGGGTGGATCGTGCCGCTCGCGCTCGTCGTGGTCCTGATCGCCACGGGACAGTTTTCCTCCGCGAAGCACCCGTCCACCCCGCCGTCGAAGAAGGGGGCGTCTTCCTCCACATCCGGCGACGGGACAAGTGGCCCGTGAGCAGCGACAGCGGATTCCGCGGCCTTCAAGCACGGCTGTCGTGGCGGTGTGGCCAGTGGAACACCGGTTCCCCGCGTGGCCGGATTCGCCCACGGGTCCCGGCCGCCCCGGAGGGACGCCCCACCATTGCGCGCAGGTCATTGTCCGAGGCACAGGCGGGCCGAGTCGAACATGATCGGGATCATCGGGAGTACCTGGTGGTGGATGTTCACCGACGTCGGGGTGCGGAGGATCGCAGGAGCGTCCATGCACAGCGGCACTTCGGCCACGCGGTACCCGGCGGCGCAGGACCGGACCGCACCCCTCGAGCGGGTGCCGTCCGGGCGAGCGCGACCGCGCCCGCCCGGACCGGGTCCACTCAGCCGCAGTCGCGGCCGGGGCGGTCCATCATCAGGGTCAGGCCCGCGCCGAGCAGGAACGAGTCCTTGGCCGTGCCGAGGCCGTCCGGGGTGGGGCGGACACTGCCCTCGCGGTGCAGGCTCGGTGTGCGCAGGTACACGCCCAGCAGCCCCGCGGCGAACGCGGTCAGCCCGGCGCCTGCCAGGCGGCTGGGCACGATCGGCAGCAGCAGCGCGGCGCCCAGGGCCATCTCCGCGGTCGAGAGCGCCTTGACGAAGTCGGCCGGCGCCACCTTGTCGAGGAACGGGTAGGCCCCGGCGGCCATGCCGTGCAGGCCCTGCGCGGTGTCCTGGTCGGCGTCGCGCTTGTCCCAGCCGGAGTTGAGGATGAACGCGCCCGTCGCCAGGCGGACGGGCAGGTGGTGCGGCTTCAGGGGCAGCTTCATGTCGGCTCCAGGGTGAGCGCTCGGTCACTGTGGGTGCGACCGATGCTAGCGGGGGCCGCCCTCGGGCCGGTGGTCCCACGCGGGCTCGTGAACTCTGTCACCCCAGGTCCGGAATGTGAATGAAAACGGTTTTCATGTGCTAATTTGAGGCTTCTTCGAGGCGGCGGCCGGTCCGCGCCGCCCTCCCCTGCGCACCCCTTGGAAGTTCCCCGTGCACCACCACAAGGCCCTGCCCGGCGCTGCTCTGGCCTCGGCCGCCGTCCTGCTGATGACCGCCTGCTTCCCCGCGGCAGAAGAGGAGGCCGCCGACGGCCGGATCTCCGTGGCGATGATGCAACCGCCCAGGTCCGGGCTCACCCCGCTCAGCGACGACGCCTTCAAGCTCTCCCGCTGGAGCACCGCCGAGACGCTCGTGGTCCTCGACGAGGCCGGCGACCCCCAGCCCGGCCTGGCCACCGACTGGACCCAGGTCGACGCCACCACCTGGACCTTCACCGTGCGCGAGGGCGTCACCTTCCACGACGGCACCGAACTGACCGCCGACACCGCCGCCCACGCCCTGTCGTTCGCCGCGCAGGCTGCGCCCAAGCCGCGCATCCTCGACGGCGTGGAGCTGGAGGTCGATGCGGAGGGCGACACCCTCACCGTCACCACCGCCGACGAGGACCCCCTCGTCCCGCAGCGGCTCTCCTCGCCCCAGCTGTCGATCCTCGCCGAGAGCGCCTACGACGGCGACGCCGTGGACCCCGTCGGCACCGGCAGCGGCCCCTTCGAGATCGTCGAGGTCAACGGCACCACCTCCGCCCGCCTGGACCGCTTCGACGACTACTGGGGCGAGCCCGCCCAGGCCGCCGGCATCGACGTCAGCTTCGTCCCCGACGGCACCGCGCGGGCCGCCGCCCTGCGCACCGGCGAGGCCGACATCGTCGAGTCCGTGCCCACCTCCCAGGCCGCCCTCCTGGAGGAGGACACCCTCACCGAGGTCCCCATGCCGCGGACCAACACGCTCTACCTCAACACCGAGCAGGGCCCCTTCACCGACCACGGCACGCGCGCCGCGGTGCGGGACGCCATCGACGCCCAGGCCCTGGTCGACGGCGTCTACGAAGGACGCGCCGACGTCGCCGAGGGACTCCTGGGCCCGGCCATCCCCTGGGCCGCCGAACGGCCCGAGCGCACCGACCCGGTCGAGGCCGCCGACCCCGACGGCACCCCCATCACCCTGGCCACCTTCACCGACCGCGCCGAGCTGCCCGAGGTCGCCACCGTCCTCGAACAGCAGCTGGAGGACGCCGGGTTCGAGGTCGAGCAGGTCGTGCGCGAGTACGCCAACATCGAGGAGGACGCTCTGGCCGGGGAGTTCGACGCCTTCATCCTCTCCCGCGCCACCGTCCTGGACTCCGGCGACCCCGCCGCCTACATGACCAGCGACTTCTCCTGCGACGGCTCCTTCAACATCGCCCAGTTGTGCGACGAGGACGTCGACGCCGCCCTGGAGGAGGCCGGGAGCGCCCCGACCGGCGAGGAGCGGCGTGCGGCGATCCTGGCCGCCGAGGCCGCGATCCTGGACACCGACGCGGCCCTGCCGATGCTGCACGAGCGCGTCCTGCAGGGCGACGCCACCCACGTGGTCGGCTCCGCCAAGGACCCGCGCGAGCGCCTGCTCATCACCCCGCAGACCCACCTGGACCGATGAACCCGGCCGCACCGCCCCGGCGGCGCCCCGCACGGGCCCGCCGGGCCGCACCCCTGCTGACGCGCCTGGCCGCGCTCGCCCTCATCACGGTCGTCGTCGGCCTGCTGCCCTGGCTCTCGGGCCGCGACCCCGCCCTGTCCCTGCTGCGGGCCCGCTCCGCCGAACAGGAACCCACCGCGGAGGCGCTCGACGCCATCCGTGACGAGCTCGGCCTCGCCGACGGCCCCCTCGCGCTGCTCGGCTCCTGGTTCGCCGGCCTGCTCCGCGGCGACCTGGGCGCCTCCTGGATCTCGGGCACACCCGTCCTGCCGTCCGTGGTCGCGGCCACCGGGGTCTCCCTCACCGTCATGGCCGCGGCCCTGGCCGTCGCCCTGCCACTGGCCGCCGCGCTGTGCGCCCCCACCCTGGTCCGCGGCGCACGCGGAACGCTGCGCCCGGGCGGCTCGGGCACCGGAGCCGGGGCGGCGGCGCTCACCGCCCTGCCCGAGTTCCTCATCGCGATCGTGCTCATGCTCGTGTTCGCGGTGTGGCTGGGATGGCTGCCCCCCTACGGCTGGAGCGGGCCCCAACACCTCATCCTGCCCGCCCTGGCCCTGGGCATCCCGGGCGGCGGACTGCTCGGCCGACTCGTCGACGACGCCCTGCCCGCGGTGTTCGCCGAACGCTGGGTCGGGCTCTGGACCGCCGCCGGCTGCACCCCCGCCCAGATCGCCGCGGCGGCGCTGCGCCGCGCCACCCCCGCCCTCGTGCCCCAGCTCGGCATGGTCGCCGTCGGTCTGACCGGGGGAGCGGTCGCCGTGGAGACCATCTTCACCGTGCCCGGCATCGGCCGCACCGCCCTGGGCGCCGCCCAGGCCCAGGACCTGCCCGTCCTCCAAGGATCCGTGCTGGCCCTGGTCCTGCTCGGCACCCTCGCCGGAGTGCTCGCCCAGGTCGCGCACCGCCGGCTCCTCGGCCGGAGCCTGCGCGACGCCGCCCTGTCCCTGGCCCCGCCGCCCACCGCGCCCGCCGGCCTGCTCCGCCGCGCCGTGCCCGTCGTGTGCGCGGCCCTGCTGCTCACCGTCACCGCGTGGGGCCTGACCCGCGACGCCCTGACCGTCACCGTCGCCGACCGCCTCCAGGCACCCTCCTGGGCGCACCCGCTGGGCACCGACGCCGTGGGGCGCGACGTCCTGGCCCGCCTGGGCCACGGCGCCGTGTACACCGTGGGCGTCGCCGCGCTGGTGTGCGCCATCAGCCTCGCGATCGCACTCGTGGTCGGCTTCGCGCCCTCCCTGGCCTCCGGCGCCGCCGAGGCCGCCAACGCCGTGCCGCCGGTGATCGCGGGCATCCTGGTGGTCGCCGTCCTCGGTCCCGGCACCCTCGGCGCCTCCGTCGCCATCGCCCTGGTCTCCTGGCCGCCCCTGGCCGCGCACGCCGCCGCGCTGGTCCAGCAGACCCGCGCCGCGGGCTACCTCAGCGCCCAGCGCGCCATCGGCGCGGGCCCCCGCTGGATCCTGTGGCACCACGTGCTGCCCTCGGTCGCCGGACCCGTCGCCCGCCACGCCGTCCTGCGCCTGCCCGCCACCGCCCTGGCCCTGGCCTCCCTCGGCTTCCTCGGCCTGGGCGCCCAGCCGCCCTCGGCCGAATGGGGCCTGAGCCTGTCGGAGTCCCTGGTCTACGTCGAACGCGCGCCGCTGGCCGCCCTGGCCCCCACCGCGATGCTCCTGCTCCTGGCCGCCTTCGCGGTCTCCCTGTCGACCCTGCCCGCCCGGTCCCACACCCAGCGAGGACGGACACCGTGAACGAGCCCCTGCTCTCGGTCCGCGACCTGCGCGTCACCCTGCCCGGCGAGCGCGGCGGCGCGCTGCCCGTCGTCCGCGGACTGTCGTTCGACGTCCGCCCCGGGGAGGCGCTCGCGCTCATCGGCGAGTCCGGCGCCGGCAAGTCGATGGCCGCCCGCGCCGTCCTGGGCACCGCGCCGTACGGCGCCACCGTGACCGGCAGCGTCCGCCTGGGCGAGCGGGAACTCCTCGGAGCCCGCCCCCGCGAGCTGCGCGCCGTCCGCGGGAGCCGCGTCGCGCTCATCCCCCAGGACGCGCTCTCCGTCCTGAGCCCCGTGCACACCGTGGGCGCCCAGCTCGTCCGGGCGCTGCGCGCGCATGGGCGCCTGAGCCCGTCCCAGGCGCGCGAGCGCGCGGTGGCCGCTCTGGACCGGGTCGGCATCCCCGACGCCGCGCGGCGCGCCCGCGCCTACCCGCACGAGTTCTCCGGCGGCATGCGCCAGCGCGCGGTCATCGCCATGGCGACGGTCAATGACCCCGAGGTCGTCTTCGCCGACGAACCCACCACCGCCCTGGACCCGCGGACCAGCGGGATCGTCCTCGACCTCCTGGCTGACCTGCGCCGGCGGACCGGAGCGGCACTCGTCCTCATCACCCACGACCTCGCCGTCGTCCACGGCCGCGCCGACCGGGTCGTGGTCGCCTACGCCGGGCGCCACGTCGAGTCCGGTCCCGCGGGCCGGGTGCTCACCGCGCCCCGCGCCCCGTACACGGCCGGACTCGTCGCCGCCGTGCCCGCGGAGGAGGCCAGGGACCGCCGCCTGCCCGCCATCGGCGGATCACCGCCCTCCCCGGCGGCCCTGCCCCAGGGCTGTGCGTTCGCCCCGCGCTGCCCGCTGGCCGACGCGCACTGCCGCGCCGCCGCACCCGAACCCGTCGCCACCGGCGCGTCCGGCCACCTGGTCTCCTGCCACCGGTGGCAGGATGTCCCGATCCCCCCGCACACCCTGTTCTCCCGGGCCGCGACATGAGCGCCCGCCCGGACCACCCGCGACCGCACACGGAGGGAACCGCCATGGACGACGACCAGCCGCTGCTGCGGGTGCGCGACCTGGTCGTGCGCTACCCCGCAACCGGCCGGAACCCGGTCGCCCTCGCCGTGGACGGCGTCTCCTTCGACCTGCGCGCCGGGCACACCCTGGCCCTGGTGGGGGAGTCCGGGTCCGGCAAGTCCAGCACGGCCGCCGCGGTCACCGGCCTGCTGCGCCCCGAGTCCGGGTCCGTCCGCTTCCGGGAACGGGAGCTGACCACGCTGCCCGAGCGGGACCTGCGCGCGCTGCGCCCCGCCCTCCAACCCGTCTTCCAGGACCCCTACGGCTCCCTCAGCCCGCGTCTGCGCGTGCGCGACGCCGTCGCCGAACCATGGCGCGTCCAAGGCCGCTGGGACCGGGCCGCCGGGCCCGCCCGGGTCGACGCCCTGCTCGAACGCGTCGGCCTGGACCCCGCCCTGGGGGCACGGCTGCCGCACGAACTCTCCGGCGGCCAGTGCCAGCGCGTGGGCATCGCCCGCGCGCTGGCGTGCGAGCCCGAGGTCCTGGTCCTGGACGAACCCGTCTCCGCGCTGGACGCCTCCGTGCGCGCCGGCGTGCTCAACCTGCTCACCGACCTCCAGGACGACCTGGGGCTGGGCTATCTGTTCATCTGCCACGACCTCGCCCTGGTCCGGCACGTCGCCCACGACGCCCTCGTCCTGCGCGAGGGGCGGATCGTGGAGTCGGGACCCGCGCGCCGGGTGTGCGCCGAGCCCGAGCACCCCTACACGCGGGCGCTGGTGGCGGCCGTGCCCGCCCCGGCGCCCCTGCCGTCTCCGGACCCGGGGCACGGACCGGTCGCGAGGACGCCGTGACCGCGACCGCCCTGCGCGAGCGCGGGGCAGGGCACGACCTGCGCGGCCTCGGCCGCCTCACCTGGCTCCTGGTGGGTTCGCAGGCGGCGTTCAACGTCGGCTTCTTCGTGGTCCTGCCCTACCTGGCCGCCCACCTGTCGGGAACGATCGGCCTCGCCGGATGGCTGGTCGGCCTGGTCCTGGGCCTGCGCACCTTCAGCCAGCAGGGGCTGTTCGTCGTCGGCGGCGCGCTCACCGACCGGTTCGGACCGCGCCCGGTCGTACTGACCGGCTGCGTGCTGCGCGTGGCCGGGTTCGCCTGGCTCGCCGTGGCCCAGGGCACGGGGGCGATCATCGCCGCGGTGCTGCTCATCGGCTTCGCCGCCGCCCTGTTCTCCCCGGCGGTGGAGACCGAGGTCGCGCGCCAGGCCGTGCGGCACGAACGGGCCACCGGTACCCCGCGCACGCGCGTGCTCGCGCTGTTCTCGGCCGCCGGACAGGCGGGCACGCTCGTCGGCCCGCCCCTGGGCGCGCTGCTGCTGCTCGGCGGGTTCTCGGCCGCGTGCCTGGCGGGCGCCGCGGTCTTCGCCCTCGTGCTGGCCGCCCACCTGCGGTGGATGCCGCGGGACGCGCCCGGCGGCGGATCGCGCGGCGGGCCGGACGACGGGTCGCACGCCGAGTCGCGCGGCGGCACCGGCGCCACGGCCGGGCGGGGACGGCCGTGGGAGGGGGTGCGCGCCCTGCTCGCCCACCGCTCCTTCCTGCTGCTGTGCCTGGCCTACAGCGGATACCTGCTGGCCTACAACCAGCTCTACCTGGCCCTTCCCGAGGAGGTGGAGCGCGCCACCGGTTCGCAGACCGCGCTGGGCTGGCTGCTGGCGTGGGGGTCGCTTCTCTACGTCCTGGTGCAGATGCCGGCGATGCGCTGGATCGGCGACCGCCTGTCGCGGCGGGCCGTGCTGCGCGCCGGACTCCTGCTCCTGGCCCTGGCCTTCGCCGGCGCGGCCGCGCTGACGCCCACCACCGCGGCCGGCGGGCTGCTGCCCTCGGCCGTGTTCGTCACCGCCCTCACCCTCGGCCAGGTGCTCATCGTGCCCACGGTCAGGGCGTGGGTCCCCGACCTCGTCGACGGAGCCCGGCTCGGCCTGTTCACCGGCGCGCTCTCGTCCGCGTCGGGCCTGGCGGTACTGCTGGGGAGCATGCCCGCCGGTGCGCTGGTGGACCGGGGCGGCCCGGCGGCGTGGCTGGTCATGGCCGCCGTGCCGTTGGCCGCGGCCGTGTTCGTCCCCCGGCCGCCCCGGACCCGGGCCGGCGGAGGCCGCGCCCGCGCGTGACCGCCGCCGGACCCTCACCGCGCCCCGCCCGCCCGGGCGAACTCCGCGCGCAGCCGGACCACCTCCGAGGGGTCCCACCCCGGGCCCGGAACGCTGGAGACCAGCATCCGGGTGTAGGGGTGCTCGGGCCGCCGCAGGACGTCGCCGCAGGCGCCGCGCTCCACGACCGCGCCCTTGTACATCACCAGCACGTCATCGGCGATCTGGCGGACCACCGCCAGGTCGTGCGAGACGAACAGCAGCGCCACCCCCGACTCGCGCCGGATCCGGGCGAGCAGCCGCAGGATCTGCGCCTGGATGGACACGTCCAGGGCCGCGACCGCCTCGTCCAGCACCAGGACCGAGGGGCCCGCGGCCAGGGCACGGGCGATCGCGAGCCGCTGGCGCTGGCCGCCGCTGAGCCGGTGCGGCCGGGCACCCGCCTCCCGCTCGCCCAGGCCCACCTGTTCCAGCAGTTCCGCCGCGCGCCGCGACGCCTCCCGCCGGTCGGCGCCGTGCAGCCGCAGGACGTGGCGCAGGCACTGGGCGGCGGTGAGCCTGCGGTCCAGCGACTCCAACGGGTCCTGGAAGACGAGCTGGACCTCGCGGGCACGGCGCAGCCGCGCCGCACGGCCCCGCTCGCCCGCCTCGCGCAGGCGGCCCGCGACGCGGACCTCCCCAGCATCGGGGCGGGTCAGCCCGACCAGGATCCGGGCGACGGTGCTCTTGCCCGATCCGGACTCGCCGACCACGCCCAGGGCGCCTCCGGCCGGCAGGGTGAAGGACACGTCGTCGACGGCCACCAGGTCCGGCTCGCCCCGGCCCATGGGGAAGGTCGTGCGCAGCCGGTCCACGGCCAGCGCCGGTACGTCCGCGCTCATCGGACCTCCTCCGTCCGCTGCTCGGTGACGGCTCCCAGGTCGGCGCGGCGGCACGCCACCCGGCCGTCCGACAGGGGCAGTGCCTCGGGCCGCCACGTGGAGCAGGCCTCCTCGGCCTCCGGGCAGCGCGGCGCGAACGGGCAGCCGGTGAAGGCCGTCGCCAGCGACGGCGGCGCGCCGGGGATGGGTTCGGGCTCGCGGTCGGAGTCCAGCCCGGGCGCGCAGGCCAGCAGCCCGCGCGTGTAGGGGTGGCGGGGGTCGGCGAACAGCGCCCCGGCCGTGCGCTCCTCCACCACCCGGCCCGCGTACATCACGTACACGCGGTCGCAGTAGGCCGCGGCCAGGTGCAGGTCGTGGGTGATGAACAGGACGCCCATGTCGCGTTCACGCCGCAGGTCGCGCAGGATCGAGAGCACCTCGGCCTGGGTGGTGGCGTCCAGTGCGCTGGTGGCCTCGTCGGCGAGCAGCAGGTCGGGCCCGGTCGCCAGCGCGGCGGCCAGCACCACCCGCTGGAGCATGCCGCCGGACAGTTCGTGCGGGAACTGGCGCAGGCGCTCCTCCGGGCGGTTCAGGCCGACCTCGCCCAGCAGGGCGCGGGCGCGTCCCATCGCACGCGCCCGGGGCACCCCGAGCGCCAGGACCAGGCGTTCGGTGAGGAAGTCACCGATGCGGCGGACCGGGTTGAGCACCGACCGGGGGTCCTGGAAGACCATGGACACCCGGCGCGAGCGCAGATCGGTCAGGGCGGCGGGGCCGGCCGTGAGCACGTCGGTCCCCGCGACCGTGGCGCGGCCGGTGGCGGTGGCGCCGTCGGGGAGCAGGCGCAGGGCGGCGCGGGCGGTCGTGGACTTGCCCGACCCCGACTCGCCCACCAGCCCGACCACCTCGCCGGGCGCGACGGTCAGGGACACCTGGTCCAGGACCGGCCGGCGGGTGTCCGCGCCGTGCAGGTCGACGGTGAGGTCCTCGATGTCGAGGAGCATGGGGACTACCTCCGGGAACTGAGCAGGTCGGCGAGGCGTACCCCGACGATGTTGAAGGCGATCACGACCAGTGCGATCGCGGTGCCGGGGACGAGCGAGGGCCACAGGACCCCCTGGACGAGCGCGGACCGGCCCTCTTGCACCATCAGCCCCCACTCCGAGCTGGGCGCCTGTGCGCCGAACCCCAGGAAGCTGAGCGTGGCCAGGCCCATCAGGGCCTCGCCGAACAGCACCACCAGGTAGCCCAGCAGCGCGGGCGCCATGTTCGGGATGACGTAGCGGACACAGATGACCAGCCCGCTCACGCCCTGCACCCGGTAGGCGTCCACGTAGGGGCGGGCGCACTCGGCCAGGGCGACGCTGCGCGTGAACTTGGCGATGATCGGGGTGAACGCCAGGCCGAGCGCGACCACGGCCGTGGTCATGCCGCTGCCGAACACCGCGATGACCAGCACGACGAACAGCAGGCCCGGGAAGGCGTACATCACGTCGGTGACCCGGGCCAGGACGGCGTCGACCCAGCCGCGCCGCCACGCGGCCAGCGTGCCCGCGCCCACCCCCAGCACGGAGGCGAGCGCGAGCAGCGCCAGCGGGCCGAGCAGGCCCTCGCGGGCGCCGTACAGCACCCGGGAGAGCAGGTCGCGGCCCATCTGGTCGGTGCCCAGCCAGTGGTCGGCCCCGGGCGGGGTCCAGATCCCGGCGAAGTCGATGGCGTCGGGGTCGTGCGGGGCCAGCAGCGGGGCGAACAGAGCGGCCAGCACCACCAGGGCGAGGAAGCCTGCGCCGGCCCACAGGGTCAGGTCGGCGCGGGCGCGACGGCCGGTGGGCGCCGCGGTGGTGGCGATGGTGGTCGTCGGCGCGGTCATGCTCTGCTCCCTTGCGCGCGGACCCGCGGGTCGAGCAGCGGGTGGACGAGGTCGATCAGGGTCGTGACGACCATGTAGGCGATCACCATGTACAGCAGGACGGCCTGGACCACGGGGAAGTCGAAGGTGTTGATGGCGCCCACCAGCAGCGAACCGATGCCGCTGATGCCGAACACCGTCTCGATGGCCACCGTGCCGCCCAGCATGCTCGCGGTCACCAGACCGCACATGGTGACCACCGGCCCCAGGGCATTGCGCAGGACGTGGCGGCGTACGACGTGGCCCTCGCCGATGCCCGAGGCGCGCGCGGCGGTCACGTGTTCCAGATCGAGCTGTTCGGCCATCGTCTGGCGGGTGACCCGGGCGACGATGGCCAGCGAGCCCAGTGACAGCGCGATCGCGGGCAGCGTCAGGTGGTGCAGGCGGCCGAGCAGGCCCTCGCCCAGTCCGGCCACCGGGAACCAGCCCAGTTGGACGCCGAACAGCGAGATCAGGGCGATCGCCAGGACGAACGAGGGGATGGACGCGGCCAGGGTGGTGCCCGCGGTGACCGCGGAGTCGGTGCGCCCGCCGCGACGCACGGCGGCCAGCGCGCCCAGGGCGACGCCGAACACCGTGAACAGCACGCAGGCGTAGCCGACCAGGGCCAGGGTGGCGGGCAGGCGGGTCAGGATGAGGTCGCCCACCGCGGAGTTGTACTGGAACGAGGTTCCCAGGTCGCCGGTCACGGCCCCGGCCGCCCACAGCCCGTACTGCACGATCAGCGGCTCGTCCAGGTGGTAGGCGGCGCGCACGGCGGCCACCCGTTCGGGTGTGACGTTCTCCGGGTCGCCCACCAGGAACGACACGGGGTCGCCCGGGGCGGCGTACATGGCGCCGAAGATCAGCAGGGAGCTCACCGCCAGGGTGAAGACCATGCCCAGGAGCCGGCGCAGCGCGTGCGCGATCATCGCTCTCCCTCCTCACGCGCGCCCAGGCCCGCGGCCCAGGGGCCGGACAGGAAGGCGGCCGAGGCCGGAGCGCCCGTCACGTGGGAGCCCATCGCGAGCGTGGTGGGCACCTGGACGACGGGGATCCACACCATGGCCTCGCTCCAGCGGCGCTCCAGCTCCACCGCGAGTTCGGCGCGCTCGGCGTCGTCGGTGGCGGCCTGGGCGTCCTTGACCAGCTCGTCGTAGTCGGGGTCGGTGAAACCGGAGTAGTTCACCCCGGCGTCGGAGGCCCCGTTCTTATAGAAGCCGACCGGGTCGTTCTTGGAGATCCAGTACTCGTCGGCGAACAGGTCGACCTGCGAGCGCAGGTCGGCGTCCACGTAGAAGCTGCCGTACTGCTGGCGCGGAACCGTGCGGATCTCGGCCTCCAGACCGATCGTGCGAGCCGCGTCGACGACGGCGTTGGCGATGACCGTGCGTGCCGGTTCGCCGTCGCTCGCCACGACGATCGGCTCCTCGGGGGCACCCGCCGACGCCACCAGGGCGCGGGCGCGTTCGAGGTCCTGCCCGGCCGGGCTCGCGGGCGCCCCCTCGATCGCGTCGTAGGCCTGTCGGAAGCGTGCGGTCTCGTAGCCCCAGCCGCCCGGGCCGAGCGGCGTCGACCACGGTTCGGCCAGGCCGCCGAACGCGGCGCGGGCGATCCCGTCGCGCTCCAGGGCCAGCGACAGGGCGCGCCGCAGGCGCGGGTCGGCCAGGCCGCCGCGCTCGGTGGTGATGAGCGACCACACGTTGGTGGAGGGCCCCTGGAAGACCTGGACGGTCTCGTCGCGCAGCAGCGGCACGGCGGCCGCAGCGGTGTCCAGGTAGGCGCCGTCGGCCTCACCGGTGGCGAGCATGTTGACCACGGCGCTCTGCTCGGCCCAGCGGAAGACCACCCGGTCGGTGGTGGCGGCGCCCTCGGGGTTCCAGTAGCCCTCGTCGCGCTCCAGGATCACCTGCGTACCGGAGCGCCACTCCGCCAGGCGGTAGGGGCCGGTGCAGGCGTCGGAGCCGTCGGGGGTGCCGTAGGCGTCACCGTCGGCCTCGATGACGCGCCGGTCGTAGACGATGCCGCCGTTCCCCGCCATGGCGGGCAGGAACACGGCGTCGGCCTGGGCCATGCGCACGGTGACCTCGTACTCGCCGGTCTTGTCGATGGACTCGACGTTGGCGTACTCGTCGGCTTCGGAGGCCCCCTCGGCTGCGTGCCGCTCCATGCTCCACACGACGTCGTCGGCGGTGATGGGCGTGCCGTCGCGGAAGGTCGCGGCGCGGTTCAGGCGCAGCACGACGGCGTCGTCGCCCTCCCAGCCCGCCTCCTCGGCCAGGTGCGGAACGGCGCCCAGCTCGGGCGTCATGCGCATCAGCCGCTCACAGGTGTTGGCCATGACGGTGTTCTGCGCGGTCCCGCCCTCGCCGTCGAGGTCGAGCGTGCCCGGCTCCTCGGGAAGCATCCAGGTCACGGTGTCCAGGGCGCCGGCGGGCGCCGCGGTGGTGGGGCTCTGCTCCAGCGTCGTCTGGACGGGTGCCGCCGCACAGGCGGTCGATGCCAGGAGCAGGCCCGCGGCGGCCAGGGCCGCCGGAGGTCCGCTGCGTCTGTCTTTCACGGTGGGTCTCCAGGGGATGGTGTTCGGGGGATGGGCCCGGGTCAGCGGTCGCCGCCGGGGCCGTCGTAGAGGTTCCAGGGCACGGGCGTGAAGTCGTGCTCGCAGGGGTTGCCCGCGGCGACGAGGTACTCGCCGCTGGTCAGGTCGACCAGGCTGGAGAGCACGGTGGCCCACTGCCGGACCTCGGGAGCGGCCGGGTCGGGGTGGGTGCACAGGGACTCGGGGTGGCCGAGGTGGTCGGACATGGCCTCGCGCACCGACTTGCGGACCGCGTCGGTGGTGTGGGCGCGGCGCACGGCCCGCAGGCCGCGGCGGGCACGGGGCACCCGCACGAGCGAGTCCGAGGAGATGGGCCGGTAGTCGTCGGCGAGCTGTGGCGGGACCCCGGCCTGGTAGTGGTTGCCGTGCACGAGCAGGCCCTCGTCGTCGGGGTACATCCACTGGCAGGGCCCGGGCGTGGTCTCGACGTCGATCGCGTAGCCGGAGCGGTGGGTCAGCAGCGCGTTGCTGGCGATGTGGGCGCGGGTGCGCAGCAGGACGTCCAGGGCGTCGGTCAGGCGGGCGGAGTCGAGCACGCGGCGGCGGATGAGGGTCTGGGGGATGCCCGTGACCGCGCCGAAGCGGCCGCCGAGTCCGTTGGCGTTCAGGGCGATCCCGGCGGAGTTGGCGCCGTGCCGGCCCACCTGTCCCGCCTCGACCTGCATGACGAGCGTCGGCCGGGGCGGCTGGACCACGCGCAGCATCACGACGGTGTCCTTGGTGCCGTGCCGCCAGTCCCAGTTCTGGCCCGCGTAGACGTGGCCGTCGCCGGTGGCGCCCTCGGCGAGGGCGAAGGAGGTGCAGCCGTCGGCGGCGTCGCGCTCGTCGGTGGCGGTGTCGGTGGCCATGCCGTTGAACGTGGAGTCGTAGATGATCTCGCCGCGCACGTTCAGGGCCAGGACGTCGAGGGGGTCCACGCCCGCGCCCTCGGCGATGCCCGCCATCTCCGTGACGAGGTCGGCGTCGAAGTCGCGGCAGGCGGGAAGCCAGCCGCGGGCGCGGTCCAGGACGCCGCCCCAGCTCAGGCCGGTCTGCTGGTCGAAGGCGCGTTCGTAGAACTCCAGCGCGGCCCGGATCTGCGGCTGGGCCGCCGACCCGTGGGCCAGCCCCCGCTCGTGCGGGCCGCCGGAGACCTCGACGAGTGGGAGGCCGGTGGAAGGTGTGTGTGGTGCGCCCATGCTGTGGTGACCCCCGGAGCGCGTCGCGTAACATCCATTACGAGATCGCGCGATGTTGAACTGACTGTTTCCTTCAGGAGTGTAATGAGTAGTACGCCACAGTCAAGAGACGTAACGGATATTTCAAGCGAGTCCGGCCTCGAACGGCTCCGCGCGGGCGTGCGCACGCACTGGGACAGCCTCTCGCCCGCGGAGAAGTCCGTGTGCCGGCTCCTGACCTCCTACTCCGCCGCGCAGCTCCTCTACGCCAACGCACAGGAACTCGGCGCCGCCAGCGGGACGAGCAACGCCAGCGTCATCCGCACGCTCCGTCGGCTCGGCTACGACGGCCTGCCCGCCCTCAAACAGCAGATCGCCGCCTCGTTCACCTCCGATGTCGCCCCCGAGGTGCGGCTGCGCGACCGCATCGGCCGCATGGGCGGCGACTTCGCCGCGATCTGGGAACGCGTGGCCGACGAGGCGCGCGAACGCGTCGAACACGTGCGCAGCGCGGGCGCGCCCGAGGACCTCGAGCGCGCCGTGGAGATCCTGGCCGGCGCCCGCGAGGCGGCGGCCTACGGTGTGGGTGCCTCACGCATCGCCGCCGAGCACCTGACCGTGCGGCTCAACCGGATCGGCGCCCGCGCCCGGCACGTGGACACCGACGGCTTCCGCCTGGCCGACGACCTCCTGCGCCTGGACCGCGGCGACGCCGTCGTGGTCTTCGCGCCCGGACGGGTCCTGCCCGAGGTGGAGGTCCTGCTCGAACGCGCCCGCCAGGTCGGTGCGTCCTCCGTCCTGGTCACCGACGAACTCGCCGACGAGCTCAGCGACCGCGTCGACGCCGTGCTCGCGGCGCCCCACACCCCCACCGGCATGACAGCCGAGGCGCTGACCGGCATCGTCGTGGCCGACGCCCTGGTGCAGTCCGTGGCCACCGCCGACGCCGACCGGGCGGTGGAGTCCTCGCACGAGCTCACGGCACTGCGCGCCCGCCTCGGCTACTGACCCCGCCTGGGGCCGATGTGGCCCGGCCCCGCCCGGGGCCGTTCGGGTTCGGCTACCCGGGCCCGTTCGCCTCGTCCGCCCCGTCCGCCCCCTGCGTCACGCTCGCGTGCGCGGCACGGAAGAACAGCCCGATCGCGACGGCGCCGGGGTCGGGCGCCCCCAGCGCGGCGTCACCGACGTAACTGGTGCGCCCCTTGCGGCCCAGGAGTTCGCTGGTGCCCTGGGCCCCGGACTCGGCCGCCTCCGCGGCCTTCCTCAGCCCTTCCTCCAGGCTGCGCCCCTCGGCCGCCGACCGCCCCAGGGACTCGGCGGCCGGGGCGATCGCGTCGACCATCGTGCGGTCGCCGACCTTGGCCGAACCCAGCCGGGTCACGGTGGCCCACCCCCGCTCCGCGGCCTCGGCCACCCCGGCCAGGGTCAGGGCGGGCGTGCCGTTGCCCGCCTTGGCGAAGTCGCGGAACCACATCCCGAACAGCGGCCCGCTGGTCCCGCCGCTGTGCGACAGGAAGGTGTCGCTGAGCGCCTGGAAGGGCGCGCCGGGGGAGTCGGGGTCCTCGGGCAGGGCGGCCAGCGCCCGGCGCAGGCCCGTGACCATGTTCGTGCCGAAGTCGCCGTCGCCGCTGCGGCGGTCGAGGTCGGTCAGGTGGTCGTCGGCATCGGTGATCGCGGCGGCGAAGCCGCGGACCCACAGGTCGGCGTGGGCGGGGCTGATCTGGTCGGCCATAGCGGATCTCCCGGGGTCGTGGCTGGTCACCAGGTGAGGGCGGGCGTGGACACGGGCGCGTCCCACAGGTCCAGGAACTCGTCGTCGGCGCGCACCAGCGTCACCGAGCAGCCCGCCATGTCCAGGGACGTGACGTAGGAGCCCACCAGGGAGCGGGCGACACTGATCCCGGCCTCCTCCAGCAGCTTCCCCACCTCGCCGAACAGGCCGTACAGCTCCAGGTCGTGGGTGGCGCCCAGGCCGTTGACGATCACGGCCACCCGGTCGCCGCGGCTCAGGTCCAGGTCACGCAGGAGCGGAGCGGCCATGTCGGGGACGAGCGCGCGGCGGGGTCCGAAGGCGCGCCGCTCCCGGGCCCGCTCGCCGTGGATGCCGACGCCGAACTCGATCCGGTCCTCCGGCAGTTCGAAGGAGGGACGGGACTGCCCGGGGTGCGCTCCGGCCGCCAGGGCCACGCTCAGCGTGCGGCTGCCCGCGACCACACGGCGCCCGAGCTTCACCAGTTCCGGCAGATCCGCGCCGCGCTCGGCGGCGGCTCCGCAGACCTTCTCCACGGCCACGACCGCCGCGGTCCCGCGCCGTCCGGGCCCGTCCGGGTCGTCGGTGTCGGTGGCCAGGTCGTCGTCGACCAGGACGATGTCGCTGCGCACGCCCTCATCGGCCAGCAGCTCTCCGGCGATGCGGAAGTTGAGCACGTCGCCGGTGTAGTTCTTGACCACGTGCAGGACCCCGCGGCCGGTGTCGGCGGCCAGCGAGGCGGCGCGGATCTGCATGGCGGTGGGGGAGGCGAAGACCGCGCCCGGCACCGCGGCGTCCAGCATGCCCCGGCCCACGAAGCCCACGTGCAGCGGCTCGTGGCCGGAACCGCCGCCGGAGAGCACCGCCACCTTGTCCGTGGCGGGTTCAGCGCGCAGCACGTAGCTCGGCTCGCGGTTCCACGTGACGTGGCGGGGCCATGCGGCCGCGAAGCCCTCCAGGGCCTCGGGCACCACGTCCTCGGGGTCGTTGACGAACTGACGGCGCATGGGCGGCTCCCCGCTGTGTGACCGCTGTGTTGCCTGGCGCCCCCACCCTAACCGGGGACGGCGGCCGGCACACGTCCCCGCGGTGAACGGCGTCACCGAGGCAGCGGGTCCGGGACGGCCGGGACTCCCGCGTGGCGACTGCTCATTTCGCGCAGATTTCATTCCATGTCTTGTGTTCCCTGCTCATAAAGAGCACTATGAGCTGCGTTACATGCGTGAAGCGAGCAGAGGAGCGGACATGCGACATCAGGGACTGCTGGACGCCGTCACCGACGGCGTCCAGCGCGTCGAGGACCTCGCCCGGGAACTCGGCATCAGTCCCTCCACCGTGCGCCGCGGCCTCAGCGAGCTGGAGAAGGCCGGCCGCGTGGTGCGCACCCACGGCGGAGCCGTCCCCGCACCCGCGGGCGGCGAACTCTCCTGGAGCCAGAAGGGGCTGCGCAACGCCGCCGCCAAACGGCGGATCGCCGACCGCGCGGACGCCCTGGTCGAGGACGACCACGTCGTCCTGCTCGACGCCGGCAGCACCACCACGTTCGTCGCCGAGCGCCTGGCCCGGCGCTTCGGACCCACTGTGGTCACCGCCGGCGTGGGCCCCATGACGGCCCTGCACGACGCCGAGGGCATCGAGCTCATCGTGGTCGGCGGGCGTGTGCGCCGCCCCCGCGGCTCCATCGTGGGCGACTACGCCCACGGGGTCCTGGACCGGCTCACCGCCGACATCGCCTTCATCGGCGCCGACGGCCTCGTGCCCGGCCGCGGCGTCAACTGCCCCAGCCCTGAGATCGCCGCCGCCAAGGAGCTGCAGATGCGCAGCGCCCGGCGGGTCGTCGTGGTCGCCGACTCCACCAAGGTCGGCCGCGACGACGACCCCTACTGGGCGGTCGTCCCCGGCCCCTACGGGCTCATCACCGACGACGCGCTCGACCCGGCGGCCCTGGCCGCCCTGGAGGCCGACCCGTCGTGCACCCCCCACCTCGTTCCGGCCGCCGAGGGCACCGCGCCGGAGTGATCCCCCCGAAAGGTCATGTCATGGAAGTACAGCTCCTCGCCGCACTCCTGCTGGGCGTCGCCGTCGTCGTGGCGGTCATCCTGTGGACCCGGCTGGACGCGTTCGTCGGACTCCTCGCCGGGGCCCTGGTCACCGGCTCCGTGGCGGGCGTGGCCCCGGCCGACCTCATCGAGCACATCACCACCGGCTTCGGTGGCACGCTGGCGGGCATCGGTATCGTCATCGCCCTGGGGGTGATGATCGGCACCGTCCTGGAGCGCAGCGGCGGCGCCGACGCCCTGGCCAAGGCGTTCGTCCGCATGGCCGGCAAGGGCCGTGAGGACGTGGCGATGACCGCCACCGGCGCGGTCGTGTCCGTGCCCGTCTTCTGCGACTCCGGCTTCGTCATCCTGCACCCCCTCGCCCGGTCGCTGGCACGCCGCTACGGCCGCCCGCTCGTGACCATGAGCCTGGCGCTCGCGGGCGGCCTGGCCGTGACCCACCACCTGGTCCCGCCCACGCCCGGTCCGCTGGCCGCGGTCGGACTGCTCGGCGCCGACCTGGGCACCACCGTCCTGGTCGGCGGGGTCATGGCGGTCGTGCTCATCCCCGTCGTCGTGGCCTACGCCCGCTACATGGGTCCCCGCCTCGAAGCCGAGGTCGAGCACGAACTCGTCCCCGAGGCCGTGTCCGCCGGACACACCGCAGGCGCCGCGACCGGCACCGACGGTACGGACGGCGACGCGGACAGCGCCCCCGCCCCCGCCCGACGCATCGACCAGGAGCCCGCGGACCCCGGTGTGAGCGCCCTGGCCGCCGCCCTCCCGCTCGTCCTGCCGCTGCTGCTGATCGTCGGCAACACCGTCACCGCCGCCGTCGCCGAGGGGACCGTGCTCGCCGACGTCTTCGGTTTCGTCGGCACACCCGCCATCGCCCTGCTCATCGGCCTGGTGATCGCCGTCTACGCCCTGCCGCGCCGCGGCACCGGACGCCGCGAGGTCGTCGGCTGGCTCACCGCGGCCGCCGCCTCGGCCGGCATGATCGTCTTCATCACCGGCGCGGGCGGCGCCTTCGGCGAGGTCCTGCGCCAGTCCGGCGTCGGCGACGCCCTGGCCGACGCCGTCTCGGGCTGGCCGGTGCCCATGTTCGTGCTGCCCTTCGCCATCGCGACCTTCGTCCGACTGGCCCAGGGATCGGGGACGGTCGCCATCATCACCGCGGCCACCCTGAGCGCGCCCATCGTGCACTCGGCCGGCGTGGACCCCGCGCTCGCGGTGGCCTCCGCGTGCGCAGGATCGTTCGTCTTCTCCTACGTCAGCGACTCCTACTTCTGGGTCGTCACGCGTTTCACCGGACTGTCCGGCGCCGCCGCCATGAAGATGTGGAGTGGGATGACCACCCTGCTGTGGGTGGCCAGCCTGCCGCTGCTGGGCGTCGCCGCGCTGGTCCTGGGATAGGGGGAGACCATGGCACGGATCCTCGTCCTGGCCGACGACCTGACCGGGGCGAACGCCACCGGGGCGCGCTTCGCCCACGACGGCATGCGCGTGGCCTCGGTGGACGCCGCCCACGCCGCCGAGGCGGCCGAGGTCTACGACGCGGTGGTGGCCGACCTCGACAGCCGCCACCTCGACGCCGCCCGCGCCGCCGCGCTCGTCGACTCCACCGTCCGCGGGCTGTGGCCGGTCGACCTCGTCGTCAAGCGCACCGACACCACGCTGCGCGGCAACGTGGGCGCCGAACTGGAGGCGGCCTGGCGGGCGGTGCGCGAGCGGGTCCCGGCCGGACGGGAGGTCCGTGTCCTGTTCGCCCCCGCCCACCCCGCCTCCGGGCGGATCACCGCGGACGGTGTCCAACTGCTCGACGGCGTCCCGCTGGAGCGCACCCAGCTCGCCCTCGACCCGCTCAACCCGATGCGCACCGGCGTGGTCGCCGACATCCTCGCCGAGCAGACCTCCCTGGCGGTGCGGCACGTGCCGATCGGCGCGGTCACCGGGCCCGGCCTGGCCGACGCGCTCGCCGCCGGCGACGAACCGGTCGTGCTGTGCGACGCGGTCACCGAGGAGCACCTGGCCGACCTCGCCCGCGCCGCCGCCGAGGTCCACCGGCGCGACGGCACCGTGTGGGTCGCGGCCGACCCCGGACCGTGCGGGGCCTTCCTCGCACGCGAACTCGGCCTGCGCGGACGCGCACCGGACCCCGGCCCGCTGCTGGCGGTCGTGGGCAGCGCCACCGAGCTGACCCGGCGCCAGCTCGACACCGTCGCCCGGGACTCCACCGCGCGCTTCGTCGACGTCGACCCCCTCCGGTGCGCCGAGGACCCCGCCTACCGCGCCGCGACCGTGCCGATCCTGGCCCGCGCGCTGGCCGAGCACCGCTTTCCCGGGACGGTGGTCGTGCGCACGTGCGCCTCCGCGAGCGACGTCGTCCGCATCCCCGCCGACCTGCGCCGCGCCCTGCCCGCCCGACTCGCCGACCTGGTCGCCAAGGCCGTGGCGGAGAGTGCCCCCAGCGCCCTGTTCACCAGCGGCGGCGACGTGACCTCCGCGGTCCTGGCCGCCCTGGGCGTGCGCGCCCTTGACGTGGGCGGCGAACTCGTGCCGCTGGCCGTGTACGGGCGGCTCGACGGCAGCCCCCTGGACGGCGCCCCGATCATCACCAAGGGCGGACTCGTCGGTGACGACGGCACGCTCGCCCACTGCCTCGCCCGGCTGCGCGAGGCGGTCCACGACAGCAGACGCGCGGTCACCGCCCGCGTCCCGCACCAAGGGAGAGAAGATGACTGAACGCCCGATCCTGGCCGTCACCGTGGGCGACCCCGTCGGCATCGGCCCGGAGATCACCGTGCGCACGCTGGCGGAGGTCGCCGTGACCGCGCCGGCCCGCGGGGTGGTGGTGGCCGACCCGGCGGTGCTGCGCCGGGCGGCGGCGGTCCTGGGCCTGGACACGCGTGTGCGCGCGGTGCACTCCTGGGACCTGCCCCCCGAGGAGGAGGGCGTCATCGACTGCCTGGACATCGAGGTGCTCGGCGCGGCGGAGCTGCCCTGGGGCGCGGTGGACGCGCGGGCGGGCGCCGCGGCGGTCCGCGCGATCGAGGCCGCCACCGAGGCCGCCATGGCCGGCCGCGTCGCCGGCATCGTCACCGGGCCCATCAACAAGGAGGCGATCTGGGCCGCCGGCAGCCCCCACCTGGGGCACACCGAGATGCTGGGCGCCCTGACCGGGGCCACCCGGCAGAACACGATGTTCGTCGTGCGCGGCAAGAAGATCTTCTTCGCGACCCGGCACGTGTCGCTGCGCGGCGCCCTGGACCGGATCGACGCCGACCAGCAGGTCGAGGCGATCTCCGAGGCGCTGACGGCGCTGCGGGTCTTCGGCCACGACGAACCCACCCTCGCGGTCGCCGCGATCAACCCGCACGGGGGCGAGAACGGCGCCTTCGGCGACGAGGAGATCCGCCACCTGGCCCCGGCGGTCGAGCGGATGCGCGCCACCGGCGCCGACGTGGTCGGCCCGGTCCCGGCCGACTCCGTGTTCCACCGCCTGCTCACCGGCCACTACGACGGTGTCCTCTCCCAATACCACGACCAGGGCCACATCGCGGCCAAGACCTACGACTTCGACGGGACCATCTCGGTGACCGTCGGCCTGCCCGTCCTGCGGACCTCGGTCGACCACGGCACGGCCTTCGACATCGCGGGCAAGGGCGTGGCCGACCACGGCACGATGCGCTCCGCGTTCCTGCACGGCGCCGACTTCGCGCGCTTCGCCGACCGGATCCGGCAGGAGTACGCGCGCTGATCGGCCGAAGTGTCGGTGCCGCTCCCTAGGCTCGCACCATGGATCCACTCTGGGAGACGGTGCACGCCGAACGGGCGGCGCTGGCGGCCGACCTGGCCGGACTCGACGACGAGCGGTGGCGGACGCCCTCGCTGTGCGAGGGACTGAGCGTGCGCGAGGTCCTCGCGCACATGACCGCGGGCGCGAGCCTCGGTTTCTGGCGCTGGATGGCCGGGGTGGTCCGCTGCCGGTTCGACTTCGACCGGCAGGTGGCGATGCGGCTGGCCGAGCACCTGGGCGACACGCCCCAGGAGACACTCGCGCGGTTCGAGCGGGTCGTCACGAGCACGACCGCGCCGATGGGGTCGGTGGTGACGTGGCTCGCCGAGACCGTCGTGCACGCCCAGGACATCCGCCGGCCCCTGGGCATCGAGCGGAACCACCCCATCGAGGTCCTGACCCGGGTGGCGGAGTACCACCGGGGGACCGACCAGGTGGTCGTGGCCAAGGGCCGCATCGGCGGCCTGCGCCTGAGAGCGACCGACGGACCCTTCGAGACCGGGTCGGGCCCCGAGGTGAAGGGACCGACACTGGCGCTGATCATGGCGATGACCGGACGCGCGGCCTACTGCGACGACCTCACGGGCGAGGGCGTCGCCGAACTGCGCGACCGCTGCTGAGCCGCCCGGGTCCGCGCGCCGCACGCGCGGATCCCGGGCCTGGCAGCGGCGGACCTACGGACCCGGGTGCCTCAGGGCGTGTGCCGTGGGTTGCCGGGCGGGCTCTCGTGGTGCAGCCGGTCCAGAGCGGTCGCGTAGTAGGTCCACGCCCCCTCGCGGGCCGGTGCGGTGAACACCGTGGGGCGGTCCCCGTCGGCGCGCACGGTGCCGAGCAGGTGGCGCGGGTCATCGATCCGGCACGGCACCGAGCCCGGTTCCGGCCGCCCCTCCATCGCGTACACCGCGTAGTACGCGGGCTCCTCGCCCGGCCGGGGGCGGATCGTCAGTCGGGTGCCGTCCTCGCCGCGCTCGGCCCGCGAGACCACGGGCGCCGCGGGCGCGGCCCCGCCCAGGTCCGCCTTGACCGGGATCAGCGCGGGGTGCGCGTAGTGCTCGGCGACCACCGCGTCCATGGCCCGCCTGGCGTTGGTGCGCAGCGACGTCGCGCTGAAGTACACGTCGCCGTCCACCCCGGGGTGGTCCCGGTTGAACTCCAGGTGCCGGGCGAGTTCGGACGGGTCGGACCACGCGCCGTCGTTGCCCGCCTTGTAGGCGGCCTGGCCGACGTAGAGCTGCACGTCGGTGTCGGCCACGACGTCCTCCCACCAGGGCACGAGCACCGCGTAGTCGGCCACGGGCAGGCCGATCTCCCAGTAGACCTGGGGGTTGATGTAGTCCACCCAGCCCTGGGACACCCACCGCCGGCTGTCGGCGTAGATGCCGTCGTAGGACTCGAAGCCGCTGGTGTCCGAGCCCGCCGGGTCGCTGTCGGCGTTGCGCCAGATCCCGAAGGGGCTGACCCCGAACTTCACGTGCGGCTTCGCGTCGTGCACGGCCTCGTCCATCTCCTGGACCAGGCGGTCGACGTTCCGGCGCCGCCAGTCGCCGATGTCGTCGGTCCCGCCGCCGTACTCGGCGAAGGTGTCCTGGTCGGGGATCTCCTGCCCCGCCACGGGATAGGGGTAGAAGTAGTCGTCGAAGTGCACGCCGTCCAGGTCGTAGTTCTCGACCGCGTCCATCATCGCCTCGATGACGAAGGCGCGGACCTCGGGCACGCCCGGGTCGTAGTAGAGCCGGCCCCCGTAGTCGAATACCCAGTCCGGGTGGAGCCGGGCCGGGTGGTCCGCGGCCAGCCGCGAGGGGTCGTCGTGCATGGCCACGCGGTAGGGGTTGAACCAGCCGTGGAACTCCAGGTTGCGCTCGTGCGCCTCGGCCACGGCGAACGCCAGCGGGTCGTAGCCGGGGTCGCGGCCCTGCTCGCCGGTGAGCCACTCCGACCACGGTTCGTGGGGCGAGGGCCAGAACGCGTCGGCGGTGGGCCGGATCTGCACGAACACCGCGTTGAGGCCGTCGTCCCGGGCCTGGTCGTAGAGCTCGGTGAGCTCGGCGCGCTGCTGCGCGGGGCTGAGCCCCGGCTCGCTCGGCCAGTCGATGTTGTGCACCCCGGCGATCCACTCCGCCCGCAACTGCCGTTTGGGCGGGGCCTGGTCGTCGACCCGGCAGGGCCGGGGCGCGGGTTCCTCGGGGATCGCCACCGCCGAGGCGGCGGCGTGCGGCGTGTGCAGCAGGCACAGCGCGACCGCGGCGGCCAGCGCGCCGCGGCAGGCGGTGGTACGGGGGATCCGGACGGCTCCGCGGCTCGCGGGGCGGGTCCGGCGTGCGTGCGCCAAGATGGCTCCTTCCGGCCTCCGTCGCACCGGCCGCGCCGCGGCCTCGTGACCGGGTCGGCACCGTGTGCGACTGTCAGCATGAGCTTAGGAGAGAACCTTTACGATCTGGCGCCGCAAGGCAAGTCTCCGCCGCGCGATTGGTGCGACCGTGACCTCGGAGGCGCCTGAGGCGGCTCCGGGCACCCGTCGGGGGCGGAGCCGAGAAGCGCCGCGCTCAGGGCAGCTCGTGCAGCCGGACCTCGCGCACCTCGCCGTCGGCGGCCTCCAGCGTCATGAACGTGTGGTGCGGTTGGCGGCGCCGGTCGGTGGGCGAGCCGGGATTGAGCAGACGCAGACCCGAGGGCGTGCTGGTGTCCCAGGGGATGTGGGAGTGCCCGAACACCAGGACGTCGCTGTCGCCGAAGCGCCGCTCGCACCGCTTCTCCCGCCCCCGGGTGGCTCCGGTCTCGTGCACCACGGCGAAGCGCACCCCGCCGAGCGTGGCGCGGGCGATCTCGGGCAGCCGCGCGCGCAGTTCCGGGCCGTCGTTGTTGCCGTACACGGCGACCAGGCGGCGGGCGCGGGCCGCCAGGCGGTCCAGGCTCTCGGCGTCGCACCAGTCGCCCGCGTGCACGACCGCGTCGGCGCGGTCGACCTCCGTCCACACGGATTCGGGGAGGTCGCGGGCACGGCGGGGGATGTGGGTGTCGGACAGCAGGAGCACGCGCATGGGGGCAGGGTAGTCCAGGCGGCGCCCGGCCCCGCTCCGGCCGCGCCGACGCGGGTACGGACCCGGAGTCGGGGGCTCCCGGTTCTGCGCGGTCGGCGCGCGTGACGCGGGCCGCCGGCGCCTACTCCTCGGTGGTGTAGGTGTTGTACTCGTGCGCGCGCTCCTGGCCGGACAGGCCGTGGATGGCGTCCATGACGCGGTCGGTGATCTCCCGGCGCGCCTTGCCCGGGGCCAGGTGGTCGTAGCCCGTGGAGAAGTCCAGCGGCTCACCGAAGCGCACCGTGAACGGGTGCGGCCGCGGCATCGACGCGCCGATCGGCTGGACCCGCTGCGTGCCCGAGACCGCCACCGGTACGACCGGCGCCTTGGACTCCAGGGCCAGGTGGGCCACGCCGGTGCGCCCCCGGTACAGGCGCCCGTCCCGGGACCGCGTGCCCTCGGGGTAGACCACGCACGCCTCGCCCTCGCGCAGCCGGTCGAGCATCATCTCCAGCGACATCAGCGCGTCCCGCGCGTTGCCGCGCTGCACCGGCATCGCGCCCAGTGAGCCGAACACGGTCCGCGTGACCCGGCCCTTGAGGCCGGTGCCCTCGAAGTAGTCGCTCTTGGCCAGGAAGCGCACCCGCCGGTGCGTGACCGAGAGCGGGATGACCACGCTGTCGACGAACGACAGGTGGTTGCTGGCCAGCAGGACGGCGCCGCGGGCAGGGACGTTCTCACGGCCCTCGATGGTCGGGCGGCACAGGGTCCGGGCGAGCACCGCCGCGGTCTGCCGCAACGCACCGTAGAGCACGTGTTCTCCCTCACTGGGTCGGTGGATGACGCACACCAATGTAAGGGCGACCGGCCGGTAACCACCGCGTCGGGGTGCACGGAGTGCCCTGTGTCACCCACCGGGCACGGCGGCGGGCATCGGCCCAGGTGGGGACGGTAGCGCCCGCCGCAGCACCGGCCCGAGCGCGGTTCAGCCCGCGCGGCGCCACTCGGCGTTGGCGCCGCACACGACCAGGCAGGGGCGCTCGCCGGGCACCAGGCCCGCCAGCCAGGCGGCGAAGGGCACGGCGGCGGCCGGTTCGGTGGCGATCCGGAACTCCTCCCACAGCCGGTCCTGGGCGGCGAGGATCTGGTCGTCGCCGACCAGCGCGGTCGTCACCGGGTGCGCGCGCAGGACCTCGAAGGGCACCTCGCCCAGGGTGGCCGCGCCCAGGGCGGAGGAGGCCACGGAGTCCACGGGGCCCTGGACGGGGTGGCCCGCGGCGAGCGCGGAGTGCAGGCTCTGGCAGCCGCGCGGCTCCACTCCGACCACGCGCCGGTCGCCCGAGCCCAGGCGCACCCCGGCCACCAGCCCGCCTCCGCCGACGGCGACCGCGACGGTGTCGCACTCGGGTGCGTCGGCGGCGATCTCCAGGCCGATGGTGCCCTGTCCGGCGACCACGAGCGCGTCGTCGTAGGCGTGCAGGTAGCGCACGCCCTCGGCCTGGGCGCGCGAGCGGGCCTCGGCCGCGGCCTGCGCGTACTCCCGGCCCACCCGGACGATCTCTGCTCCGGTGGCCGCCAGGGGAGCGGCCTTGGCCTCGGGGACCGTCTCGGGGACGTAGACCGTGGCGCGCACGCCGAGCAGCCGGGCCGCGGTCGCCACCCCGAGTCCGTGGTTGCCGCCCGAGGCGGTGATGACCCGGTCGGTCGCCGGGCCGCCGAGCAGGGCGTTGAGCGCTCCGCGCAGCTTGAACGCGCCCGTGCGCTGCAGGTACTCCAGCTTCAGCGAGACGGGGCGGCCGTCGATCTCGGTGTGCAGGACGGGCGTGCGCCGGGCGTAGGGCGCGATGCGCTCCGCGGCGGCTCGGACGTCGGTGGCCGTGGGGACTGCCTGCGCGGTTCTGGAGCTCATGGGACCACTCTGCCGCTACCGGGCATTAACTTAAAGTTGGGCTTGCTAAAGAACCATAAGCAGAAGTTTGTATCGTACTTTGTTGAGCAGGAGGAACGGGCATGCTGGACGCCAACAGGCTGCGCGTGCTGGTGGAGATCGCGCACGCCGGGTCGATCGCCGCCGCGGCCCAGCGGCTCTCCTTCACCCCGCCCGCCCTCTCCCAGCAGCTGACCAAGCTGGAGCGCGAGGTGGGGTGCGCGCTCGTGGAGCGCGGACGCACCGGCGCCACGCTCACCGAGGCCGGCCTGGTCCTGCTCGACCACGGCGAACGCGTCCTGGGCCAGCTCCGCGACGCCGAGGCCGCGGTCCGGGCCGTGGCGGGCGAGCCGCCGGGGCGCCTGTCCCTGGGCGCCTTCGCCAGCGCGGGCAAGGTCCT
The DNA here is from genome assembly GCF_013410755.1 of Nocardiopsis aegyptia. GTDB lineage: Bacteria > Actinomycetota > Actinomycetes > Streptosporangiales > Streptosporangiaceae > Nocardiopsis > Nocardiopsis aegyptia. Next base: position 6,668,475 of record NZ_JACCFS010000001.1, read on the forward strand.
GCTGCCCGCGACGCTCGCGGCGTTCGGCAGCGAGCACCCCCACGTGCGCCTGTCGCTGTCGGACATCGAACCGCCGGGCGGCTACGACCTGGTCACCTCCGGCGACCTGGACCTGCTCATCACCCACCGCTACCCGGGCGCGCCCCTGCCCCGCACCAGGGGCCTGCACCGCGAGCGCATCCTCGTCGACCCGCTCATGGTCGTCGCCCCCACCGGGCACCCCATCGCCGACCGGGATCCGACCCTGGCCGACCTGGCCGAGGAGGAGTGGATCTGCGGGGCGCCCGGCATCCACAACCGGGTCACCCTGGACGACGCCGCCGCGGCGGCCGGGGTCCGCCTGAACGTCACCTACGAGACGCGCGACTACGAGGTGGCCCTGGCGCTCATCGAGGCGGGCGTCGGCGTGGCGCTCATCCCGCGCAGCATCCTGGGCGCGGCACGCGGCGGGGGCTGGGTCGGCCGCCCGCTCCAGGGCGCCAGCCCGGCACGGGAGATCTTCGCCGTCCACCGCGGCCGCGTCACCGACCCGGTCCCGGCCATGGTCGCGACCCTGCGGCGTACGGCCGCGCGCGCCCTGGACTACAGCGGCGGCGCCCCGGGCGGGGACGGGGCGTTCCACCGGTAGCGCAGCGCCAGCACGCGCACGACGAAGCACAGCACCGCGCCGACCACCGCGACCCAGCCCGCGCCGAAGCCGAAGACGGACACCACGACGACGAACCCGGCGCCGAGCGCGGCCGGGACCGCGTACAGGTGCGAGTTCGCACTGAGCACGGTCGGCACCCGGTTGAGCAGGACGTCGCGGATGGTCCCGCCGCCCACGCCGGTGATGACGCCCAGGATCGTCGCCTGGAGCGGACCGAACCCCAGCTCCATCGCCTTGGTCGCGCCGATCACCACGAACAGGCTCAGGCCGGCGGCGTCGAAGAGCAGGATCGGTTTGGTCAGCTGGCTCAGCTGACCGCTGAGGAAGAACGCCAGGGTCGCTCCGGCCAGAGCGGTCACCAGGTACCGCCAGTCCTGGAAGGTCGCGGGTGTCACGCCCAGCAGGACGTCGCGGATGATGCCGCCGCCGATGGCGGTGATCACGCCCAGCGACATCACGCCGACGATGTCCACGCGCGCGGTGCGCACCGCGGTCAGGGACCCGTCCAGGGCGAAGGCGAAGATGCCGATGAGATCGAGGACGAGGAGAACGGTCAGGGTGGACATGGGGTGGTGTGCCGGGACGGCTTCCTTCCGGGGACGCTGGCGGTGTCGACCCGTCAGTAGACCACGCTCGCGAGGGCGCCGCGGCCCGCCCGGGACGTGACACGCCGCACGCACACGCCGTGCCCACCCTGCCGGGGCTCACCTGCACGGGACCGTGCCCCCCCCGACCGGCCGGACTGACCGCAAGGGCGGCGTGTCGGGCCTTCCCGACACGCCGCCCGGCCGACACCATCGGAACCGACCCCGACGGACGGTGGACGGAGCCAGGCATGGAACACATGGACGCGGTCGTGATCGGCATGGGACCCGGCGGGGAGACCGTCGCGAGCCGACTGCTCGCCGCGGGCAGGCGCGTCGCGGTGGCCGAGCGCGAACTCATCGGCGGCGAGTGCGCCTACTGGGCCTGCATCCCCACCAAGACCCTGCTGCGGCCGCCGGAGGCCCGCGCGGGTGCCGACGGCACCGCGGGCCTGTCGCGGCCGGCTCTGGACTGGCCCGCCCTGCGTGCCTACCGGGACCAGATGATCCGCCACCTGGACGACTCGGCCCAGGTCAAGGGGTACCAGGAGCAGGGCGCCCTCGTCCTCAAGGGCCAGGGCCGGGTCACCGGCCGCGATCCCTGGCGGGTGGAGGTCGGCGGGACCGAGGTGAGCACCGACCACGTCGTGGTCGCCACCGGCTCCGCCGCGCTGCGCCCGCCCGTGCGCGGCCTGGACGACCTCGACCCCGCCACCGTGTGGACCAACCGCGAGGCCACGACCCTGACCGAGATCCCCCGCCGCGCCCTGGTGATCGGCGGGAGCGCCGTGGGCGTGGAACTCGGCCAGTTCCTGGCCAGGATGGGCACGAACGTGACCGTCGTCCAGCGAGGCCCCCGGCTGCTGGACCGGGAGGAACCGCGCCTGTGCGCACTGGTCACCGACCAGTTCGCGCGCGACGGCATCACCGTGCACACCGACACCGAGGTCACCGCCGTTGAGCGCGAGGGGGCCGAGGTCGTCGCGTCCCTGTCCGACGGCACCACCGTGCGCACGGACGTGGTCGTGCTCGCGGCCGGTCGGCGCCCCCGCGCGGACGGCCTGGGCCTGGAGGAGGCCGGCGTCGAACTCGACCGCACGGGTCTGGTCGTGGACGAGCACTGCCGGGCGGCGCCGGGCCTGTGGGGCATCGGCGACGCGACCGGACAGGCGCTGTTCACCCACGTCGCCAAGTACCAGGGACGGCTGGCCGCCGACAACATCCTGGGCGGCGACCGCACCGCCGACTACACGGCCGTGCCCCGGGTGGTGTTCGCCGACCCCGAGATCGCGGCCGTGGGACTCACCGAGTCCCAGGCGCGCGAGCGGGGGATCGACACCGCCACCGCCGAGGCCGACCTGACCAAGACCCTCGCCCGCCCCTGGACCTACGGCACCGACCCGCGCGGCACACTGGGCCTGGTCGCCGACCGTGAGCGGGGCGTCCTGGTGGGGGCGTGGGCGTTCGCACCCCTGGCCTCGGAGTGGATCCACACCGCGGCCCTGGCGATCCGGGCGCGCCTGCCCCTGTCCGTGCTGTCCGACTCCATCATCCAGTTCCCCACCTTCGGGGAGGCCTACCTCATCGCCCTGGAGAACCTCGACCTCTAGCGACGGCTCCGGGCGCCGGTCCCGCCGGACGGGGCGGGACGCTCACCCGCTCCACCTCCGCCCGCCCCGCCCACCCGGCGCGGTGCACGACCCGGCCGTCCACCACCGTCAGCACCACCGGCAGCTCCGGGAGATCGATGCCGCCCAGGACCGCCCCGCGCGTCGGCACCATCCACGTGGTGGGGTCGCTGGACCCGAACGCCGCCGCGGTGATCGCGCGCCGCGCCGTGGAGACGCCCGCGTCGCTGCGGCACTACGCCCGCTCGGCCGCCCGGCTGACCGGGGCCGGATGGTTGCCCGCGCGACGTTCGCGCGCGGGCGGCGTCCGTACGTTCGCGGTCAGGCGGCGTCCGTGCGGTCGCGGTCCCCGCCGCCGAGCGTGAACGCCTCGTGCAGCCGGTGGTCGGACTCCTCCGCCCCCGCGCGCAGCGCCGCCAACCAGGCCGCGCCGCCGGCGGTGGAGCCGGCCAGGACGATCCGCGACCCGGCGGCTCCGAGGGCCAGCTTGCGCGTGAGCGCCTCACGGACGGGGCCCGAGTGCAGCAGGACGCCCCCGGCCAGGACGATGGGCCGGCACTCGCCCGGGGTGCGCACCTGGTGGACCGAGTGGGCCAGATGGCCCGCCGCGGCGTTGATGATCACCTCGGCCGCCGGATCCCCCTGCTCATGCGCCTGACCGACCATGGGGGCGAACGCGGCCAGCCGGATCGGGGGAGCGGCGGTCAGAGTGCGCGCGAAGTTGCGGGCGTGCTCCTCGGGCAGGTGGTCGTCGCCGTCGACCGGGCGCTGGCCCGGGATCACCTCCTTGGCCACCGAGCGCGCCAGCGGGCTCAGCTCCCCACCGTGCGCGAGCTGGCGGGCGGTCTCCTTGGCCGCCTGGTGCCCGATCCAGAACGCCGACCCGTCGTCGCCGATGAGCCAGCCCATCCCGTCGGCCGACCGGTCGCGCCGCCGGTCCACGATCCTGGTGGCGATCGCCCCCGTGCCCGCGATGAGCACCGTCCCGTCGGGTACCGGCGTCCCCGCGGCGAAGGCGATCTCGTCGTCCCCGGTGAACACGCTGTCCGCGGACCCCAGCCCGGCCTCGGCCAGCGCGCCCTCCATCGCCGCGCGCACGTCCGGGTCGCGCATCGCCGACACCCCGGCCAGCCCCACGACGACGGTCGCCACCGCGCCGCGCGCCCCGGGCCCCGCCTGGTCCAGGGCGCCCTCTACCGCCTCGGCGAGCTGGGCGGCCGCGTGCTGGGCCCCGTGGGCGTTGGGGTTGGCCCCGCCGGCCCAGGACTCACCGAGCCGTCGGCCCGTGAGCGTCGTGACCAGGGCACGCGCGCTCGTGCCGCCCGCGTCCACCCCCACCACGAGTCTGGGTCGGCCACCCTCGGGGTGGCGGCGGTCGCTGAGGGCGGGGCGGGTGGTGGTCGAGTGCGTCACAAGGAAGGCTTGCCCGCGCCGACACACCGTTACTCGCACACGGTAAAACCTGTGGCCGGAGCCACGGCCTGCCTGGTAGGCATGCGGTCATGACGAACAATCCCGTAACCGGTCCGCGCCAGAGCCCCGCCGAATGGACCGTGCGCGGCATCGGCCGCGACGAGTTCCCCGAGGTGGCCAGGGTGGTGGGGGAGGCGCTCCTCGCCCCGACGGACGTGGAGACCCGCGTGGAGCGGCTCCTTCCGATCACGGGCGGGTCCGGCCTCGCCCGGATCCTGGTGGCCGTGGACGGCGACGAGGTCGTCGGCGCCGTCAACTCCTTCGACTTCGAGATGGCGATGCCGGGCGGCCCCCGCCAGGTCGCGGGCGTGACCGGCGTGGGCGTGTGGCCCACCCACCGGCGGCGCGGTGTCCTGAGCGCGCTCATGCGCCGCCAGCTCGCCGACCTGCACGCCGCCGGTGAGAGCGTCGCCGCGCTCTGGGCGAGCGAGGGCGGCATCTACGGCCGGTTCGGCTACGGGGCCGCCTCCATGGAGGCGGAGCTGTCCGTCGCCTCCCCCTACGCCGCGCTGCGCGCCGACGCGCCCCGCGACCCGGAGCTGACCGTGCGCCTGAGCGACCCGGGCTCGGTACGCGCGGAGATGGAGGCGCTCTTCCACCAGGAGGCCGCCACCCGGATCGGGCGCTTCCAGCGCTCGGAGGCCTGGTGGGACCGGGTCCTGCGCGACGAGAGCAGCGAGCGGGGCGGCCAGGGCCCCCTGCGCGCGGTCGTGGTGAGCGGACCCGGCGGCCCCCAGGGCTACGCCCTCTACCGCGCCCGGGGCGAATGGGGTGCCGCGGGCCCGCTGGGCGAACTGCGCGTCCAGGAGATGGTCTCCACCACCCCCGCCGCGCGGGTCGCGCTGTACGAGCACGTCTTCTCCCGGGACCTGGTCGCCCGGATCGTCCTGAACTCGACCGCGATGGACGACCCGCTGTGGACGCTGGCGGCCGACCGGCAGCGGATCGGCGCCGTCCCCGGCACCGCGCTGTGGGTCCGCCTGGTCGACGTGCGCGCGGCGCTGGCCGAACGCGCCTACGCGGCGCCGGTGGAGGCGGTCGTGGAGGTCACCGACCGCCACGCGCCCTGGAACGCCGGGCGCTGGAGCCTCAAGGCCGACCGCGACGGCGCCAGGGCCGAGGCCACCGAGAGCGGTCCGGACCTGTCGCTGGACGTGTCCCAGCTCGGCGCGGCCTACCTGGGCCAGAACACGCTGTCGGCCCAGCTGGCCGCGGGCGTGCTGACCGAGCACACCCCGGGCGCGGCCGAGCGGCTCGACGCGGCGCTGCGCGTCCCGCACGCCCCGCTGTGCGCCGTCATCTTCTAGCCGCCCCGGAGGCGTCCGCCCGCCCCGGCCACCCCGCCCGCCCGTCCGTTCGGGCACGAGAGCGGGGCGGGGCGGGCCGTGGTTCGGCCTAGCCCAGGGCCTTGACCAGGCGGTCCACGTCGGACTCGTCGTTGTACAGGTGGAACGAGGCACGCAGTCGCCCGTCGCGCACGGCCGCGACCACACCCGCCTCCGCCACGCGTTCGGCGGCGCCCTCGGGGGCCGGGAGCGAGACGATCGCCGATCCGGTGGGCTCCATGTCCAGCGCGGCTCGCAGGCGGTCGCCGAGCCCGGCGTTGTGGTCGTGGATCGCCGCCACCCCGACCTCCTCGAGCAGCTCCAGGGCCGGTGCCAGACCGATCCACGCCGACCACACCGGCGCCAGGTCCAGGCGGCGGGCGTCCGGGGCCAGCCGCAGCGGCCCGCCGTAGAGCGAGTTCCACGGCTCCTCGCCCGCGAACCAGTTCGGCGCGAGCGGCGCCAGTTCGGCCAGCGCCTCGGCGGTACCGGTCAGCAGCGCGGCGCCGCGCGGGCCGAGCATCCACTTGTAGGTGCTGCACACGGTGTAGTCGATCCGCTCGGCGGGGACCGGCAGCCATCCGGCGGCCTGGGTGGTGTCCACCATCAGGCGGGCCCCGTGGTCGCGGCAGGCGGTGACCAGGTCCTCCAGCGGCGCGATCGCCCCGTCCGCGGACTGCACGGCCGAGACGGCCACCAGGGCGGTGCCCGGACCCACCTCCTCGGGCAGCCGGTCCAGCGGCACCTCGCGGACCGTCACGTCCTCCCGGGCCATGAAGGGGAAGACCACGGAGGCGAACTCGCGCGTGGGCGCGAGCACCTCGGCGCCGGCGGGCAGCGTCGCGGCGATGGTCCCGGCGAACTGGGCCACGTGGGTGCCGATGGCGATGCGGTCGGCGGGCACCCCGGTGATCCGCGCGTAGCCGGCGCGGACCGCCTCGATCGCCGGATCGGCGGCGGTGGCGGAGAAGCGCCCCGACGCCACCGCGCGCACGTGCTGCTCCAGTGCCCGGGTCGCCCGCAGGGGCGTGAGTCCGTGGGTGGCGGTGTTGAGGTAGGTGGTCTCCGGGGTGAACTGCTGCTGGGCGGCGTGCAGCCGCGCGCGCTGGGAGTCGTCCATGCCCCGATGCTCACAGCCCGCGGCGGCGGGCTCAAGGTCCAATTCCGGCCGCCGGACGGACCCGGTCAGTTGCGGAACTTGGCCTGGGCCTCGGTGGAGCCGGCCATGAGCTTGTTGAGGAGCCGGACGAGCTCCTGGCGCTCGGCGGGCTCCAGGGCCTCGGCCCAGGCGCTCTCCCGCCGGTTGTGCGCGCGGAAGCCGCCCAGGATCGCCCGGTAGCCGTCCTCGGTGAGGCTGAGCTGGAGGGCGCGCCGGTCGTGGGTGGCGCGCTCGCGCAGGATGAGGCCGTCCCGCTCCAGGGTGTTGAGCAGCGCGGACAGCGCGGCGCGGCTCATCCCCGAGATCTCGGCGGTGGTCTTGGCCTCCATCGGGCCGGCCAGCCACAGGGCGAAGATCACCCGGAACCCGGGCCAGGTCAGGCCGCGCGGCCGGTGGACGCTCGACTCCAGGTCGTAGATGACCATGCTCGTCGCCCGGTTGAGGGTGAGGACCATGCGCATGGCGTCGGCGTTGACGGAGGGAAGCTCCTGCTCGGCCTTCTGCACCGCGTAGTCCACGAATGACCAGAAGGTGAGATCGCTGGGGGGAGCGGTGTTATGGGTCACGGCCCCAGCCTAGTACCCGGGATCCGGGGCCCACCGGGGCGTGTGCTCCACCGGCGCGCGGTGGCGCCTCGGGGACACCCGCGGGGGCGGACAGTAGTGTGTCACTGTGACGTGTATCACGACATCACTCCTCCTACGCCTCTTGGGGGTGTGGTGCGGGGCACGTTATGGTCCAACTAATCAAATGTTTGATCATTAGGGCGGCGGCAGCCGCCCACGCGAGTGAAGGGCCTTCGACCATGGCAGCCAAGCCGTTCGCCTCCTCCGCCGACACCGAGGCCAAGCAGCAGACACTGGAAGTCCTGGCCGACGGCGTCTACGCGCTCACCGCCGAGGGCGACCCCAACGTGGGCGCGATCGAGGGCGAGGACTTCGTCGTCGCCTTCGAGGCCCTGGCCACCCCCGCCGCCGCGCGGGACTGGCTCGCCCTGCTGCGCGAGCACACCGACAAGCCCGTGCGCTACCTCGTCCTGTCGCACTACCACGCGGTCCGCGTCCTGGGCGCCAGCGCCTTCGACGCCGAGATCATCCTCACCCACGAGAAGACGCACGAACTCATCCGCGAGCGCGGCAAGGAGGACTGGGCCAGCGAGTTCGGCCGCATGCCGCGCCTGGCCAAGGACCCCGACTCCGTCCCCGGCCTGACCTGGCCCACCCAGACCTTCGCCGACCGCACCACCATCGACCTCGGCGGCGACCGCGGCGAGCTGGTCCTGGAGTACTTCGGGCGCGGCCACACCGAGGGCGACATCGTCGCCTGGCTGCCCCGGCACCGCATCCTCTTCGCCGGGGACCTGGTCGAGGCCGAGGCCGCGCTCTACACCGGCGACGCCTTCCACCACGACTGGGCGGGCGCCACCCTGGACGCCGTCGCCGCGCTGGAGGCGGAGATGCTCGTCGGCGGGCGCGGCGCCGTCACCCGGGGCCGCGACCAGGTCGACGCGGCCATCGCCCAGACCCGCGGGTTCCTCACCACCATGATCCGCGAGGTCGGGGCCGTCCACGAGCGCGGCGGCACCCTCAAGGAGGCCTTCACCGCCGCCCACGGCGCGCTGGAGGGCACCTACGGCCACTGGCCCATCTTCGAGCACTGCCTGCCCTTCGACGTCTCGCGCCTGTGGGACGAGTTCTCCGGGATCGAGCGCCCCGTCATCTGGACCGCCGAGCGCGACCGCGAGGTCTGGGACCGGCTCCAGGACTGACCCGGAGCCCACCGGCCGAGCACCGCCACCGCCGCCCGCCACCGATCCCAGAACGGAGCCCTCATGCGACCCCCTGCTCCTCGCAGTCCGTCCGACCCCGCCGCCGACCCGGTGCTGGTGCTCGGCGCCGGCCCCGTGGGCCAGACCGCCGCCCTGCTGCTGGCCCGGCGCGGCGTCCCCGTCCTGGTCGTGGACGGCCGCCCGGCACGCGACGCCGTCGGATCCAAGGCCATCTGCCAGCAGCGCGACGTCCTGGACGTCTGGGACTGGCTGGGCGGCGGCACCATCGTCCGCGAGGGCCTGACCTGGGACACCGCCCGCACCTTCTACCGCGACCAGGAGCTGTTCAGCGTCCGCCTGCCGGACCCGGGCGCCTCACCCCTGCCGCCCTTCGTCAACATCTCCCAGTCCCGCACCGAGCAGGTGCTCGACGAACTCCTGGACGGCGCCGGCGTCCAGGTGCTGTGGAACCACCGCGTCAGCGGCCTGACCCAGGACGACGAGGGCGTCACCGTCACCTGCGACACACCCGAGGGCCCCGTGGACCTGCACGGGACCCACGCCGTGTCCTGCCTCGGCGCCCACGGCGGGGTCGTGCGCGAGGCGGTCGGCGCGTCCTTCGAGGGCACCTCCTTCGACGACCGCTTCCTCATCTGCGACATCCGCGCGCAGCTGCCCGGCTGGGAGCGCGAGCGCCGCTTCTACTTCGACCCGGAGTGGAACCCCGGCCGCCAGGTGCTCATCCACCCCTGCCCCGACTCCGTCTTCCGGATCGACTGGCAGGTCCCGCCGGACTTCGACCTGGACACCGAGCGCTCCAGCGGCCGGCTGGACGCCCGGATCCGCCAGATCATCGGGGACACGCCCTACGAGATCGTCTGGCACTCGGTGTACCGCTTCCACACGCGCACCACCGACCGCATGCGCGTGGGGCGCGTCCTGCTGGCGGGCGACAACGCCCACCTGGTGGCGCCCTTCGGCGCCCGCGGCCTCAACTCCGGCGTCCAGGACGCGGAGAACGCCGCCTGGAAGCTCGCCTACGTGCGGGCCGGATGGGCACCGCCGGAACTCCTGGCGACCTACGAGACCGAGCGCCACGCCGCGGCGCTGGAGAACGCCGACGTCACCAGCGCCACCATGCGCTTCCTCGTCCCCCACGACGAGGCCGAGCGCGAACGGCGCGTCAGCGTCCTGGACCGGGCGCTGACCGACGAGGCGGTCCATGCCCAGGTCGACTCGGGCCGCCTGGCCGAACCCTTCTGGTACACCGACTCCGTCCTGACCACCCCGTGCGCCGAGCGCCCCTTCGGCGGCCGGCCGCCCCGGGGGCGGGCCCCGGCCCCCTGCCCCGGCGTCATGCTCCCCGATGCCCCCGTCACGCTCCCGGGCGAGCCCGCGCCCACGCGGATCCGCGCCCTGCTGCGGGAGGGCCTGACCCTGCTCGTGGGCGCGGTGCCCCCCGACACCGACCGGGCGGCCTTCCTCGACCGCGTGCTCGGGACCGCCCAGGACACCACGCCCGCCCCGGTCACCGCCCTGTACCTGCACGACATCGACACCACCGGCGCGCTGGACGCGGCCCTGGCCCCCGAACCCGGCCAGGTCTGGCTGGTGCGCCCCGACGCCCACGTCGCCGCCGTCGTGGCCGGCACCGACACCGCGGCCCTACGGGCGGCCGTGCGCGCGGCGCTGGGCGGGGCGGTCCGCCCGGCCGCCGGGAGCACCGACGGGGTCGAGGAGGCCGACGGCGTCGAGGCCGTCGACGGCGTCGAAGGCGCGCCTCCGGGGCCGGGAACGGCTCCCGCCACGCACTCACCCAGCCCACGGTAAGGAGATCACCGCCATGGCCCACTACCGCCACGTCGGCGAGGTGCCCCGCACCCGCCACACCCAGCACCGCAACCCCGAGGGCGGGCTGTACTACGAGGAACTGATGGGGGAGGAGGGCTTCTCCAGCGACTCCTCCCTGCTCTACCACCGCGCCATCCCCTCCGCCATCGCCGACGCCGCGGAATGGCGGGTGCCGGACCTGTCCCGCACGCGCAACGCGCCGATGGTCCCCCGCCACCTGCGGCTGCACGAGCTGTTCTCCGACCAGGACTGGAAGGCCGCCGACGTCGTGGAGTCGCGCCGCCTCGTCCTGGGCAACGACGACGTGCGCATCTCCTACGTGGTCGCCGGGGCGCCCTCGCGGCTGTACCGCAACGGCATCGGCGACGAGTGCGTGTACGTGGAGTCCGGAACGGCCCGCGTGGAGACCGTGTTCGGCGCCCTGGAGGTCGGCGGCGGCGACTACGTCATCCTGCCCCGCGCCACCACCCACCGCTGGGTGCCCACCGGCGACGGGCCGCTGCGGGCCTACGCCATCGAGGCCAACAGCCACATCGCCCCGCCCAAGCGCTACCTGTCCCGCTACGGGCAGTTCCTGGAGCACGCGCCCTACTGCGAGCGCGACCTGCGCGGCCCCACCGAGCCGCTGCTGGCCGAGGGCGAGATGGTCGACGTCCTCATCAAGCACCGCGGCGACGGGCCAGGCGGGATCTCCGGCACCCGCTACACCTACCCCACCCACCCCTTCGACGTCGTGGGCTGGGACGGGTGCCTGTACCCCTACGCGTTCAACGTCGCCGACTTCCAGCCCATCACCGGCCGCGTGCACCAGCCGCCGCCCGTCCACCAGGTCTTCGAGGGGCACAACTTCGTGATCTGCAACTTCGTGCCCCGCAAGGTGGACTACCACCCCGAGTCCATCCCGGTGCCCTACTACCACTCCAACGTCGACTCCGACGAGGTCATGTTCTACTGCGGGGGCGACTACGAGGCGCGCAAGGGCTCGGGGATCGGCCAGGGATCGATCTCCCTGCACCCGGGCGGGCACTCCCACGGACCCCAGCCCGGCGCCTACGAGCGCAGCGTCGGCGTCCACTACTTCGACGAGCTGGCCGTCATGGTCGACACCTTCCGACCGCTCGACCTGGGCGAGGGCGGCCGGGCCTGCGACGACGGCGGCTACGCCTGGACCTGGGCCGGAGGACGCCGATGAGAGTCCGCCACCCGGGGGAGGGGACCCGATGAGCGACGCCCTCTACGCCCACCTCTTCGACGACGCCGCGCTCTTCCCGCCCGGGAACGCCCCCATGGGCGAGGCCGTGCCCGCCCACCGCGAGCACCTGGCCGGGCGCCGCGCCCGCTACGTCGGGCCGTTCCTGGTCTCCGACGCACGCATCGCCGAACTGCGCACCTTCCTGAGCCGGGAGGACGACGGGCACGCTCCGATGGCCGTCGTGGTCACCGTGCCCGGAGGGCCCGAGGCGGTCGGGCCGGCGGTGGCGGCCGTGCGGGCCGACCCCGCGCTGCGCCTGGCCGCCGTCGAGGTCGCCGCCGAGCCGAGCCGGGCCGCCGCCGCGGCCGAGCAGCTCGACCGCCACCTGCCCGAGGGCGCCGAGGGCTACGTCGAGCTCTCGCGCGTGGGCGACGTGCCCGCCGACCTGGCGGACCTGGCCGTCACCGGCCACCGGGCCAAGTACCGTACCGGCGGCCTCGTCCCCGAGGCCCACCCCGACGAGGCCGAACTCGCCCGGCTGCTGCACGCGGCCGTCGCGGCGCGGGTGCCGTTCAAGTGCACGGCCGGACTGCACCGCGCCGTCCGCCACACCACCGCCGAGGGATTCGAACAGCACGGCTTCCTCAACGTGCTGCTGGCCACCCACGCCCTGGTCTCGGGCGCCGGCCCCGAGGAGGCCGCCGGCGTCCTGGCCGACCGCGACGGCCGGTCCGTGGCCGCCGGGATCGGCGCGCTCACCCACGAGGACGCCGTGGCCGTCCGGCGCGCCTTCCGCTCCTTCGGCACCTGCAGCGTCACCGAGCCGCTGGAGGACCTGGTGGTCCTCGGAGCGCTGCCCGCGGCCCGCACCCACTGACCACCCGACACCGACCAGGAAGCGACCCCCATGCCCGACAGCTGGCTCGACCTCGACCCGGACGCGCCCTTCGGACTGGCCACCCTGCCCTACGGGGTGTTCAGCACCGCAGCCGACCCCGCGCCGCGCACCGGCGTGGCCGTGGGCGCCCACGTCCTGGACCTGGGCGCCGCGGCCCGTGCCGTGGGCGCACCCTTCGCCGACACCGTCGCGGGTCCCTCGCTCGACGCGCTCATGGCCGCCGGGCGGCCCGTGTGGGACCAGGTCCGCGAGGCCCTGACCGCCTGGCTCACCGACCCCGCCCACGAGGCGGCCGTGCGCCCGCACCTGGTGGAGCGCGACGCGGTCACCCTGCACCTGCCGTTCACCGTCGCCGACTACGTGGACTTCTACGCCTCCGAGCACCACGCGAGCAACGTCGGCCGCATCTTCCGGCCCGAACAGGAGCCCCTCACACCGAACTGGCGGCACCTGCCCATCGGCTACCACGGACGCTCCGGCACCGTCGTGGTGTCGGGGACCGACATCGTGCGGCCCACCGGCCAGCGCAAGCCGCCGACCGAGCCGGCCCCGGTGTTCGGACCCTCGGTCCGCCTGGACATCGAGGCCGAGGTCGGGTTCGTCGTCGGCACGCCCAGCCCCATGGGCTCCCGCGTGGCCGTCGACGACTTCGCCGACCACGTGTTCGGGGTCTTCCTGCTCAACGACTGGTCCGCGCGCGACCTCCAGGCCTGGGAGTACGTGCCGCTCGGCCCGTTCCTCGGCAAGTCGTTCGCCACCTCGGTCTCCCCGTGGATCGTGCCGGTGGCCGCCCTGTCGGCCGCCCGGGTGGAGCAGCCCGCCCAGGACCCCGAGCCGCTGCCCTACCTCCGGGGCGCGCAGCCGTGGGGGCTGGACCTGCGCCTGGAAGTGCGGCTGAACGGGCACGTCGTCTCCCGTCCGCCGTTCGAGCTGATGTACTGGACCGCCGCCCAGCAGCTCGCCCACATGACCGTCAACGGCGCCTCCCTGCGCACCGGGGACGTCTACGCCTCCGGCACGGTCAGCGGCCCCGAGGCGGGCCAGCGCGGCTGCCTCCTGGAACTGACCTGGTCCGGCAAGGAGCCCCTGCACCTGCCCGACGGCACGGAGCGCACGTTCCTGGAGGACGGCGACGAGGTCACCATCACCGCCACCGCGCCCGGACCCGACGGGACGAGGGTGGACTTCGGCGAGGTCGCCGGGCGCGTCCTGCCCGCCCGCTAGGACCCTCCACGCCGAGCCCCGGACCCGCCACCGCGGGTCCGGGGCTCCGCTGCGTCCGGGGGTCCACGATTAACCTCCTCGAAATGTCGCGTTCCCGGTGTGGATGATATAAATCCGGTGCCCTCCCGCGCATAGCGGAACAATTCATCCGACGAAGCCGGAAAAGAGACCCATGCCATTCGAGATGGCCGGAACGATGGCCGGACATTCGTCCGCTCCAGCCCCCAGAACACGGAACACGGGGATCGTCGCAGGTGCGGGCCGGGGCCTGGCCCCCGCGCTCGGCCCGGTCCTGGCCGGCCTGGTGCTGGTGACCGGGTGCTCCGCCGGGGCGTCCGAGGACGGCCGCACCGTCCTCACCGCGCCGGCGGACCCCTCCGACGCCGAGAGTTCCGACGGGGCAGGCGATCCGGACGCTCCGCCGCCTCCCGACAACCTCGATCTGGCGGCCTTCGAACCGCTGGAGGGCGGGGGGACGATGCAGGACCGCTACCCGGTCGAGTTCTCCCGCGAGGCCGAGGGAGGGGTGTCGATGGTCCTGGCCTATCTGAGAGCGGTCTCCACCAGCGACACCATGGAACTGGGCGGCGCCGTCACCGTCTACCATGCCCGCGGCCAGGACCGGGACCCGGAATCCGCGGGAACGGAATTCCTGGCCGAACGCGCGTCGGATATCTCCGAGGCGGCACTTTCGGCCGACGCGGAGTTCGACCCGGAAAGATATCCCTCCCCCGGTTCCACCCACGACATCACACCGATCGGTGTGATGTGGCGCACCGCCGGCGCCTCCACCGTCGAGGTGTACGTCCTCGCCGAGGAGCGGATCGCGGACGGCCTCGGCCTGGAGCTGGAACGGACGAGCGTCCACGGACACGTCATCGAGTGGAACCCCGTCGCCCGGGTGGGCTTCGGCGACTGGCTCGTCACCGGGGACCCCGAACCCGGCGGGCTCGGAATCCCCGACGACCGGCGCCACTCGCTGGAGCACCCGTACTGGACGCCCGTCACCGTGTCCTGACCACCGGCCGGACGCCCGCCGTCCCTACCCGCCCACGCCCGAGCGCACGGCGGTGTGCCGGTTCTCCCGGGCGTCGGCGCGGGTGAGGTAGCCCGAGCGCACGTTGGCCACGTCCGAGCGCACGACCGCGGACACGTAGGAGCCGCGGGTCGGGTAGCGCTCGGACAGCTCCTCCTCGCCGTAGGGCCGGTGCGTGCCGAAGAGGTAGCAGAACGCGCTGTCCGGATCGGCCGCGCGGTTGGTCCCCGTGTTCAGCGCGGTGGGCGCCTCCAGCTGGGACAGCCGGATACCGCCCAGCGCGTGCCCGTCCGCCTCCCGCAGGATCTCGCCCGAGGCGGTCCGCTCGATCGGGTCGGCCCCCGGCGGCGGTGTGCCGTGGGCGACCCAGTCGCGCAGGTGGTCGTAGGAGGCGTTGAGCGGATGCTGCAGCGGGACCCGGCTGAACGGGGGCTCGGCGCAGGCGAAGTCGGTCTGCCCGCCCAGGTCGCGCTCCTCCAGGCCCGCCCGCGCCGCGCGCCCGGCCCAGCCCGAGTGGGCCGCGCCCGCCACCTCCCACACCCGCAGGGTGTCGGTGTCCTCCCGCGGCACCGACCCGGCGACGTCGGTCTCCGAGAGCACCTGGAAGACCGGTGCGGGACGCTCGCCCGAGGGGGCCGGGCCCACCATGAACCCGTACCCGTCGAAGACCGCCTCGGTGTGCGGCAGGACCTGGTCGTGGTACACCGTCATCCGGGCGGCCGACTGCGACGCCCCGATCGCCAGGACCTCGTCGTAGGCCAGACCGCCGGCCAGCGGGCCGCCGCCGGGGACGCGCAGGGCCTGGGCGGCCTGCGCGAACACGTCGTAGGACAGCCGGTCTCCGCCCACGGCACCGCCGTCGGTGACGTCCAGGCCGCCGTAGCGGGCCGGGCTCCACCCCGCCAGATGGGCCACGCCCACGTTCTGGGCGGAGACCCCCACCCAGGTGTAACCCGAGCGCATGATGTGGTCGGAGCTGGGCGCCCACAGGGCGTCGATGTCGTAGCCCGCCGTCACGTTCTGCCACTCGACCAGCGCGGTCCCGTTCGAGTCCCGTTCCGCGGCGGGCCGGCGCACGACCACCCGCGTCCGGTAGGGGTGCTCGGAGACCGCGGCACCGTCGGAGTACTGGCGTGCCGTGCCCGAGAGCAGGAACTCCTCCTCGACGTAGCCGTGGGCGTCCAGGTCGGCGTCGGTCGCGAAGAACGGAGCGGTGCCCCCGATGTCGTCGGCGGCCGGATCGCCGGGCACCGCGCTCGGCAGCGGGCCCTCGACGTCGGGGAGGGGGACGGGCAGGAGGTCGGCGGGGACCGGAGCGGCCGAGACCGTCGACGTGCACAGGAGGAGGCCGAGCCCGAGGGCGGCGACCGCCCCGAGCCGGCGTGGACGTGGTGCCACGGCGATCACCCTTTCGTCGGGCGCGCAGGGGGTCCGCGCCCGTTCGCTGGTGGGCCAGGCGAACGTAGCGCGCCCCGGCACCGCCCACAACGGGGGCGGAGGGGTCCCGGGCACGGACCGGTCGTTTCCCTGATCCGGCGCCCCCGGCCGGTGCCCCGGCCGGTGCCCCGGCCGCTGTGCCGGCCGTCCCGGCGCCGGACGGGGGCGCTCGCGCGAGGTCAGGCGGCGGGGGCGCCCAGGGCGCGCAGGAGGTAGGGGAGCAGGCGGTCGGCCATGTCCGCGCCCGGACTGGCACCGGGGGTGTGCGGGATGAGGAACGTGTGGCTGACCATCGGACCGATGACCATCTCGCCGACGACCAGGGGATCCTCCACGGGGGCGATCTCGCCGCGGCCCGCGGCGCGGTCCAGCAGGGCCGAGACCCGGTTCTGCAGGGGCAGGACGAAGGCCTCGAAGAGCACGTCGGCCAGCGCCCGGTTGTGCGCGGCCTCGCCCAGGACGGCGCGCAGGAGACGGCCCGAGGCGCCGTCCAGCGCGTCGGCCTTGTCGTGCAGCAGGGCCCGCAGGTCCGCCCGCAGGCTGCCGTGGTCGGTGTCGGGCCCCAGGTCCTCGGCCCAGGCCTGGGCGGCCCCCACCACCAGGTGCTCCTTGGAGCGCCAGCGGCGGTACAGGGTGGCGGTCGAGACGCCGGCGCGCTTGGCGACGGCGGCCGTCGTCAGGCCGCTGTAGCCGTGCGCCTGCAGTTCGGCGAGGGTGGCGTCCATCAGCGCGCGGTCCCGGGCGGCGTCACGCGGCCGTCCCCGGGCGGGGGCGGCGGACGCTTCGGGCAGATGGTCCGTGGTCATGCCCGGAATCCTATGCGAGTCTCCCTATCGAAACGAAAAGCTTTCGTTTAGTATCGGCCCATGTCGAACACCGAGGCCACCAGTGCATCCCCCACCACGACCGCCGACATCGTCACGACCGCGGACATCGTCGCGACCGTCGCCCGGCTGCGCTCCGCGTTCGCCGACGGCCGCACCAAGCCCCTCGCTTGGCGGCGCGCCCAGCTGCGCGCCCTGCGCCGGCTGCTCACCGAGGAGCGCACCGCCCTGGAGGAGGCGCTCAGGGCCGACCTCGGCAAGAGCCCGGTGGAGTCGCACACCACCGAGATCGGCTTCGTGGTCAACGAGATCGACCACACGCTCAAGCACCTGGCGTCGTGGCTGCGCCCCCAGCGGGTGTCGGTGCCCATGGCCCTGGCCCCGGCCAAGGCCCGCCGCGTACGCGAGCCGCTGGGCACCGTGCTCATCATCTCCCCGTGGAACTACCCGGTGAACCTGGCCCTGGCGCCGCTGGTCGGCGCCCTCGCGGCCGGCAACGCCGCCCTGGTCAAGCCCAGCGAGCTCGCCCCGGCCACCTCGGCCGCCCTGGCCGACCTGCTCCCGCGCTACCTCGACACCGAGGCGGTCGCCGTGGTGGAGGGCGGTGTGCCCGAGAGCACCACCCTGCTGGAGCAGCGCTTCGACCACATCTTCTACACCGGCAACGGGGCCGTGGCCCGGATCGTCATGGGCGCCGCGGTCAAGCACCTGACGCCGGTCACCCTGGAACTGGGCGGCAAGAGCCCCGCCATCGTGGAGCCCGGAGCCGACCCGGCCACCACCGCCCGCCGCCTGGCCTGGGGCAAGTTCACCAACGCCGGCCAGACCTGTGTGGCCCCCGACTACGTGCTCGCCATCGGCGAGAGCGCCCCCGAGCTCGAACGGGAGCTCGCCGCGGCCATCACCGAGATGTTCGGCGAGGACCCGGCGCGCAGCGCCGACTACGGCCGCATCGTCAACGAGCGCCACTTCGACCGGCTCACCGCGCTGCTGGACTCGGGGACCGTCGTGGCCGGAGGAGAGCACGACCGCGACGACCTCTACATCGCCCCGACGGTGCTGGGCGGGGTCTCCGCCGACGCGCCCGTGATGGCCGAGGAGATCTTCGGGCCGATCCTGCCCGTCATCCGGGTCCCCGACCTGGACGCGGCCATCGCGTTCGTCAACGAGCGGGACAAGCCGCTGGCCCTGTACGCCTTCACCGAGTCCGAGGCGACCAAGCGGCGCCTGACCACCGAGACCTCCTCCGGCGGCCTGGCCTTCGGCCTGCCCATCGCCCACCTGGCGGTCCCGGGCCTGCCCTTCGGCGGGGTCGGTGAGAGCGGGATGGGCGCCTACCACTCCGCCGCCTCGATCGACACCTTCTCGCACACCAAGTCGGTGCTCGACAAGTCGCTGCGCCTGGACACCATGCGGGTGGCCTACGCGCCGATCACCGACCTCAAGGAGCGGCTCCTGCGGAAGATGCTCTGACCAGGGCGCCGGGAGGCTAGAGCCGGGCGTCGGTGTACAGGTCGCCCGGCTCCATGCCGTCGGAGAACAGCTCGTCGACCGTGACGAAGTGGTAGCCCTGGCGGTGCAGGCCCTTGAGCACCGCCGGCACCGCCTCTACGGTGGACTCGTGGATGTCGTGGAAGAGCACCACGCTGCCGGGGGCGGTCTCGTCCAGGGTGACGTCGGTGACCGTGTCGGCGTCGCGGCTCTGCCAGTCCAGGGTGTCCACGTCCCACAGGACCATGGGCTGGTCGATGGCCGAGCGCGCCGTGTCGTCCAACGAGCCGTAGGGCGGACGCATGGTCGCGGGTTCGGTCCCGGTCGCCTCGCGGATCGCCTCGTTGGTGCGCTCCATGTCCTTCTCGACCGCGTCGGCCGACAGCGTGGCCAGGTCGGCGTGGTCCCAGGAGTGGTTGCCGACCTCGTGCCCCTCCTCCACCATCCGCTGGAGGGTGTCGGTGTGGTGCGCGACCTTGGAGCCCAGGACGTAGAAGGTAGCCTGTGCGTCGTAGCCGGCCAGCGTGTCCAGCAGCTCGTCGGTGTACGCGCCGGGACCGTCGTCGAAGGTCAGGGCCACGCACTTGAGCCGCGCGCAGTCGAGGGGCTCGCCGCTGAGCCCGCCGACCACCGCGGAGGTGGGGTACCCGGCCGGGCCGGGAACGTCCGGGACCGCCGCCGCGGCGGCGGCGGGCGCGGCCAGGGCGGCACAGGCGCTCAGCGCGGACACGAGGGCGACCGCGGGCCGGATGAAGGTGCGCTGGGGTGAGAGTGTCGCGTTCACGCATCGAATGTATCCGTATTTCGTCACGAAAACGGCGTTCGAAGGTAAAAAGTGACGATCTGCGCTTTTGAGGCGTCCCAGGCTGGGTAAAAAATGTGGGTCGTCGCTCACTTCCGCTACGTGGGCTGGGCGTCGGTGTACACGTCCCCCGGCTCCAGGTCGCCGTGGAAGAGCTCGGTGACGGAGACGAAGTGGTACCCCTGCCGGTGCAGGCCCTCCAGGACCGCGGGGATCGCGTCGACCGACGTCCGGTGGATGTCGTGGAAGAGCACCACGCTGCCGGGCACCGAGTGCGCGAGCGCGTGGTCGGAGATCGCCGCGGTGTTCCGGCTCTGCCAGTCCAGGGTGTCCACGTCCCACAGGATGATGGGCATGTCGGCCGACCGGCGGACCGTGCCGTTCAGCGCCCCGTAGGGCGGGCGCAGGGTGAGCGGCTCCGAGCCGATGACCTCCTCGACGGCGCGGTTGGTGCGTTCGAGGTCCTTGGCGACCCCGCCCTCGGACAGCCCGGTCAGGTCGTCGTGCTTCCAGCTGTGGTTGCCGATCTCGTGTCCCTCGGCGGCCGTACGCTCCAGCACCTGCGGGAACTCCTCGACCAGGGACCCGAGCACGTAGAACGTCGCCGTCGCGTCGTACTCCTGCAGCATGTCGAGCAGTTCCTCGGTGTGCTCGCCGGGGCCGTCGTCGAAGGTCAGGGCCACGCACTTGAGCCGCTGGCAGTTCAGCTCGCTGCCCTGGGCGGTGAGCCCCTCGTCCAGGGGCGGGATGTCGTCGGTGCCGGCGAGGGCGGCGTCGCGCGCCTGGTAGCCCAGGCCGGACAGCAGGTCCTCGGCGTCCTCGGCCTCCACGGGCAGCAGGACCTCTCTGTCGCCGCCCGCGCCCGGCACGTCGTCGGGGTCCATGCGCGCCACGAGTCCGCCGGAGGTACTGAAGGCCACGTCCTCCAGCGGTGAACCGGTCCACTCCTCCGCGGCCGCCCAGGCCTGCTCCGGATCGCCCAGGTCCAGCGGCTCGCCCTCCAGGGGTTCCGCCGGGTCCACCGGTTCCGCCGGGTCCTGGGGTTCCCCGGACGCCGCCGGCTCCCCGGGCTCCGCCGTCGCGGCGGGAGTCTCCGGGGCCCGTGCCGCCCCGCCCTCGGCCGGTTCCGCGGCGGCGGCCTCGTCGGCCCGCGCGGCGACCTCGCCGACGAGGCCGGGCAGCTGTTCGGCGGGCAGGTTGTAGCCCTCCGTCAGCACGTCGGCGAGGAGCAGGTGCGCCCGTTCGAGCGCGGCCTCGTCACGGAACAGGGCGGTCCAGGGCAGGACCCGCTCCCCCTCGGCCGAGTACCAGAGCGTCGAGGCGTCGTGCGTCTCGCGCAGGCCGCTGCGTGTGACGGAGGTGAGACGTGCGCCCACGACCTCCTCCGACATGGCCAGGATCGTGGTGTCCTGGCTCAGTTCGGGCGTGCCGCGTTCGGGCAGGTTCTCCAGGAACGCCGTCTGCCGCTCGGCCATCGTGGTGCGGATCTCCGTCGTCAGCGGATGGGCACCGCCCAGGCGCGGATACTGGTAGTCGACCACGCTGTGCTCGGCGGTCACCGACCCGGAGCCCGCCACCACGCCGGGGACCTCGTCCAAGGGCGTGCCGATCGCCTCGGCGAAGGGCAGCGCGTGATCCGCAGCGTGGCAGCCGGGCACCAGGAGCAGTCCCATGGCGGCGCAGGCGGTGATTTTTCGTCGCAGTGAGGTGTCAACCACGAGGGGACACTATCGGAGCCGGGGCGAAGTCACATCACGGAGCGCGACGTATTGTGCGCCAAATGTGACAATTTGGTCAATCCGTGGTCGAGTGGAACCGTCCGGCCGCGTCCGGCGTCGTAGTTCGCGCTGTGCTGTGCGCAAACCACGAGAGGTACTCATGAGCTACGGTCCCGGACCCGGACAGCCCCCACCCGGAGGGACGGGGGGATACGTGCCGCCGCCCGGGGGGACCGGAGGCTACGGGCCTCCTCCCGGCGGGCCCGGCGGATACGGACCTCCCCCCGGAGGGCCGGGCGGGTACCCGCCGCCGTCCCACGGCGCGCCCGGCGGCGGTGAGCCCCCCGCGAGCGTGGGCGTGGCCATCGGCGCGATCATCGCCAACGTCGTCGGCCTGTGCCTGTGCACGATCCTGTCGGTCGTCGGCCTGGTGCTCGGCATCGTCGCCGCCGTGACCTACGAGAGCAGTCCCCAGACGTCCAAGATCTGCGCGATCATCTCCTACGCGCTCTTCGGTGTCGGCGCCATCATCTACATCATCCTCCTGCTGATGTACGGAGGCGTGGGCCTGTGGAGCCTCATGCAGGGGGGCAGCTACACCGGCTACTGACGCCCCGGCTGCGCCCCGGCCGCCTCCCGGCCAGGGCGTACGCGCGTCAGGCCGCCACCCGCACCCCAGAGGCCGCACGGGATCGCACCGCGCCGGACCTCAGCCGACCACCGCCGCCACGATCGCCCGAATCTGGGCGAGGGTGTCGGCGTGTTCCTCCGGGCGGCGCGTCCGGGGCACGTGGACGTGCCCGGCCGGGACGTCGCGGTCCGCGCGCTCGCTCAGCAGCGTGTTGCGGTAGGCGATCTCGTTGGACAGGTAGTCCCCGCCGCCCCCGCGCCGGGCCGCCGACCCCGGGGAGGGCCCGTCGGCGCGTACGACCGGGTCGCCGCCGCCCGCGGGCACCTCGGTCACCTCGGTGTTCGCCACGACCGGGTACCGCCCCCGCGCCCGCTCCACGACCCGCTCCACCGGCAGCGAGGACCGCGTCCACTCCGGGGCGCCGGGCCCCGGCGCGGGCACGCGCCCCGTGTGCGCCCGGCCCAGGTTGTCGGTGCCACCGCCGCGCCAGGAGCCGTTCCACACCTCCAGGTCGAACCGCTCGGGGCGCCCCCGGCTGAGGGTGATCACCGCGTCGGCCCGCGCGTACCGGCTCTCCAGCGCCTCCTCCACCAGCCCCGCGTCGAAGTCGGCCCAGCGCACGGGGAAGACCGCGGTGCGCACGACCGCGGTCCGCTCGCCCACCGTCAGGGTCCAGCCGTTGAGGTCCAGCGCCGCCGCCCCCGAGGGGTTGGAGCACCCGGGGTCCTCGTCCAGGTGGAAGGGGTCGAACCCGGTCACGACCACCCGGATCCACCGGTCGCCCGGCGGGAAGTCGAGGTCGCCGATGCCGCGCGAGGACGTCTCCCACAGGTGCAGCAGTTCCTCGCGCTCGCGGTCGGACAGGTCGAACCCCGGCCGCCAGGCGCGCAGCCGCGCCGCCAGGACCAGCCGCGCCCAGTACAGGGGGCGGTCGTCGAGGGCGCCGTGCCCGGTGCGCGCGGCCTCCGTCCACAGGCGGGAGGCGTGGGAGGAGACCGTCCCCCATGCCTGGGGAAGGTCCTCGCACGCGCGCAGGTCGGCGGCGAAGAGCGGTTCGGCCGCGCCGAAGCCGGAGCGGGCCAGGATCCGCCGCGGCTCGGGGAGTCCGGCGCGTTCCTCTTCGGGAGTGGGGTGGTGGTGCACTGGGTCGCAGACTCTGTGTCGGGAACGGAGGTGCCCTCGGCGCGTGTTCGATGGGTACTCGCCTTCGGGCCCCGGCGAGTCTAGCGTTCCGGAAAGTCCGCCGCCGCAGGGGGAGCGGGGCGAGTCGCCGAACCTGACACCAGGGCTGGACCGGGGGCTGTGGACTTGGCAGGGTGTGTAGTGACCGCTGCCCTCTCAACGGAGAGAGATACTCATGGACACCGCTGCCCTCCCTGACACCCGGGACCTCGCCGAGCGCGCGCGTACCGCGCTGGCCCGGTGCGGGGTCGAGCGCCTGCGCGAACCCGTCGGCGCCGCCGGCGTGGCGCGCACACCCCTGACCGGGCAGATCCTCTTCCCCGTCGAGTTCGACACCCCGGCCTCCGCCGAAAGAGCCGTCACCGCCGCCCGGGACACCTTCACCACCGCCTGGCGCGACACCCCCGCCCCCGTGCGCGGCCGGCTCGTCCACCGGCTCGGCGAGCTGCTGCGCGAGCACAAGGAGGACCTGGCGGCCCTGGTGACCGTGGAGGCCGGCAAGATCCACTCCGAGGCCCTGGGCGAGGTCCAGGAGATGATCGACATCTGTGATTTCGCCGTGGGCCTGTCCCGGCAGCTCTACGGGCGCACGATGCCCTCCGAGCGCCCCGGGCACCGGCTGATGGAGACCTGGCACCCGCTGGGCGTGGTCGGCGTCATCACCGCCTTCAACTTCCCCGTCGCCGTGTGGTCCTGGAACACCTGCGTGGCGCTGGTGTGCGGCGACACCGTGGTGTGGAAGCCCTCGGACACGACCCCGCTCACCGCGCTGGCCTGCCACGGCCTGCTGATGCGCGCCGCCGCCGACGTCGGCGCGCCGGCCGGCGTCCACCACGTCGTCCTGGGCGGGCGCGAGGTCGGCGAGGCCCTGGTCGAGGACGACCGCGTGGCCCTGCTGTCGGCCACCGGCTCGGTGGCGATGGGCCAGGCCGTGGCGCCGAAGGTGGCCGCGCGCATGGGGCGGTGCCTGCTGGAACTGGGCGGCAACAACGCCGCGGTCGTCGCCCCCTCGGCCGACCTGGACCTGGTCGTGCGCGGCAGCGTGTTCTCCGCCGCGGGGACGGCGGGGCAGCGGTGCACGACGCTGCGCCGCCTGATCGTGCACGAGGACGTGGTCGAGGAGGTCACCGACAAGGTCGTGGACGCCTACAAGCAGCTCCGCGACCGGGTGGGGGACCCCTTCGACGAGGAGACGCTCGTGGGGCCGCTGGTCTCCGAACGCGGGTACACCGCGATGCGCGACGCGCTCTCGCGCGCCGAGGCCGACGGCGGCGAGGTCCTGGTGGGCGGCGGCCGGCGCCTGGAGGACGAGGCCGAGGACGCCTACTACGTGGAGCCCGCCGTCGTCCGGATGCCCGCGCAGAGCGAGGTCGTGCGGGAGGAGACCTTCGCGCCGATCCTGTACGTGCTGTCCTACCGCACCTTCGAGGAGGCGGTGGAGCTGCACAACGGCGTGCCGCAGGGGCTGTCGTCGTCGATCTTCACCCAGGACCAGGCCGAGGCCGAGCGGTTCCTGTCCGCGGCAGGCTCGGACTGCGGGATCGTCAACGTCAACATCGGCACCTCCGGCGCGGAGATCGGCGGCGCCTTCGGTGGTGAGAAGGACACCGGCGGCGGCCGCGAGTCCGGCTCGGACTCGTGGAAGGCCTACATGCGCCGGGCCACGAACACCGTCAACTACGGCGGGGAGCTTCCCCTCGCCCAGGGCGTGCGCTTCCTCTGAGCGTGTGCGGTCCCCGTGTCGTCGGACGCGGGGACCGGCGGCCCATAAATATTGTGCCCAACCTTGTTGTGGTCAACCAATGCTGGTAGCGTCGTGCGTGTTCGAGGGTCCGACCGACGACGCGGGGAGGGACACCGTGGCCGACACCGACGAGGGCGACCCCCTCGCTCTGGACAACCAGCTGTGCTTCTCCCTCTACGCCGCCTCGCGCGCCTTGACCGGTCTCTACCGGGAACTGCTGCACGACCTGGGCCTGACCTATCCGCAGTACCTGGTCATGCTCGTGCTGTGGGAGCGCGACGGCCTCACGGTCAAGGACCTCAGCCACGCCCTGCACCTGGACTCGGGGACGCTCTCGCCCCTGCTGCGCCGGATGGAGCAGGCGGGACTCCTGACCCGCGAGCGCGACTCCGACGACGAACGCGTCGTCCGGGTGAGCGCGACCGAGGCCGGACACGCCCTGAGCGAGCGCGCCCAGGACATCCCCGACCGGCTTCTGTGCACCGCGGATCTGTCCCCGGGCAGGGCGGGGGAACTCCGCCGGGCCCTGGACGAGATCACCCGCTCGGTGGAGTCGGCCGGACGCCGGCACACCGGCTGAGGCGGTCGGCCCTCCGAAACGACCCACCAGCCGTACTACTCCACGGCCCGCCCACGGGCCAGGAAAGGAACACATGTCCGTCGACATCCTCTACACCGCCAACGCGAGCGTCACCGGAGAGGGCCGCGCCGGATCCGGTAAGACCGACGACGGCCGCCTGTCCGTCGACCTGTCCGTCCCCAAGGGCCTGGGCGGCGACGACGGCCCCGGCACCAACCCCGAGCAGCTCTTCGCCGTCGGCTACGCCGCCTGCTTCCACGGCGCCCTGAAGAAGGTCGCCCGCGAGGCCAAGACCAAGATCGACGGCTCCACCATCGACTCCAAGGTCTCCCTGGGCAAGGCCGACGACGGCCTCACCCTGGTCGTCGACCTGGCCGTCACCATCGCCGGCCAGGACCAGGCCAAGGCCGAGGAGCTGGTGAACGCCGCCCACCAGGTGTGCCCCTACTCCCGCGCCACCCGCGGCAACATCGAGGTCAACCTCTCCGTGACGACCGCCTGACACGTCACCGAACGGCCGCCCCGGGCACAGTGCCCGGGGCGGCCGTCCGTCATCGTCGGAGCCGCACCGCCTAGGCGGCGGCCTCCAGGAGCAGGAGCTGGTCCAGGACGTCCTGGAGCGTGACCAGGCCCATCAGGCCGTCGTCCTCCACCAGCGACAGGTGGCTGCGACTCTCCCGCATGATGCCCATCGCCGCGTACATCGGCGTGTCCGCGTGCAGGGTCAGCACCGGACGCATCAGGTCGGCGGCGGTCGTGCCCGCCGGACTCGTCAGCGCCTCGCGCACGTGCAGCACACCCACCGGCTCGCCCCGGTCCATCACCACCAGACGCAGGTGCGTGGACTCCCGGGAGACCCGCTTGATCTCCTCCAGCCCGTCCTCGGGCCCGACCGACGCGATCTCCTCGCGCGGCGTGACGATCTCGCTCAGCGGACGCGAGTTCACCTCCAGGGCGGTGGCCAGCTGGTCACGGCGCTCGGAGTCCAGCGCGCCCGCCTTGGCGGAGTGCTCCACCAGCTCGCGCACGTCCTCCGGACCGTGCCCGGCCGACACCTCGTCCACGGCCTCCACGCCCACCCGGTGCAGCGACCAGTTCGCCATGCCGTTGAGCATCACCAGCAGCGGCCGGGTGAACCACATGAACGCCCGCATCGGGATCGCCAGCATCGTCGCCGACTTCTCCGGGTGCGAGATCGCCCACGACTTCGGCGCCATCTCGCCCACGACCAGGTGCAGGAACGTCACCACCACCAGGGCGAGGACGAACGAGACCACCGACGCCACCGCGTGCGGCAGCCCCGAGAACAACGGCTCCAGCAGGTGGTGCACGGCGGGCTTGGAGATCGCGCCCAGCGCCAGCGTGCACAGCGTGATGCCCAGCTGCGAACCCGCCAGCAGCAGCGACAGGTCCCGCGCGCTGCGCAGGGCGGCGCGCGCCGACGCGCTCGTCTCCGCCGCCGCCTCCAGCCGGTAGCGGCGCGCCGCCACCAGCGCGAACTCGATGGCCACGAAGAACGCGCTCAGCGCGATGATCGCCGCGGTCACCCCGAGGGCCAGCCACACGTTCATGTCACTCATGCCCGCACCTCCCGGGACTCGTCCTCCGCGCGCTCGCGCAGTCGCAGCTCGACCGTGTGCGGCACGTGCCGCTGGACCGTGTTGACCACCAGCGTCAACGCCATGTCCGGGTCCTCGTCGTGGGCGCTGGCCGGACGCGGCAGGTCCAGGTCGACCCGGTCGCCCGGTTCGGGCAGCCGGTGCAGCTCGTGGATGACCAGCCCGCCCAGCGTCTCGTAGTCGCCCGAGGGCAGGTCATGGCCGATCAGGCGCTCCACCTCGTCGATGTGCAGGCCGCCCGGGACGAGGTACCTGCCCTCACCGTCCAGGTAGGACGGCGACTCCTCGTCCACGCTGTGCTCGTCGGCGATCTCGCCGACCAGCTCCTCGGCCAGGTCCTCCGTCGTGACGACGCCGGCCAGGCCGCCGTACTCGTCGACCACGCAGGCGAACTCCTCGCCCGCCTCGCGCAGCTGCCGCAGCACGGCCGGCAGCGGCAGGGACGCCGGGACCATCACGGTCGCGCGCGCCACCTCGCTGACCCGGACGCCGGACAGGTCCCGGCCGCCCAGGGCCAGGACGTCGCGCAGGCAGATGACGCCGACGATGTCGTCCACGCCGTCGCCCAGGACCGGGAAACGGGAGTGGTCCGAGGCCATCAGCTCCACGACCCGGCTGACCGGGTCGCCCTCCTCCACGGTGGTCACCTCCGGGCGCGGGATCATCGCGTGCCCGGCCGTGCGGTCGTGGAAGTCCAGGGTGCGGTCCAACAGCGTGGACAGCTCCGCGGGCAGGTCGCCGCTCTCGCGGGACTCGGCGATGATGCTCTCCAGGTCGCGCGGCGTGGCCGCGTGCTGGACGTCCTCGACCGGTTCGATCCGCACCGCCTTGAGCAGCAGGATCGCCGCCTGGTCGAACAGCCAGATGACCGGGCCGAAGATCCGCAGGTAGATCCCGGTGGACAGCGACAGCGCGCGGGCCACCGGCTCGGGCCGTGCGATCGCCAGGTTCTTGGGGAAGAGCTCACCGAAGACCATCTGCACGATGGTCGAGAACAGCAGCGCGAGGACGGTACCGACGGCCACGCCGGTTCCGGTGGGGACCCCCACACCGCCGAGGAGTTCGCCGACGCCCTGGCCGATCATCGGCTCGGCGACGTAACCGACCAGAAGACCGGTCACGGTGATGCCCAACTGGGCGCCGGAGAGCATGAACGATGTGCGGTCGGTGATCCGCAGGGTCCTGACGGCCCCCGCGTCCCCGGCCGCGGCCCTGGCCCGCAGACGCGAACGGTCCACGGCCATGTAGCCGAATTCCTGGGCGACGAAGTAGCCCGTCGCCGCGGTGATCACGAGGACCACCAGCGCCCCGAAGGCGATACTGAGAACGGTGCTCATCGGGCACGCACCGCCTCGGTCCGCCTAGCGGCGGGTGAACTGGTCAGGTGCGTGCCCCTGGGAGAAGGGGGCTCGTCGGAGTCGGGGTCACAGCATCCCTGCGGGATGCTGCTGGTACTTCGGGACGGGTCCACTGTTCCTCTCTCTGCGCCGGATGCGCGTTGTTGGTGTGACCGAAGTGGTCCATGTGTCAGGAAAGACGTTGGAGCGCGGGTGAAAAGTTCCCGCTCAGCGCCCCACGGGCGCGTCGGCCTCGTCGCCGAACGCCGCCCACTCGCGGCGGCGGGCCTCGGCGAGGGCGATCGCGGTGGCCACGGCCACGTTCAGCGATCCGACCCGGCCTATCTGCGGAATGTAGGTCACCGCGTCCGCACCCGACAAGAGGGCGGGGGAGCAGCCGTGGTCCTCGGCGCCCACGGCCAGGCACACGTCCGGCTCCAGCGGGGCGGCGTGCAGCGGCACCGCGCCGGAGGCCAGTTCCACCGCGACGACCTTGAACCCCTCGCCGCGGGCCGCGGCCAGGGCGTCGCCGGTGGAGGCGGTCCGCGTGTGCGCCACCTTCGCGCCGGTGCCCAGCGCGGTCTTGCCGACCTTGGGGTCGTCGGGATCGGCGCTGTTACCGGTGAGCCAGAGCCGGTCGACGCCGAAGGTCGCGCAGGTACGCAGGATCGAACCCAGGTTGTACGGCTGGGTGACGGACTCCACCAGAAGGGCCAGACGGCCCTCGGTGCGCCTGCGCCACTGGCGGTTCAGGCGTTTGACGTCGGTGGGACGCAACTGCGTGCTCAACTGCGGTGTGTTCCTCGGCGGGTTCGGCCCCGGTCGGTCCCGGGGATCGGTGTTCGCAACAGGATACTGGTCGTCCGCACAGCTCGCACGCGGGGACCGGACACACCGGCACTGGTCGCGGCGGGAACGGCGCGGTGGGTGCGGAGATGCGGCTCGGCGGGAACGGACGCGCGTCACGTCCCGCGGCGGACCGCCAGGACGCGGTACCCCGCCCGCGAGGCGACGCGCTCAGCCGGCAGCCCCTGCGCGTCCAGCCACTTCTGCAGCGAGTCCGCGCCCAGGTGGCGCTGGACCACCAGGTGGGCCACCCCGCGCGGGGTGAGCCGGCCCAGCCAGGTGCGCAGCATCGCGTGCAGTACGTCCTTGCCCACCCGGATGGGCGGGTTGGACCAGACCGCGTCGAAGGGCCCCTCCAGCTCCTCGGCGGCGGGTCCGGCCTCCTCACCGGTGGGCCGGCCCTCGGGGGAGACGACCGCGAACCGGGCGTGCGCGAGCCCGTACTCTCGCGCGTTGCGCCGCGCCAGCCCCACGGCGCGCGCGTTGACGTCCACGCCGAGCACCCGCGCCCCCGGGGCGCGCGAGGCCATCGTCAGCGCGATGGGCCCGTAGCCGCACCCCAGGTCCAGCAGGCGCCCCCCGTCGGGAGGCGGCGGGACGGTCTCCAACAGCACGCGCGTGCCCAGGTCGACCTTGTCGGGCGAGAACACACCGCGGTCGGTGTGCAGCCGCAGGTGCAGGTCGGGCAGGACCAGGTCGGCCGTGGAGGGCCGGCTGGCGGCGTCGGGAGCGGAGTCGAAGTAGTGCTGGGCCACGCCGTGACGCTACCAGGAGGCGCTCCCCGCTCCGGCCCGGCAAAAACCTGCCCACCTGCCGGATACGAAATCTCCAAGACCCCGGACCTGGGACCAACGGGTGCGGAAGATGGAGGTAACCGACCAATTCGTGGGGGAACACATGCGAGCAGAGGTAGGAGACCGACTCGTCGTCGAGAGCCCGCGTGCCGACACCCACCGCCGGACGGGCGTCGTCACCAAGGTCCAGGGCGACGGCGGGTCCCCGCCGTACCAGGTGCACTGGCTGGACGCGGTCGGCGGGCACGACGCCCTGGTCTACCCGGGGCCGGACGCGCACATCGAACACACGCCCGGCCGGACGGGCACGGACACGGAGGAGACCCAAGCCATGCAGACGATGAAGCGCTGGGACGTCGACGTCGTCGTCGCGGAGGAGACCGAGGGCGACACCGCACGGACCTGGGCCGAAGTCGGTCTGGTCGCCGACGACGGAACGGCGCTCCGAGGGCACGGAATGTCTCGCAAGCACCCCGCCGACCTCGACGTACCCGAGATCGGGGAGGAGCTCGCCGTCTCGCGCGCCCTGTCCGACCTCTCACGCCAGCTCCGCCAGGTCGCGGCCGAGGACATCAACGACAACACCGGTACGCCCTGGCGCCCGACCTGACCCACCGCCCGACCCACCGGCGACCGGCGCGCCCCACCGCGCCGGCCCCGCGGCCCCCGGCTCCGCCCGGGGGCCGCGCCGTGTGCCCCGCGTCACCCGCCGGACCGAAAGTGGCCACCCGCGCCTAGGACGGTTTGGGCCCGGTGGTCACCCGCATCGGGCACACTCGGAAGTCGGACACGGCTCCCGCCCGACGGCGGGACGTGCGTCCCGGCTTCCGCGGAGCCGGGGCCGCCGCCGTGTCGGCACCAGTGCAGGGCGGCCGGGGAAGGACGGGAACTCTTCGGGAGAGAGGCGGCCGCCGCGTCCGAGGTACCGCTGTGCTTTTGCCGGAGGAGTCCGGGGAGAAGCGCGTTGCCACCCGGCGCGAGCCGGGCGTACTCACGCAAGGAGACCCGTTGACCACCTCGTCACCCCAGGCCGGCCCCTCCCGGGTCCTCGGTACCGTCGACGCGGTCGCCATCGGCGCCGGCGCCATGTTGGGCGCGGGCGTGTTCTCGGTCTTCGCCCCCGCCGTGGTCGGCGCGGGCGCCTGGCTGCCGGTCGCCATCCTCATCGCCGGGATCGTCGCGTACTGCAACGCGGTCTCCTCGGCCCGGCTCGCCGCGCGCCACCCCCAGTCCGGGGGCGCCTACGTCTACGGCACCGAGCGGCTGGGCGAGCTGTGGGGCTACCTGGCGGGATGGTCCTTCGTGGTCGGCAAGGTCGCCTCCTGCGCGGCGATGGCGCTGACCTTCGCCGCCTACGCGCTGCCCGGGTGGGAGCGCCCCGTGGCGGCCGCCGCCGTCGTGGCGATCACCGCCCTGAACTACCGGGGGGTGCGCCGCTCCACGTTCGTGGTCAAGGTCCTGGTGGTCCTGGTGCTGGCGGCGCTGGCGGTCGCGATCGCGGCCATGGTGCTCAGCGGCAGACTGGCCCTCGTCGCGCAGGTGGACGGGCTCGGGCCCTGGCCGGGCTCCTTCGGCCTGCTGGGCTCGGCCGGGATGATCTTCTTCGCCTTCGCCGGGTACGCCCGCATCGCGACCCTGGGCGGCGAGGTCCGCGACCCCGCGACCACCATCCCGCGCGCCATCACGCTGGCCCTGGGCGGCGTCCTGGTGCTGTACCTGGTGGTGGGCACCGGCCTGCTCATCGTGCTGGGGCGCGAGCGCCTCTCCACCAGCACCGCGCCGATGGTCGACGCGGTCCTGGTCGCCGGCTTCCCGGCCCTGGCCCCGGTCATGGTGGCGGGCGCCGCCGTGGCGAGCCTGGGCGCGCTGCTCTCCCTCGTGCTGGGCGTCTCCCGCACCACGGCCGCGATGGCCGCCGACGGCCACCTGCCGCGCGCCCTGGCCGTCGTCCACGAGCGCCACGGGGTCCCCCACCGGGCCGAGATCCTGGTCGGCGCCGTGGTCGTGGTGCTCGTCCTGCTCTTCGACCTGCGCGGGGCGATCGCCTTCTCCGCGTTCGGGGTGCTCGTGTACTACGCCATCACGAACGCGTCCGCGCTGCGCCTGGGCCCGGAGGAGACCCGTCCGCCGCTGGTGGTGCCGGTCGTCGGCCTCGTCGGGTGCGTGGTGCTGGCGTGCAGCCTGCCGCTGGCGGTGGGGATGACGGGCATGGCGGTGCTGGGGCTCGGTGCCGCCGTGTGGTGGACACGGGAGAGGTACGGGTCGCGGTTGTAGGGGGCTCGGATACCGGCGCCTCCCGGGCCCGGACCGGGCTCACCCCTGGCCTGGGCCGGGCACCCGCACGTGCGCGCACCGGCCCGTGTCCGCGTCCACCCGCCACCCGGCGGCGCGCAGCGTGTCCGCGTAGGCGCCGACCTCCGCGGTGAACCATCCCCCGTCCTCCCGCTGCGTGCGCCGGGCCTCGCCGTGGTACACGTACAGGAGCCGCCCGCGCGGCTCAACGTAGAAGCCCCTGGGTTCCCCCACCGCAGTCCAGTCCACGGGCGCGTGCCCGGCCGCCCGCAACACGGCCACCGCGCGGAGGACCTCGGGGGGCGAGCCCTCCCATGCCGGTGTTCCCTGACCGCCCCACCACTCCCTGCCCGGCGCCTCCACGGGTGCGGCCTCGCCCCGTGCGCGCCGCGCCAGGGCCGCGTCCAGCCCGGCACGGGAGGCCAGGACCCCGCGCTGGATGCCGTACTCGTTGCCGGAGCGGTGTGGCAGCCCCTGGGTTTCGCGCTCCTCCAGGTAGTCCAGGTGCTCGCGCAGCGCGGCCAGACCCGCCTGCGTGACGCGGAAGGTGTAGCCGCGGCTGGGGGGATCGCACGGGGCGAGGAGCCCGGCGTCGATGAGCCACTCCCGGCGCTGCCGGTCGCCGACGGAGGTGCGGTAGGCGAGGATGTGCGGTCTGGCGCCCAGGTCGTAGAGGTCGACGAAGCGGGCCGGGGTGAGGCGGCCGGGCATGGGGGTCTCCATCGTGTCGGGGCCGGTGGTGGGGCGTCCGCCCGGGTGCGGCGGAGGCGGCCTCCACCCTGGCCGGTGCCTCCGACAGTCCGCGCCCCTCCCGGTCCGCCCGGGAGGGGCGCGGCGGGGGAGGGACGCGGCCGTCGACCGCCTATCGGGCCCGCGTACGGGCGCCGAGCTGCTCGGCCAGCCGCGCGAGTTCGGCCACCTCCGCGGGCGCGGTGTTGCTGAGTCCGCTGTGCACGGCCGTCGGGCTCCGCAGGAAGCGCCGCAGCGCGGCCACGAGCAGGCCTTCCGGCAGGGTGTGCAGCGCGGCGAGGCCGCGGGGCACCGGCGGCGCGAGGGCGGCCAGGCTCCGCCGCATGAGGCGCACCAAGGCGCGGACCGCGTCCGGGTCCCGGGCCAGTGCCACCGGGCCGCCGGCCGTGTGCACGGCCTGTCCGAGCGGTACCGCGACGCGGCGTGCGTCGTGAGCCAGGCGTCCATCCTCGGCTCGGTCCTGGCGTTGACCCCGGCGCCGCGGAACGTTCTCACGACGCGTTCGAGCCGCGGGGTGGTCCGGCCGTCGGGCTCGCCGATCGGCATTGCGACCCGGCGGGTGAGGAATCCGGGCGCGCGGTAGCGGACCACGTCGCCGTCCATCGTGCCGCCGGCCGTGCCGAAGCCGAGCAGGACCCGCTCGTGGCCGATCACCGCGCCCGGCCTCTCCCAGGAGGAGCTGTGGTTCCGGATGCGCGGCGTCCTCGCAGTGACGGCCGTGGATCGCGTCGAGGCCCACCAGCGGCCCACCCCGGACTGCCCGTCCCCGGACGTGGGCGAGGCGGCCCGGCGCTGGGCGGTCACGTTCTTGGCCGCGGCGATGAGCGCACCGCCCACGGGGCCCTGACCGGCCGGGCCGTCCGGCAGGGGGAGCGGGAGCCGGGCCCGTTCCCTGGTCGAGGACCTGGCTCTCGGGCCGGCTCGTGGGGGCGGGGCGTCAGTGGGTGTGGGCGACCAGGTAGGCCAGGCCGCGCTTGGCGGTCGTGGACAGGCGCAGCCCGACCACCTCCTCGGGCGTGAACCAGCCGCAGTCGGCCGTGGATCCGTCCACCTCCAGCACCCGGGGTTCGCCCGGGTGGGGGACGTGCACGTGCGAGAACACCCAGACCGCGTAGATCTCCGTGCCGGTCGGCGGGACGCGGTGGTGGCTGGCGACGGTGATCAGCCGGCCGACCACGCCCTCCTGGCCGGTCTCCTCCAGGACCTCGCGGCGCAGGGCGCCGCGCACGTCCTCGCCCGGGTCGACACCGCCGCCCGGGAGGTGCCAGGTGCCGCCGCCGGGGAAGCCCTCGGCGATCAGGCTGAGCAGGATGCGTCCGGCGGGGTCGGTGACGATGCCGTAGGAGGCCAGGCGGCTCAGCCGGGATCGCCGGCCGGGCTCCTCCTCCGCCAGGATCCGCTCGAGCGGCACGCAGCCCTCGATCGAGGCCGCCACGGCGGGCCAGTGCTCGGCCGTGGCGGGTGTGGCGAACACGACCCGGTCCACCTGGATCGTGGTGCCGTCGGGGGTCGTGACCTCGTCGCTGAGCACGTCGAGGGTGACCAGGGTCTCCTCCGCCGCCAGCCGCCCGAGGGTGCGGGCGACGCCGGCGGGGTCCTGGCCGAACAGCACGCGCGCGCCCAGCAGGGCCGGGCCCGGGACCACGAGGTGCGCGGTGACGCGCCGGGCCGGCTCGCCCGAGGGCGCGGTGGTCACAGCGAGCCCGTGGCGGCCACGCTGGGCAGTCCGACCAGCCGCAGGAGCTCGTCGAGGTTGGCGACGGTGGTCACGCCCTCGAAGCGCTGGCGCCCGCGGCGGTCGATCATGACCGGGTGCATGCGGGCGGCGACGGCGCCGACGCCGTCGGACTGGATCTGGTCGCCGACGTGCCAGCAGTCGGAGGGGGTCACCCCGAGGCGCTGGGCGGCCATGTGGAAGATCGCGGGGTCGGGCTTGCCCGTGCCGGCGGTGTCGGCGCACACGACGGCGTGGAAGTACGGGGACAGCTCCAGGGCCTGCAGCTTGGCGTGCTGGAGGGCTTCGATGCCGTTGGTGACCACGGCGAGGCGGTAGCCGGAGGAGTGCAGGGCGTGCAGGGCGGGGATGGCGTCGGGGAAGACCTGCCACCCGGAGCGGTGCGCGTCCAGGTAGAGGCGGTAGAGGTCGTCGCAGTGGTTGTCGGCGATCTCGGCGTGGCCGGCCTGGATGGCCAGGGCGCGGATCCGGGCGCGTCGCTGCTGGTCCAGGCTCAGGTCGCCGCGCAGGTAGGCGCCGAAGGAGATCTCGGTCTGCACGTCCCAGAGGGCGCGCGCCGCGGCGAAGTCGGGGTGTCCGAGGCGGTCCATGACCGCGCGCAGACCGGTGGACGACGCCGCTTCGTCATCGATGAGGGTGTCGTCAAGGTCGAAGCAGATCGCCATGGGCGCTGCGGGTATGTTCGGCATCGTTCCTCAACTGGCTGGCAGGACAAAACATGCCAACGCTAACCCGTAAGGACGACGTAAAAGGTGTAAACCCCGCCGAATGGGATGTGGCCAAAATCACGATACGGAGGGTGCGCCCACGGCTCCACCCCTCCCGGAGGTCACGGAAGCCGCTGGAACCACAGGAGTGAGGTCACCGCCGTGGCCATGGACAGCACGATGGCCACCAGCACGAACCGTGTGACGATTTCCTCGTGGACGAACTCCGTCCCCAGGGACGACCCGATGTCCTCGTAGACCTCGGTGAGCTCCGTCTCGTTCGCCGCCTCGTAGAAGTGCCCCTCGGTGTCCTGCGCCAGACCGCGCAGCGCGTCCTTGTCGATGTCGGCGGGCACCTGGTAGCCGTCGATCTCGATCATCGCCGCGCCGCTGCCGAACGCGATCGTGGACACCGGCACCTCCTCCTCGCCCGCCGCCGCGGCGGCCTGGGAGATCTCGCGCCCGCTGGTGTTCTCGCCGTCCGAGAGCAGCACGATCGCCGAGGGCGGCGGATCCTCTTCGGAGTCCTCGTCGAAGGTCCGGATCGCCTCCAGCGACGCGAACACCCCCTCGCCGATGGCCGTCCCCGGCCCCAGCCTCAGGTTCTCGATGGATCCGATGACCGCCTGGTGGTCCTGCGTGGGGGAGGACACCACCGTCGCCGTGGAGGAGAACGCCACCAGCCCCACGTTGAAGCGGTCCGGCAGCGTCTCCACGAACCCCTGCGCCGACTCCTTGGCGGCCTCCAGCCGGTCGGGCTCGATGTCGGTCGCGGCCATCGACAGCGACACGTCCACCGCCACGATGATCGTCGCCCGCTCCCGCGGCGCCTCCACCGGCATGGCGGGGACCGCCATGGCCGCGATCAGCACGCCCAGGGTGAGCGTGAACAGCGCGGCCGGGACGTGGCGACGCAGGTCGGGGCGGTGCGGGGCCACCTGGTCCAACAGCTCCAGGTTGGTGAAGCGCACCGTGTACTCGCGGCGCTGGCGCTGGGCGAACACGTACGCCCCGACCAGCACGATGAGGAGCAGCAGCCACCACAGCCGCGTGGGTTCCAGGAAGGTCATCGGTTCGTCCCCCGTGCGTCGGCTCCGTGCGGGCCGCTCCCGCTCCGTCGTCGTGCTCGCGTGCGTCCGTCGCGGCTCATCGAGGCGCTCCCGGTGTGTGCCTCGCCAGGTGGTGGGCCGTGCGCCGCTGGTGGATCACGAATCTGGCGATATCCACCACCCAGTCACGGTCTGTCCGCAATATGAGGTGGTGTACCCCGCAGCGACGCAACGCATCGCGCACGGCCTCCCTCTGGGCCGCCGCCGCCCGGCGATAGCGCTCACGGACGGACCGGGTCAGCCGGACGTCCTTGACCCGCCCCGACCTCGGGTCGCGCAGGGCGACGTCACCGACGTCGGGCACGTCCAGCTCCCGGGGGTCGACGACCTCCACCACCAGGACCTGGTGGCGCTGGGCCAACTGGCGCAGCGGCCGCTCCCACAGCACCTCCCCGCCGAAGGCCGGCGTGTCCAGGAAGTCCGAGACCACCACTCGCAGCCCCCGCCGGCGGCGCGTGCGCACCAGGTCCTCGATCGCGTCGGCCAGCGTCGCCCGGTGCGGGGAGGGCGCGCGCTCGTCACCCGTCGGGGCGGCGGCGATCGTGGCCAGCAGCGCCAGCAGAGCCTCCTTGCCCGACCGGGCCGGCCACCGCCGGATGTTGCCCCGGTGCAGGAAGTGCGCGCCGAACCGGTCGCCCACCCGCTGGGTCAGCAGGTTGGCGGCCACCATCGCTCCGACGGCCACGTCGCGCTTGGAGCGCTCCCCGGTCCCGAAGTCCATGCTCGGGGACAGGTCCAGCAGCGTCCAGCTCTCCAGCTCGCGGTCGGCCACCAGGTCGCGCACGTGCGGGGTGTCGGTCCGCGCCGTCACCGCCCAGTCCATCAGCCGCACGTCGTCCTCGCCCGGCTGGTACAGGCGGGCCTCGGCCGCCTCCGAACCGGGGCCGAGCCGCAACCCGAGGTGCTCGCCGTGCAGAAGTCCGTCCAGGCGGTGCACGATGCGCAGGTCCAGACGGCGCAGGGCGGCGCGCAGGCGTGGATCGGTACCGATCGCGGGCATGTTCACGGGCGACTACCTCGCCGACGCGAAGGAGGCCGACTCGCCGCTGGGCGGTTCGTCCCAGATCACGCGCGGCGCCGGCACGGTCGCCAGGATGCGGTCGACCACCTGGTCGGCGCTGATCCCGTCGGCCAGCGCGTCGAAGGTCAGCACGAGCCGGTGCGCGATGATGTCGTGCGCCAGGACCCGCACGTCGTCGGGCAGGACGTAGTCGCGCCCGCGCAGGAGCGCCAGGGCGCGCGCCGCCGCGACCAGGCCCAGGGTGGCGCGCGGGCTGGCGCCCACCTCCAGCACCTGGCGCAGGTCCGACATCTGG
This sequence comes from Nocardiopsis aegyptia, assembly GCF_013410755.1. Taxonomy (GTDB): domain Bacteria; phylum Actinomycetota; class Actinomycetes; order Streptosporangiales; family Streptosporangiaceae; genus Nocardiopsis; species Nocardiopsis aegyptia. Next base: position 6,706,176 of record NZ_JACCFS010000001.1, read on the forward strand.
TGGTTCTCCGGCTCACGGGTCGCCATGACCAGGCGCACCACGTAGTCGGCGATGAGCTGGTGGACGTGCACGCGCTCGGCGTCGGACTGCAGTTCGCTGAGCGTCACCGGGTCCAGCACCTGGTGCGCGGTGGGCGGTGTGCCGCTCATCCGCCGCAGGATCTCCATCTCCTCGTGCGCGCGCGGGTGGCCGACGTTGACCTTCATCAGGAAGCGGTCGCGCTGCGCCTCCGGGAGCGGGTAGACGCCCTCCGACTCCACCGGGTTCTGGGTGGCGATGACGATGAACGGGGAAGGGAGGGGGTGAGTGGTGCCGCCGATGGACACCTGCCCCTCGGCCATGACCTCCAGCAGAGCCGACTGGACCTTGGCCGGGGCGCGGTTGATCTCGTCGGCGAGCACGAAGTTGGCGAACACCGGCCCCAGCTCGACGTCGAACTTCTCGGTGGAGGGGTGGTAGATGCGCGTGCCGACGATGTCGGAGGGCACCAGGTCCGGAGTGAACTGGATGCGGGCGAAGGATCCGCCGGTGACCTTGGCCAGCGTGGACACGGCCAGCGTCTTGGCGATACCCGGTACGCCCTCGATGAGGCAGTGCCCCTGGGCGACCAGGGCGATGAGCGAGCGCTCCACCATGCGCTCCTGGCCGACGATGACCGTCGACACCTCGTGCAGCGCGGCACGCAGGAGCCGGGTCGGCTCGCCCGGGGTGCTCTCCGACGCCGGTGAGGGGGCGGCACCGTGTCCGGGTGAGGTTTCTGCCATGGATTCTCGGGCGCGTCCCCTGCGGGCCAGAGTGGGAGCGCCCTCCTCCTTCCGGGTGGTGGTCGTGGCGACGGGCCCGTGGGGGCCGCCACCGCGCTCGTGGTTCGTGCGGCGCGCCCGCCGCGGCCGTGCGCGGCCGTGTTGGACGTTCTGCATCGGTGACGCCGAATATGGTGGTGATCACCCGCCTGTGGCGACACTACCCGCTTCGTTCCCCACGGACGGGGAGATGACGCGCCCGTGGGACGGGGCGGCGACGGTGAGAGGGGCTTGACGTGGCGGTTCGCGCGTTGGGGCTGAACGAGGGTGATCCACGCCAACTCGGACGGTTCCGCCTGGAGGGCCGGATGGGCGCCTCCGCGCTCGGCGTGGTCTACGTCGGCCGGGACTCCTCCGGCGACCGGGTGAGCATCGCGGTCCTGGACTCGGGCGCGGGCGTCGACGACCAGGCCAGGGCGCAGTTCACCGAGGCGGTGCGCGCCGACGGCGACGTGGTCGCGTCCCGCACCCGGGGCCGGGGCGCCCTGTGGGCCGCGGTGCCGCTCGCCGAGAACGGGGTCGGTGCGGGCTCCCTGCTGGAGCGTGCCGCCCGGTCCGGCCGGGTGGCGGCGCGCGGTCCGGTGGTGCTGCCGCACTGGGCGGGGCACCGGGGCGGCGCCGCGGTGCGGTGGGCTCCCTGGGCCGGCCGGCGCGACAGCGCGGTCGCGGCGGGAGAGGGGAACTGGTGGCTGATCGGCGGCCTGGGCGCGGTCCTGCTGCTGCTCCTGCTGCTCGTCACGGTCCTGTACCTGTGGATGCTGCAGTTCCCGCCGCCGGAGATCCCCATGACCCAGCCCGAGATGGAGCAGACCGAGCCCTCGGGGGAGGAGTCGGAGCCGGCCGAGGAGGGCGAGGGCGACCCCGCGGAGCCGACGCCGGTGCCCTCGGTGGGACCGTCCGACGGCGAGGACGGCTGGGGCGACCAGCCGGAGGACAACCTCTAGGGACAGGCGGGCTCCGTGAATCCGGAGTCCGCCTCCTACGTGGTCCAATGGAAATCTACGACGTAAAGGTGGTCGGCGCCCTCAGTTTTCGTACGCGCCTCGATGGCGTCGTGCACGAGCGCAGGACCGTGGGCACTCACCTCATGGCGCAGTGGGAGCCGATGCGCGCCGGCGCTCCCCGACGGGCCCGACCGGCCGTCCGGGCCGTCGGCCTCCAGGCTCGGCCGGATCGGTGAAGGGGATGGGGCAGCAGGACCTGGAGGCACAGACGGTCAGCTCGTCGCAGCCCGCCTCGACGGCGGCGGCCAGGGCGGTGCGGATCGTGGTGAGGTCGGCGATCCTCGCCTCGACCTCGGCGAGCTTGGCCGCGGCCCGCCTCTGCAGCCCGGCCGCGGGGCGGCCGTGCCGGTGGCGGCCGGTCTCCAGGAGTTCGGCGACCTCCTCCAGGGTGAAGCCGAGCCGTTGGGCGGCCTTGATCACCCGCAGGGCCACGACCGCGTCCTGGTCGTAGAGGCGGTGGCCGCCGTTGCTGCGCCGGGGCTTGGCCAGCAGGCCGCGCCGCTCGTAGTAGCGCAGCGTCTGGACGTTCACCCCGGCCGCCCGGGCGACCTGTCCGCTGCGCAGCCCCTGGCTCACCGCTGCTCCCCGGCGGCAGCGGCCCGCACGACCAGGGCGTCCAGGACCGCCTCGTGCGTCTGGTCCACGGCCACCTCCAGCACCACGAGGCCTGGGCCGGGGGTGGTGGTGAAGGTGAGGAACGAGCAGCAGCCGCTCTCGCGCTCGACCAGGTCACGCACCCGTTCCTGCACGCCCCGGCCGGCGGCCAGATCCAGGCGCAGGTGGAGCGGGCCCGGCCGGGACAGCGACCTCAGCTGCTCGGAGAACAGCGCGTCCCACTCGGCGACCCGCAGGGGCCGCTCCTCGGTGGGCAGCGTGCAGGACTGCGGCACCCACGCCAGGTCACTCATCGCACTCACTCCCGTCGGGAAATCCCCGGTGGTCGGAGACACCTTCGACGGTAGACCTGTACCCGGGTACCGGTTGCAAGTCCGGCCGCCGTGGTTCCAGCGTCGGCGGGCCGACAGCACCGGCCGGCGTGTGTGCGGCTCGCCGCCCGGCGGGGGAGAGGGCCGGTCCTGGGGGCGCCGGGCGGGGACGAGGGGAGGGTGGGGCATGGGAGCCCTTTCGGGGTCGGGGAGAAGCCGCTAGAGGGCGAGGTGGCGCCGGATGGCGCGCGGAATCCCTCGGAAGCGGCGTCCGGCGAAGCTCGACTTCATAAAAATCTACGTCGTAAAGGTGGCCGTGTGCTTCTGTAGAAGCACTTTTCAACACCAAGATCGCGCGGCTACGCCGCCCGCCTCCTCTAACGTTCGCGTATGCGGGTGTCGGCGTGTCGGCTCCGGCCGCCGTCGGTGGCTAGAACGTGTTCAGCGTCCGACAAACGGACTTCCGATGACCGGTGGCGGTGAAGGCGGGGGCACTGACCCGCGACCCTGAGCGTTCGGCTGAGCGGTTCGGTCCGACCGTGTCGCGCGGTGCCTATGCTGGCGTGGTGCTGAAAAAGGTGATCGTGACGCGGTACGTGCTGCCGCTGCGCGAGGGCGGATCGCTCCCCGGGTTGGTCGAGGCCGACGACCTGGGGATGTACGTCGTGAAGTTCGTCGGGGCCGGCCAGGGACGCAAGACCCTCGTCGCCGAGGTGGTCGCAGGGGAGCTCGGCCGTGCGCTCGGGCTGCCCGTGCCCGAGTTGGCGCGGGTCGAGCTCGACCCGGTCATCGGCCGCAGTGAGCCCGACCCCGAGGTCCAGGAACTGATCAAGGCCAGCGGCGGCCTCAACCTGGGCATGGACTTCCTGCCGGGTTCACTGGCCTTCGATCCCCTGGCCTACGACGTGGACCCGCTCTTCGCCGGCCGCGTGCTGTGGTTCGACGCCCTCATCGGCAACGTCGACCGCTCCTGGCGCAACCCCAACATGCTGCTCTGGCACGGGGAGCCCTACCTCATCGACCATGGGGCGACACTGATCTTCCACCACAACTGGGCCGGGGCCGACCGCTTCGCCCTGCGCCCCTACGACGCCTCCGACCACGTGATGGCGGGATGCTCTCCCGACCTGGCGGCAGCGGACGCCCTGATGGCGCCCCAGGTCGACGCCCGGATGCTCGACGACGTCCTGACGCTGGTCCCCGACGTGTGGCTGGCCGACGAGCCCGGGTTCGACACACCCGACGCGGTCCGCGAGGCGTACAAGCGGCACCTGCTCGCGCGGGTGGCGGACCGCTCCTGGCTGCCGGAGGTGGTCGCGTGAGCGGGGCCGGGCGGTACAGCGACGCGGTCACGACCGGACGGGTCGGCGAGGAACGCGACCGAGCGGTGTTCGAGTACGCGCTGCTGCGGGTCGTCCCGCGGCTGGAGCGCGGTGAGTGCGTCAACGCCGGGGTGATCGTGTACTGCCAGGAGCGGGCCTTCCTGGCGGCCCGGTCGGCCCTGGACGAACGACGACTGCTCGCGGTGGCCCCCGAGGCGGACGTCGAGGGCGTGCGTCGGGCACTGGCCGCGGTGGAGTCGCTGTGCCGGGGCGGTGCCGAGGCGGGTGCGGCCGGCCGTGAACGGCCAGGTCAGCGGTTCCGCTGGCTCACCGCGCCGCGGAGCACGATCGTGCAGCCGGGACCGATCCACGGGGGTCTGACGGAGGATCCGCGGGTCGAGGTGGAGCGCCTGCTGGACCGGTTGGTCCGCTGATCCGACGCCCGCGTAACGGACATCACAGGCATTCCACGGGTTAAAGGGGAGGCGAACGTCCCCCTCGGAGTGTTGGTATGGGAGTGGTCCCCGCCGGTGGGCACGCTCCCAGGCCGGCTTCCGTCGAAGTGTTCCCCGAACTGGAGTGCCTGTGCAGTCCCCGAAGTCACCCCCCGCCACGCCTGCCGGCTCCGCTTCCGGCGTCGCCGCGCCGCCCCCCGCGTGGACGCCGACGCGTCGGTCCGTCGCGCTGCTGGTGATGGTGCTGGGGGTGCTGACGGCCACCGGGCCGTTGGCCACCGACATGTACCTCCCGGCGTTCCCCCAGATCACCGAGGAGTTGGGGGCGAGCGAGGCGCAGGTCGGCCTGACGCTGACCGCGATGATGCTCGGCCTGGCCGTGGGCCAGTTGGTGATCGGTCCGATGAGCGATGCCTTCGGGCGGCGTACTCCGCTGTTGATCGGTGTCGCGGTGTTCACCGTGACGTCGGTGCTGTGCGTGTTCGTGCCGAACGTGACGGTGTTCATCGGGTTGCGTTTCGTGCAGGGCATGGCCGGTGCGGCGGGTGCGGTGATCGGCCGGGCGGTCGTGCGCGACCTGTTCAAGGGCGACGACGCGGTGCGGTTCTTCTCGCGGCTGGCGCTGGTGATGATGCTGGCTCCGCTGTTGGCTCCGCTGGCGGGTGCGCAGTTGCTGCTGGTGGGTCCGTGGCAGGTGAGCTTCTGGGTGCTGGCGGTGATGGCGGCGATCAGCTTCGTGCTGGTGTTGGTGTGGCTGCCGGAGAGCCTTCCGGTGCAGGAGCGGCGTCCGCAGGGTCCGCGGCGGTTGGCCAGGACCGTGGGCGGGTTGGTGCGCCAGGCCCGGTTCATGGGACCGGTTCTGACGCTGGGTCTGAGCTTCGGGATGCTGTTCACGTACGTGTCGGCGTTCTCGTTCGTCTCGCAGCACGAGTTCGGTGCTTCGCCGCAGACGTACGCGTGGCTGTTCGCGATCAACTCGCTGGGGATGATGGCGGGTACGCAGACGAACGGCCTGCTGGTGGGCCGGGTGGAGACGCTGCGGCGTCTGGGGTTGGGTCTGCTGTTGGCGCTGGTGTCGGTGGTGACCCTGTTGGTGCTGGCGTTGACCGGTGTCGCGACGTTGTGGGTGACGGTGGGGTTGTTGGCGTTGATGATGTTCAGCGTCGGGTTCATCTTCCCCAACTCGACGGTGACGGCGTTGGACGGTCAGCCGGTGGCCGTGGCGGGGACGGCTTCGGCTCTGATGGGGGCGCTGCAGTTCACGCTGGGTGGTGGTGTGGCCGCTCTGGCGGGGATGACGCCGTCGGGTGAGGCGTCGTTGGTGAGTATGGCCGCGGTGATGGCCGGTGCGTCGGTGTTGTCGGCTCTGGCGTTCGTGTGGACGGTGCGGTCGAAGGTCCGATGAGCACACGATGTTCTGTTTGCGCCTGACTGCGTCGGGTTGCCTGTCCAGGGGATTGTGGGCACAGTAGGGCTCTATTCCCCGATTGAGGCGGCTCCGGTCTGTGCCTGGTCCGCCTTCTGATGTGGCAGAGGATGAGTGGGTATGGGCGAGGCTGGTGTCACCCCCGGTGTGCGGGCTCGGGCGATGTCCGGGCTGGGCGACCTGGTGTACGAGGGGGCGTCCGGTGACGCGCATGCCGAACTGTTCTCGGTGCCGGTGGGTGATGGCTGGCGGCGTCGGACGGCGGGTGAGTTCGCCACGGACGTGACGTCGGTGGCCAAGGGGCTGATCGCGGCCGGTGTGGGCGAGGGCGACCGGGTGCTGGTGGTGTCGGCTTCGCATCAGGAGTGGGTGCGGGTCGCGTTCGCCGTGTGGTCGGTGCGTGGTGTGGTGGTGCCGTTGGAGCCGTCGGCTTCGGCGGAGCGGGTGGTGCGGGTGGTGCGTGAGACGCGTCCGGCCGCTGCTCTGGTGGAGGGCGACCGGTTGCTGGGCACGGTGACGGGTCTGCAGCGGGAGCTGCCGGATCTGGGGCGTGTGTGGCGGTTGGAGCCGGATCTGCCGGATCTGGTGTCGCTGGGTGCGTACATGGATGCGACGTCGGTGCGGTTCCGGCGTGATGAGACGCGGCCCGAGGACGCGGCGGTGGTGTTGTACCCGCTGAGTACGGTCTCGCGGGAGACGCGGGGGGTGGTGCTCTCGCACGGTGCGCTGCTGACGGCGGCGGCGTCGTTGGTGGACCGGATGTGGCCGCGGTTGTCGGAGCTGGATCCTGGGCGGGCGAGTGCGCTGTTGGATCTGCCGTTGACGCAGGTCCAGGGGTTGGCGTCGTTGGTGGCGTGTGTGGTGGGCCGGGTGCGGGTGGGGTTGACCGCGCCGGGGACGTTGATGGCGCGTGTGTCCTCGTTCAAGCCGACGGTGCTGGTGTGTTCGGCGGCGCAGTTGGAGTCGGTGTTCGCTGTGGAGCGTGAGCGGGCGCAGTCGACGGGGTGGGACTCGTTGGCGACGTTCAACGCGTCGGTGGCGGCCGCGGTGGACTTCGACCAGTCGCCGAAGAAGGGTGCGTGGCGGCGGCTGTCGCGGTCGATGTACGGCTGGTCGTTCGTGCGGGTGCGGGAGATCTTCGGTAACCGGGTGCATCTGGGTGTGTGCTGGGGCGGTGGGCTCTCGCACGAGTTGGACGCGTTCTTCGGTGGTGTGGGTGTGCCGGTGATGCAGGTGTTCGGTACGCCGGAGACGGCTGGTGCGTTCTCGGCGAACGCGGTGGGTGACCGTGTGGCCGGGTCGGTGGGTCGTGTGTTGGACGACCGTGAGTTGTGGGTCTCGCCGGAGGGTGAGGCCTATGTGCGCGGTGGCGCGTTGTTCTCGGGGTACTGGGGGGACGCGGAGGGGTCGCGCAGTGCGTTCCGTGACGGCTGGTTGGCCACGGGTGTGGCCGTGGAGGTCGACGGTTCGGGTTTTGTGGGTCTGCGTGGCCGGGTGCGTCCGCAGGCCGCGGTGGCCGAGGTGCCGGGCCGGTTCGTGGCGCGTTCGGCGTCGGTGGGTGCCGCGGTGGAGCGTGTGGAGCCGGGTGTGGCGGTGGTGCCGGCGGAGGAGCGTGTCGCGGCGGGGTCGTGGTCGCCGGAGCCGGCGGCGGTGGAGTCGGGTGAGCGGTCGGACGCGGAGCTGGTGGCGGAGTTCGAGGCCCGGTTGCGGGCGCATCCGTTGATCAGTCAGGTGTTGGTGATCGTGGAGGGGCGGCCGTTCGCGAGTGCGCTGGTGACGTTGGTGCGCGACCAGTTGGAGTACTGGCGGTTGGTGAACGGGCGGCCGTTGTCGATGGCGCCGGAGGAGATCGCGGGGGACCGTGATCTGCTGCGTGAGGTGCAGGGGTTGGTGTACGAGGCGAACCGGTCGGTGCCGCGGCATCTGGCGGTGCGGTCGTTCCATGTGTTGGCGGAGGAGTTCACGTCGCAGTCGGGGCTGGTGCAGCCCTCGGGTGAGTTGCGGCGTGAGGCGGTGTTGCGGGCGTTCGCGGAGGAGATCGACGGGTTGTACCGCGTGCGTCGCGAGCCGTAGTGGGTGTGGTGTGCCGCGGTCCCGGTGGGTGTGGGGCCGCGGCTTCGTCGTGTGCGGGGTCTATTGGCCGTTGAGGTAGGCCAGGACGGCGAGGACGCGGCGGCTGTCGTCGGAGGAGGGCGGCAGGTCGAGTTTGGTGAAGATGTTGTTGATGTGTTTGCTGACGGCTTTTTCGGTGATGTAGAGGCGCCCGGCGATGGCGGAGTTGGAGCGGCCTTCGGCCATTTCGGCGAGGACTTCGCGTTCGCGGGGGGTGAGTTGGGCGAGGGGGCCGCTCTGGTCCTGGCGGGCGAGGAGTTGGGAGATGACGGCGGGGTCCATGGCGGTGCCGCCGTCGGCGACGCGGCGGACGGCTTCGATGAACTGGCCGATGTCGAGGACGCGGTCCTTGAGGAGGTAGCCGACGGCGCCGGTGTCGTCGGAGAGGAGTTCCCGGGCGTAGAGCTGTTCGACGTGTTGGGACAGGACGAGGATGGGCAGGCCGGGGACCTGGGAGCGGGCTCCGAGGGCGGCTTGGAGGCCTTCGTCGGTGAAGGTGGGGGGTAGGCGGACGTCGACGACGGCGACGTCGGGTTTGTGTTCGGTGAGGGCGGCCTGGAGGTCGGGGCCGTTGTCGACGGCGGCGACGACGGTGAAGTCGTGTGCCTCGAGGAGCCGGATCAGACCGTCGCGGAGGAGGGCAAGGTCTTCGGCGATGACAACGCGCACGGGATCTCCAGGGTCACGATGGTGGGGCCGCCCGGGGGGCTGGTGATGTTCATCGTGCCATCGAATGCGTCGAGGCGGCGACGGATGCCGGCCAGGCCGCTGCCGGGGGTGGCGTCGGCTCCGCCGGTGCCGTTGTCGGTGATGGTGATGACCAGGCGGTTGCGGCCGTGGTTGATGTGGATCCAGGCGTGGGTGGCGCCTGAGTGTTTGACGGTGTTGGTGAGGAGTTCGGCGATGGCGAAGTAGGCGGCGGATTCGACGGGGTCGGCGGGGCGGCCGTTGAGGTCGATGGTGACGCTGATGGGCAGGTGGTGGGTGAGGGCGAGGGCGTGGACGGCGCCGTGGAGTCCGCGTTCGACGAGGACGGGTGGGTGGATGCCGCGGACGAGGTCGCGGAGTTCCATGAGGGCGTGGCGGGTGGTCTCGCGGGCTTCGGCGAGCATGGTGCGGGCGGTTTCGGGGTCGGTTTCGACGATGTTCTCGGCCATGCCGAGGTTCATGCCCAGGGCGACGAGGCGGGCTTGGGCGCCGTCGTGGAGGTCGCGTTCGATGCGGCGGATCTCGGCGGCTTGGGTGTCGATGGTGTTGGCGCGGCTGGTGGCGAGGTGGGCGACGCGGGCGGTGAGTCGGGCTTTTTCGGTGGGGGAGAGGAGGAGTCGGTTGAAGCGGATGTAGAGGGTGATGGCGCGGGGGGTGGTGATGTAGGCGAGGTAGAGCAGGATGGCGCCGGTGAGGAGGGGGAGGAGGGTTTGGGGGAGGTTGGTGGGGGTGTAGAAGCCGTAGAGGGCGGTGTTGGGGATGAGGTTGAGGAGGGTGTTGAGGGTGAAGAGGAGGTGGAGGGTGCCGTGGGCGAGGAAGGCGGCGGGGATGAGGACGAGGGAGACGCTGGCTGGTGTGGAGACGAGCCAGAGGAGGTCTTTCCAGGTGGCGGGGTCGGTGATGATGGCGCCGGCGCGGGCGACGACGCCGGAGGGGGGTACGGGGCGGTAGACGGAGGGGATGCGGCCTTGGTGGAGGATGTGGCCGAGTGTGCGGCGTTGGGTGTCGGCGAGGGTGCGCAGGAGGGTGGCGGTGAGGATGATGAAGGGGAGGCCGACCCAGATGAGGGTGAGGACGGCGGAGGCGATGACGAGGGGGAGTAGGAGGAGGGTGGCGATGTTCTGGGAGATGAGCAGGACGAGGTAGGCCAGGGTGGTGAGCGGGCCGGTGTGGTGGGGGCCTGCTCGGTGGTGTGGGGCGTTGGCCATGTGTGGTGCGGTCCGTTCCTGCTGGTGTGTGTCGGTGGTTCCATTCTGTCGTGTGGTGGTGTGTGGGCGCGGTGGTGGTGGGGCCCCTTTTTTTGTGGGTGGGGTGGTGTTGGGTCCATTCCATCGTGTGTGTGGTGGTGTTGTCACGCAGGGTGGTGTTGTTGGCGTTTTTGGTCTTTTCGGGCGTGGTGGTGGGGGGTGGTGTGTGGCCGGGTCGGGGTCGGGCGGTATGCCCCTGATGGGAGGTTTGTGGGGGTGAGAGGGTCGGATTGGCGGGTTTTTGGCGCAACTCGCCGACGTCGATTTCCCGTGGGTTGCCACGACCTGTGATGATCGGGAGTGTGTGGCGTGAACTGATCCTGCAGATGTATCCCGAGGCCGATCTGAACGATCCGGCCGATGAGGTGACCCTGGCCGAGGTGGAGAAGCACCTGATGCTGCCCCTGCCCTTCGAGTTGGCGTCGCTGCTGAGGGAGACCGACGGTGTGTCCAACGAGTACGGGGACGCGGTGGTGTGGAGTGCCCGGCGCCTGGTGGAGGACAACCTGGCGATGCGGCGCGAGCCGGACTACCTGGAGCTGTACGCGCCCTTCGACGAGATGATCTTCTTCGGCGACTCGGACATGGGTCCGCAGTTCGCCTATGTGCACACCGACTACGGTCCCGGGATCGTGGTGTGGGACCACGAGAGCGACCGCCGGCGCCTGGTGGTGGTCTCGTTGCGCGACTACCTGGCCAGGTGCTTCATCCAGGGCAACGCGTGGTTTCGGTGAGGGGTCCGCGGGCGCGGGGGTGACCTGCCGTTTCGTGCTATTTTTCGGGGTGTTGGCGGCGTGTTGGGCCGCCTGTCGTCTCCCCGAGCACGTTGTGAGAGTAGAGCCATGTCGGAGCAGTCCACGCCTGCCCAGGTAGCCGCCGTCGTCCAGGGCCGGGAGGTGGCGCAGTACCCGGAGCTGGCGCCCGAGGCGGCCCGCGGCCGGGTGCGCCGGATCACGGTGACGGGCGAGGACGTGCTGCACCGGCGCAACGCCGAGGTGCCGCGGGAGATGCTGGGCGGCGCGGAGCTCTCGCAGCTGATCGACGACATGTTCGTGACGATGTACGCGGCCGAGGGTGTGGGGTTGGCGGCCAACCAGGTGGGTGTGGACCTGCGGTTGTTCGTCTACGACTGCCCCGACGATGACGGTGTGCGCCACGTGGGGCACGTGGTCAACCCGGTGCTGGAGGAGCGCGGCGCCCAGGACGTGCTGGTGGTGGAGTCGGAGGGGTGCCTGTCGGTGCCGGGCCCGCACGCGGATCTGGGCCGGTTGGAGCGGGCGACGGTGCGCGGTGTGGACAAGGACGGCGCCGAGGTGGTGCTGTCGGGTCAGGGCTACTTCGCGCGGTGCCTGCAGCACGAGACCGACCACACGCTGGGACGGCTCTACATCGACCGGCTCTCGGCGCGCGAGCGCAAGCGGGTGCTGAAGAAGATGAGCGAGATGTCCCAGAGCGTGTTCGAGCGGCGTGAGGAGCGTACGGCGGAGCTGGTGCGCGAGTTCGGGGGCTGAGCCCCTCTGCGCGGTGGGGGGCGTCCCGGCGGTGGCCGGGGCGCCCCCTTCGTCGTGCGGCGGGGTGTCAGCGTTCGTGGTCGGCGCGGACGACGCAGAACTCGTGGCCCTCGGGGTCGTGCAGGACGGCCCAGCCGGTGCCGTCGGGGTTGCGGCGGTCCTCGACCAGGGTGGCGCCGAGCTGTTGCAGGCGGGTGACCTCGGCGTCGCGGGTGGTGCCGGGGTCGGCGCACAGGTCCAGGTGCAGGCGGTTCTTGGCGGTCTTGGGTTCGGGGACGCCGATGAAGAGCAGGGGCGGGCCCTGGGGGAGGCGGATGAGGGCTTCGGGGTCGCCGGGCTTGTCGTCGGGGTCCAGGGGGTGGCCCAGGGCGCGGGACCAGAAGGTGGCCAGGGTGTAGGCGTCGGCGCAGTCGATGGTGATGGCGTGGAGGTGCACGTGGTCCTTTCGCGGAGGTGGGGGTGTGCGGGGCCATTGTGGTGGGCGGGCCTTGGTGGCGGCAAACGGTTTTGGTCGGTGGCGGGCGGGTGTTCGGGGGTTGTGGTGGGTGGCGTGGGGCCAATTCGGGTTCTGTGGCCGTCCGCTCGGTCCGATTGGTCTGATTTTCGGCTCTGTGTGGGGCGGGTGGTGTGCTGCGGTGGCGCCGGGGGCGGTAGATTTCGGCGCATGCACAACGGGGACGAGGTCGGCGGGCAGCCGACGCAGAAGGTGGTCATCTACACCGATGGGGCGTGCAGCGGCAACCCCGGCCCGGGAGGGTGGGGTGTGTGGCTGCGCTACGGCGACCATGAGCGGGAGATGTACGGGGGCGAGGCGCAGACGACCAACAACCGGATGGAGCTGATGGCGGCCATCCAGGCGTTGGAGAGTCTGAAGCGTCCGCTGCCGGTGCTGGTGCACACCGACTCCTCCTACGTGCGCAACGGCATCACGTCGTGGGTGGCGAACTGGAAGCGGCGCGGGTGGCGGACGGCGGACAAGAAGCCGGTCAAGAACGTGGACCTGTGGCAGCGCCTGGACGAGGTGTCGGCGCGCTATGAGGTGGAGTGGCGCTGGGTGCGCGGGCACAGCGGCGACGAGGGCAACGAGCGCGCGGACGAGTTGGCGCGTCGGGGCAGGGACGAGGCCGCCGGGCTCTGAGGCCCGGCGGGGGTGGGTGGCGGTGGCCGGGGGCCGCCGCCACTGGTGTGTGCGGGGTCAGTGGCGGTGGCAGTGGTCGCAGGCCGGGCGGGTGCGGCGGGCGTAGAAGAGGGTGGCGGCGGCCAGGCCCAGGCCCCAGATGACGTAGGAGCCCACGGCGGCCCACCAGAACCAGTCGGGGAAGCCGCCACCGTAGGTATCGGGGCCTTCCAGGAGCAGGCCGGCCATGTTCATGCCGAAGTAGGCGTTCATGCCCAGGGTGGCGAAGAGGGCGGGGCCCAGGACGAGCAGGCGGGGGATGGGGCGGGTGGCCAGGTAGGGCACCCAGCGGGGCCAAGTGCGTCCGAAGGGGTGGACCAGGGCCAGGGGGAGCAGGACGCCGGCCGCGCCGAGGATGAGGAGCAGGCCGATGATGGCGATGGTCGCCTCGACGGGGTCGGCGGGGGTCGTGAGGTTGGATTCGCCGAAGGGGAGCTGGACGAGGACGCGGGTGAGGCAGCCGGCGATGGCGGTGTAGGCGGCGGCGTAGGCCCAGGCGGGTGTGGCCTGGAGCGCGGGGCGGGTGCGGGGGGTGCGTCCGCAGTGGGCGCAGTCGGCGATCCAGCGGCGGTGGGCGTGGCGGGCGGTGTGGACCAGGCCCAGGGCCATGGCCAGGGCGCCCAGGCGCGCGGCCATGGCGGCCGGGGAGATGGGGATGCCGGAGGTGTTGAGGAGGAGCAGGGCGACGACGTCGAGCAGGAGCAGGACGGCGCTGAAGGTGGTGAGCGCGGCGGTGGTCCAGGCGGCGGCGATCAGGGCGCGGGCGGGCAGGGGCGGCGCGGGGCGGGTCAGTGCGGCGGTCAGGGCGATGGTGGTGGCGGCCAGGGCGATGATGGGCCAGTCGGAGAAGGCGATGAGGTCGTCGCCGACGGGGGGAAGTTCGGGGCGGGTGTCGGTGAGGGTCCAGTACAGGCGCAGGAGGCCGTAGAGGGCGGCCCAGGCGGCCGTGGCGATGGCGATGGGGTGGGCGGTGGCCCGGTCGGCGGGTGTGCGGGTGGCGGTCATGGTTCGAGTGTGGCGTGGTGTCGGGGCGGGGGGGCTCCCTCCGTGGTGGGGTGGGGCTCCCTCTGCGGAGTGAGGCGTGGTGCGCGGCGGGCCGTGCGGGCGGCGCGGGCGGGGCCTTGGTGCGGGGGCGGCGCGGGCGGGGCGATGGGCTCGGCTGGGAGTCCTCCGCGGTGCCTCGTGCGGCCGCGGGTTCGCCTGTCGGCGTACCGCGGGGGCGGGTGTGCCCGCCCTAGGAGTGGTCCTCGGCCTTGATGGTGTCGACCATCAGGCGGCGGGGGCCGGTGCCTGCGGCGGCGAGTTCGTCGTCGGGGTTGGACAGGGTGCAGGTGTCCAGGGACAGGCAGCCGCAGCCAATGCAGTCGGTGAGGTCGTCGCGCAGGCGGATGAGCTGGGCGATGCGGGTGTCGAGTTCGTCGCGCCATTGTTCGGAGACGCGGGCCCAGTCGCGGGGGGTGGGGGTGCGGTTGTCGGGCAGGGCGTCCAGGGCCTGGCGGATGCGTGCCAGGGGCAGGCCCACGCGTTGGGATATGCGGATGAAGGAGACGCGTCGGAGGGTGTCGCGGCGGTAGCGGCGCTGGTTGCCGGCGGTGCGGCGGCTGTGGATGAGGCCCTGGCGTTCGTAGAAGTGCAGGGCGGAGACGGCGACGCCCGCGCGTTCGGCGACCTGGCCGACGGTGAGTTCCTTGGTGATGGGTGACACGTGTTCATCCTAGGGCGTGTCGCGGGGGTGGCGCCCGTGGTGATCGGCGTCCCGGTGGGGCTCTGGCGAGGCCGATGAAGGGGTTGCCTGTGGGCTGCTCCTGGTGTGGCTGTGGGCCGATGGGACGGCGGTGAGAGCCGTGTTGGGGGGCGGGCAGCAGGAGGAGGATCCGCCGGACACGTCCTGGTGTGTGGGCGGGTGGTGTCCTGGCGGATGTGTGTTCAGCCGGTGTGGCGGTGCAGGGCGTACAGGCGTGCGTAGGCGCCGCCGCGTAGGAGGAGTTGGCGGTGGGTGCCGGTCTCGGTGACGCGGCCCTGGACCAGGAGCAGGATGCGGTCGGCGCCGCGGGTGTGGGTGGGGTGGGGGGTGATGAGGAGGTGGCCGGTGTGGGGGGTGCGGGTGGGTGTGGGGTCGGTGGTGTGGATGAACAGGCGGGTGCCGGTGCGCAGGGCGTAGAGGGTGCGGGCGTGGTGGATGTGGGTGAGCAGGCGGTGGTCCAGGCGGGCCAGGGGTGTGTGGAGGTCGCGTGGGTCCAGGCCGGTGGCGGCCAGGGTGGGGGGCAGGTGGGGGTCCAGGGGCGAGGGGTTGGGGTGGCCGGTGAGGGCTTGGGCGAGGGTGTGGTGGGGGTGGGGGGTGAAGTGCTGGGCGGGTGTGTGGGTGGTGACGTGGCCGTGGGTGGGGGTGGTGCGCCCGGTGAGCAGGTGGGCCAGGGCGGTGGTGGCGGTGGTGGTGAGGCCGATGAGGGCGACGTGTTCGTTTTCGTGGACGGTGAGGTCGAGGTGGTCGACCAGGGTGGTGCGGTCGTGGGTGAGGGACACGTCGCGCAGCTCGATCAGGGGCGGTGCGGCGGGAGTGGTGTGCGGTGTGCGGTGGAGTCGGCCGCGGTCTGAAAGCCTCACGGGTGTCCGTTCGTGTGTGTGGTCGTCACCTGCCTGGGATTGTCGCGCGTGGGTGAGAGTTCTGGTGATGTGTTCGGTTCTTGTCGGCGTGTTGCGGGCGGGGCGTGGCGGGCGTGGGGCCGGGGTGGGTCAGCGCAGGTCGGCGGCGTGGTCGGCGGCCCACTGGCGGAAGGAGCGGGCGGGGCGGCCCAGGAGGCGTTCGATGGTGGTGGTGGGTTCGTGTGCGGGTGCGCGGTGGGGTCCTGTGGGGGCGGGCAGGGCCAGGACTTGGGCGAGGATGCGGATCTGGTCGGCTTCGGTGAGGTGGTGGGGGCCGGTGAGGTCGTAGGTGCGGTGGGTGTGGTGGCGGGGTTCGGTGAGGGCGGCCACGGCCACGTCGGCCAGGTCGGCTTCGTGGACCAGGGGGCAGGGCCGGTGGGTGCGGGGTGTGGGCAGGTGGCCGGTGCGCAGGAGTGGGGCCCAGCGTAGGGCGTGGGAGGCGGGTGGTCCGGGGTGCAGGAGGGTCCAGGTGGGGGTGAGGCGGGTGATGAGGTCTTCGAGGGGGTCGGGGGGTGTGGTGGTGGCGAGGTAGACGATGTGGCGGGTGTGGTGTGTGAGGGCGTACGGGAGTGTGGTGGGGGTGTGGGGGCCGGGGCAGGTGAGGAAGGCGGCGGTGATGGGTGTGGGGTGTGTGGGGCAGGTGGTGAGGGTGGGTTGTCGGCGGGTGTGCAGGGTGTGGAGCACGAGGTGGCTGACGGGGTGGTGGGGGTCGGTGACCAGGTACATGGCGGTGTCCTCGGGGTGAGTGGTGCCCCCATCCTTTGACCTGAACTTTGGTTGAGGTCAAGGTGGCAGGAAAGGTGGGGTGTGCGACCTTGTGGCCGCCGGGCGGGGTGGCTGAGGATGAGGCCATGAGCCACGAGGTCGTCATCGCCTTGTTCGAGGGTGTGCAGAGCCTGGACGTGACGGGTCCGCTGGAGGTCTTCTGTGGTGCCTCGCGCGCTCCGGGGTCCCACTACCGGGTGCGTACCGCCTCCCTGGGTGGTCGCACGGTCACCTCCTCCAGCGGGCTGGGCCTGGCGCCGCAGGCGGACCTGTGCGCTGTGGAGCGGATCGACACCCTGGTGGTGCCCGGCGGTGAGGGCACCCGCGAGATGGACGGGGAGTTCGTGGCGTGGCTGGCCGGGGCGGCGCCGCGCGCGGGGCGGGTGGCGGGGGTGTGCACGGGCGCGTTCTGGCTGGCCGAGGCGGGGTTGCTGGACGGCAGGGCGGCCACCACGCACTGGGCGCACTGCGGGCGGCTGGCGCGCGAGTACCCGCGGGTGCGGGTGCGCGCGGAGCCGATCTTCGTGCGCGAGGGGCCGATCTGTACCTCGGCCGGGGTGAGCGCGGGGATCGATCTGGCGCTGGCGCTGGTGGAGGAGGACCTGGGGCGGCGGGTGGCCCTGGAGGTGGCCCGCCACCTGGTGGTGTTCCTGACGCGGCCCGGCGACCAGGCCCAGTTCTCCACCCATCTGGCGGCGCAGGCGGCGCAGCGTCCGGCGGTGCGCGAGGTCCAGCACTGGATCGCCCAGCACCCGGGGCGGGATCTGCGGGTGGAGGTGTTGGCGCGGCGGGCGGGGATGTCGCCGCGCCAGTTCGCACGGGTGTTCGCCGCGCAGGTGGGGGTGAGTCCGGGCCGGTACGTGGAGCGGGTGCGGTTGGAGACGGCGCGGCGGGTGCTGGTGGAGGGTGAGGCTCCGGTGGCGGCGGTGGCGCGCCGGTGCGGTTACGGGACGGCGGAGGCGATGCGGCGGGCGTTCGTGCGGGCGCTGGGGTGTTCTCCGGCCCAGTACAGGGAGAGGTTCGGGTCGCGCCGGTGAGGGGCGGCCCGCTGTGTTCGATGGTGTTCGAGTGGATGGGAGTGTGTGCTGATGCGGGTGGCGATCGTGTTGTTCGAGGGGTTCACGGTGCTGGATGCGGTGGGTCCGTACCAGGTGTTCAGCGGTGTGCCGGGTGTGGAGGTGGTGCTGGTCGGTGCGTCGGCCGGGCCGGTGCTCGACCACGTGGGGTCGGCGCGCATGGTCGCCGAGGCCTCCTTCGAGCAGGTGGGGCGGGCCGATGTGGTGGTCGTGCCGGGCGGGCCCGGCCAGGTGCACCACATGGACGGTGGTCCGGTGCGCGAGTGGGTGCGGGCGGTGGACGCCACGAGCACGTGGACGACGTCGGTGTGCACGGGGTCGCTGATCCTGGCGGCGGCGGGGCTGTTGCGGGGGCGGGCGGCGACCACGCACTGGCTGGCGGTGGACCAGTTGGGTGCGTGGGGTGCGAGCGTGTCGCCCGAGCGGGTGGTCTTCGACGGCAAGTACGTGAGCGCGGCGGGGGTGAGCGCGGGCATCGACATGGCCCTGGCGCTGGCGGGGCGGCTGTGGGGGCCGGTGATGGCGCAGACGGTGCAGTTGGCCATCGAGTACGATCCGCGGCCGCCTTTCGGGGCGGGGTCGCCCCACAGCGCCCCGGCCGAGGTCGTGGAGTTCCTGCGGGAGCGCTCGGACCGGGTGCTGCGCCCGCGGTGAGGCCGGTGGGTGGAGACCGGGCCGCGCGGTGGCGTAGAACGGTGGTGCGCACGGACACAGACGACGGAGAGGCGGTAGGGCGTGGGCGATGTGGTCGAGAGCGGCGCGCAGGAGCGGGCGGTGGCGGCGCGTTATGAGGCGTTCGCGGTGCACTACGAGGAGGGGGCCTCGCCCGCATACGCCGAGATCGCGCGGGAGCTGGCCCGGGACCGGGCGGTGCTGGACCTGGTGTGCGCGCTTCCGGAGGGCAACAAGCGCCAGCCGAATCTGCTGTTGGCGTCGGTGCGCTACCTGGGTGGGCCGGTGGAGTCCTGGGCACGGTTGCGCCCGTGGTTGGTGGAGCACTGGGAGTCGGTGAGGGCGGTGGTGCTGGAGCGCTCCACCCAGACCAACGAGGTGGGCCGGCTGGCGTGCCTGCTGCCGGTGCTGGCGTCGTTGCCGGGGCCGCTGGCCCTGGTGGAGGTGGGGGCGTCGGCGGGGTTGTGCCTGTACCCGGACCGGTACCGGTACTCCTTCGACGGGGCGGCGCCGATCGGGCCCGCCGAGAGCGGGGTGGTGTTGGAGTGTGCGACCTCGGGGCGGGTTCCGGTGCCCGAGCGGGTGCCGGAGGTGGTCTGGCGTGCGGGCATCGACCTGAACCCGTTGGACGTGCGCCGCGAGGATGATGTGCGGTGGCTGCGGGCGCTCATCTGGCCGGGCGGGGCCGAGGGTGAGCGCACCGAGCGGTTGATGGGGGCGGTGCGGGTGGCGGCGGCCGATCCGCCGCTGATGGTGGCCGGTGACCTGGTGGAGCAGGTGGAGGCGGTGGTGCGTCGTGCGCCCTGGGAGGCGACGGTGGTGGTGATGCACAGCGCCGTGCTGCCGTATGTGCCCAAGGACCGGGTGGCGGCGTTCGTGGAGGCGATGGGGCGCCTGTCGGGGCACTGGGTGGCCAACGAGGGGTGGCGGGCGCTGCCGGAGTGGGCGCGGGTACGGCCGCCGCGGGAGGACGATTTCACGCTGGCGTTGGACGGTCGGGTGGTGGGTTACACCGGTCCGCACGGTCGGCGGGTGGCCTGGGCCGGTTGAGGACCGCCGTTTGCGGGCCCCTCCCCTGGTGCGGGGCGGGGCCCGTGGTGTGTCACCAGCCGGGGTGGGCGTCGACCTGGGCGATCAGGGCGCGTTTGCGGTCGGGGTCGAGGAAGGCGGCGGTGAAGGAGTTGCGGGCGAGTCGGCGCAGGTGTTCGGTGTCCAGGCCCAGGTGGGTGTGCAGGGCCTGGAAGTTGTCGTGGACGTAGCCGCCGAAGTAGGAGGGGTCGTCGGAGTTGACGGTCACGAGCAGGCCGGCGTCCATGAGGGCGGGCAGGGGGTGGTGGGCCATGTGGTCGACGGCGCGCAGGCGCACGTTGGACAGCGGGCACACGGTCAGGGGTGTTTGGTCGGCGGCCAGGCGGGTGAGGAGGGCGGGGTCGTCCAGGGCGCGGATGCCGTGGTCGATGCGTTCGGCTTTGAGCAGGTCCAGGGCCTGCCAGATGTAGGAGGCGGGTCCTTCCTCGCCGGCGTGGGCGACGCAGCGCAGGCCCATGTCGCGGGCGGCGGCGAAGACCTCGGTGAACTTGGCGGGCGGGTGGCCGACTTCGGCGGAGTCCCGGCCCACGGCGCTGATGTGGTCCAGGTGGGGGCGTGCCTGGTGCAGGGTGTCCATGGCTTCGTGGGCGGGGCGGTCGCGTAGGAAGCACAGGATGAGGGCGGTGGAGATGCCGTGGCGGGCCAGGCTGGTGTCCAGGGCGGCGGTGAGGCCTTCGATGACGGTGTCCAGGTCGACGCCGCGGCTGGTGTGGGCCTGGGGGTCGAAGAAGATCTCGGCGTGGCGTACGCCCTGGGCGGCGGCGCGGGCGAGGTAGGCCTCGGTCAGGTCGGTGAAGTCGCGGGGGGTGCGCAGGACGTCCATGAGCTCGTAGTAGAGGTTCAGGAAGGACTGCAGGTCGGTGAAGGAGTAGGCCTGGCGCAGGGCGTCGACGTCGCTGTAGGGCAGGGTGATGCCGTTGCGGTCGGCCAGGGTGAAGGCGAGTTCGGGCTCCAGGGTGCCTTCGATGTGCAGGTGGAGTTCGGCTTTGGGGATGGGCATGGGGTGCGCGGTGGCCTTTCGTGTCCTTGGGGTGGGCGTGTGGCCATTGTCGCTGATGGGGCGGGTGTGGTGGCCGGTGGTGGGTGGGTGTGGTGCGCACGCGGGCGGGCCGCCTCCCGGTGTGGGGTGCGGCCCGCGGGTGGTGGGCTTCAGCGGCGGCGGGGTCCTTCGTCGGAGCCGGGGGTCCAGTTCAGGGCGCTGGCGCGTTCCATGAACTCCTCGACGGTCAGGTCGCCCTTGGCGAAGCGGTCGGCCAGGGTGCGGCGGGCGTCCTCTTCGGGTGAGGTGCGGGGGGCTCCGGTGTGGGCGCGCACCCAGGGCGGGGGTCCGCCGCGGCGGCGCATCACGGTGAAGAAGAGCGCGCACAGGGCCAGGGCGATGAGCAGGCAGAACATGAGTGCTCCCAGGATCGGTGCGAAGGGCGGCGGTCCGCCGTGCCAGGGCGGGCCCGCCAGGGTGGTGGCCGCGGTGGCGGCTGCGGTGACGGTGTCCATGCCTTGAGGGTGCGCCCGGGGCGGGGTCGCGGGCATCGTGCGGGGGGCGGCTGTGGGTGTACGCACGGGTGCGTAGGCGCTCTGCGCCGTGGGAGGGACGCGGTGGGCGGGCGGGGCGGCCTAGGGTCGGTGGTGTGTGGGAGCCGTGGAGTTCTGGCCGTATCCGGACGCTGGTCGCCGATGCGGTCCTGGGTGTGCTGATGGGCCTGGTGGCGCTGGTGGCGGCGCGCGGGCAGCTGGCGTGGCGCGGTCGGCCGGGCCCGGGCGGGCACTGGGGCGGGCCGGGCTGGGGTGAAGGTCCGGGCTCGGAGGCTGTGTGGGAGTCGGTGGTGCTGCCCTGGGGTGTGTGGGCGGGTGTGGGGCTGCTGGTGGTGGCGGTGGCGGTGCGTCGGGTGTGGCCGCGGGTGGGTGTGGTGGCGGCCGCCGCGGGCACGGGTGTGTTCTTGGCCTGGGGTGCGGGGCCGGGGCCGGTGCTGGTGTTGGCGGCGCTGGTGGTGTTCTCGGCCGGGATCCGGATGGCGCCGGGCCGGTTCGTGGTGTGGGTGGGTCCGGCGGTGGTGGCGGCGGGGCTGGTGTCGCAGGCGGGTCGGCCCTGGTGGGGGTTGCTGGACGGTGGTGCGGCCTCGGCGGTGGTGTTCGCGGTGGGGTCGATGGCGGTGCCGGCCGGGGCGGGGGTGTTCGTGCGGGCGCGGCGGGAGTCGCGGGCGCGTGCGGAGGCCGAGGAAGTGGAGCGGCACCGGTTCGAGGAGCGGTTGCGTATCGCCCGGGAGGTGCACGACCTTGTGGGGCACAGCTTGTCGGTGATCAGTATGCAGGCGGGTGTGGCGTTGCACGTGGTGGATCGGCGTCCGGAGCAGGCGTCGGTGGCGTTGGAGGCGATCCGGGAGAGCAGTCGGGCGGCGTTGGAGGAGTTGCGGGGCACGTTGGCGGTGTTTCGCGGTGAGGGTGTGGAGCGTGCGCCGTTGGCGGGGTTGGGCCGGGTGGAGTCGTTGGTGGGGGAGTTGAGGTCGGCGGGGCGCTCGGTGGAGGTGGTGTGGGAGGGGGAGCCGGTGGAGGTGCCTGGCGCGGTGGACCATGCGGCGCTGCGGATCGTGCAGGAGGCGTTGACGAACGTGGTGCGTCATGCGGGTGATGTGCCGGCGCGGGTGAGTGTGGTGTTCGCCAAGGGTGAGTTGGTGGTGCGGGTGCGTGATGAGGGTCGGGGTGCGGGTGTGGTGCGTGAGGGGGCGGGGATCGCTGGGATGCGTGAGCGTGCCCGTGCGGTGGGTGGGCAGGTGGATGTGGGTGCTGTGCGGGGTGGGGGTTTCGAGGTGGTGGCGGTGTTGCCGTTGGCGGGTGAGCGGTGATGGTGGTGCGGGTGGTGGTCGCCGACGACCAGGCGCTGGTGCGTATGGGGTTGCGGGTGTTGTTGGAGGCCGAGGATGACGTGGAGTTGGTGGGGGAGGCGTGTGATGGGGCCGAGGCGGTGCGGGTGGTGCGCACGGTGCGGCCCGATGTGGTGTTGATGGATGTGCGCATGCCGGTGATGGACGGGTTGGAGGCGTTGCGGCGCATCGCTGGGGATGAGGAGTTGTCGGGTACCCGGGTGGTGGTGCTGACCACGTTCGAGCTGGACGAGTACGTGTTCGAGGCGTTGCGGGCGGGCGCGTCGGGGTTCTTGATCAAGGACGAGGATCCGGCGCAGATGTTGGCGGCGGTGCGGGTGGCGGCGCAGGGGGAGGCGTTGTTGTCGCCGTCGGTGACGCGTCGGGTGGTCTCGGCGTTCACCTCGCGTGCTCCGCAGCGGGGCGAGGTGCCGCGGTTGGAGTCGTTGACCGAGCGTGAGCGCGAGGTGGTGGGGCTGGTGGGTGAGGGGTTGAGCAACGAGGAGATCGCGGGGCGCCTGGTGGTCTCTCCGGCGACGGCGCGCACGCACGTGAGCCGGTCGATGGTGAAGTTGGGGGCGCGCGATCGGGCGCAGCTGGTGGTGTTCGCGTTCCGGGCGGGTCTGGTGCGCTGAATCCGCGGGCGGTCGCCCCGTCCCGCGGCGGGGGTGCGGGGGTGGTCAGGGCAGGTCGGCGTAGCGGTCGGTGGCGGCACGGGTGGCGCCGTGGAGGGTGATGGTGCCGGCGCTGTGTCCGGCTCCTTCGACGATGACCAGGTCGGCGCCGGGCCAGGCACGGGCGAGGTCGTAGGCGATGTCGGCGGGGCCGCTGATGTCCAGGCGCCCGTGGACCAGGGTGGCGGGGATGTGGGCCAGGTCGGGGGTGTGGGCGAGCAGGTGGCCCTCGGGCAGGAACGCGGCGTGGGACCAGTAGTGGGTGACCAGGCGAGCGAAGGTCATGCGGAAGTCGGGGTCGGCGTAGCGCCGGTTGGGGGTGAACCCGGGGGTGGCCGAGACGTGGGTGTCCTCCCACTCGCACCAGGCGCGGGCGGCCTCGAAGCGCACCCGCGGGTCGGGGTCGGCGAGCAGGCGGGCGTAGGCGCTGGACAGGTCGCGCGGGTCGGCGTCGGGTCCGGCGGCGGCGCGGAAGCGTTCCCATTGTTCGGGGAAGACGCGGCGCATGTCGTGGGTGATCCACAGGACTTCGCGGCGTGTGGTGGTGGTGAGGGCGAGCAGGACCATGGCGCGCACGGGTTCGGGGTGGGTCTGGGCGTAGGCCAGGGCCAGGGTGGTGCCCCAGGAGCCGCCCAGGACGAGCCAGGAGTCGATGCCCAGGTGGTGGCGCAGGGCTTCGATGTCGGCGACCAGGTGGTGGGTGGTGTTGGTGGACAGGTCGGTGCGGGGGTCGGCGGCGCTGGGGGTGCTGTGTCCGCTGCCGCGCTGGTCGAGCATGATGACGCGGTGGCGGGTGGTGTCGAAGAAGTCGGTCCAGCCGGCGTGGGCGCCGGAGCCGGGGCCTCCGTGCAGGACCAGGGCGGGGCGGCCGCGGGGGTTGCCGTGGGCCTGCCAGTACAGGGTGTGGCCGTCGGTGGTGGACAGGGTGCCGTGGGCGTGGGGTGTGCTCATGGTGGTTCCTGGGGTGATGGGTGGGCCGTAGGGCCGGGGGCGGTGCGGAGGGCTGTGGGGGCGGGCGTACGCTTCGGTGCTGTTGGTCGTCAATGTTGCAGGTGAGGTGCCCGTGTCCGGTGTTCCCGATTCGTTTCTGGCTTTTTGGCGTGCGCGCCACCTGTGCACGTTGGCGGGTCCGCGCCCTGACGGGAGTGTGCACCAGGTGCCGGTGGGGGCGACCTACGATCCGCAGGAGCACCTGGTGCGGGTGATCACGTCGGCGACCAGTTTCAAGGCGGTGAACCTGGCGGCGCGGCCGGGGACGCGGGTGTCGGTGTGCCAGGTGGACGGGCGCTGGTGGTCGACCCTGGAGGGGCCGGCGCTGGTGGTGGCCGATCCGGAGGAGGTGGCCGAGGCCGAGCGCCGTTACGCGCTGCGCTACCGTCCGCCGCGCCCCAACCCCGACCGGGTGGTGATCCAGGTGCGTGTCGAGCGGGTGCTGGGCAACGTGCGCCCCGAACCGGCATTGCAGGAGCCGCGGGCCGAGGCGGTGTAGGGGGATGGGCCGCGCACTCGGGCAGGTCCGGGCGCGCTGGTCGCCGGAGGTGCGAGCGCGCCCTGGCGGTCTCGCACCGCCGGGCCGCGGTCAGGGGCGCCGTCGTGCGCGCAGGCGGTCGCGGATCCGGCGGGCCGACCAGAGCACGCCGCCGGTGGTGGCGGCCAGGGCGGCCACCACGGCGCCGATCCCCTGCATCCAGTCGGTCACCGAGGGGGCCGGGGCGCCCGCGGTGTCCGTGCCGGCCCGGCCGGTGCCGGTGTCGTGCGTGTGTGCGGGGGCGCGCACGATGACGGTGGTGCCGTCGGCCATCTCGATGACCGCGGGTGCGCGCACCGACAGTGCCTGTCCGGGGGTGGGCGCGACGACGGGGTAGGAGGTGTCCTGGTCGGGCGGTGCGTGGGCCCCGCCCTGGTCGCGTTGGGCGTTGAGGGCGTAGACCCCGGCGGCGGTCGCGGTGAGCAGACCGGCCAGGAACAGCGCGAACAGCAGGGACCGGGTGCGGGTGCGGGGTGAGGTGGCGGCCGGGGGGTGTGGGCGGTGGGGGTCGCTCATGGCGGCCACGATGCCCGCCGCGGCCCCGGGGGCGCAAGCGCGTGCGGGGCCGGTGCGCCTTCAGGTGGGGACGTGCACGTCCCACAGCCGTTCCAGGGCGGCGCGGCCCTGGTCGGTGACCTGGAGTGCGCGGCCCGAGCCCACGCGCCGGCACCAGCCCGAGTCGAGCACCCAGGCGCACAGTGCGGCGCCGGCGGCGCCCGCCAGGTGGGGTCTGCGCTCGGTCCAGTCCAGGCAGGAGCGGGCGAGTGGGCGGCGTCCGCTCCGGGGCAGGGCGATGCCGTGTTCGTCGAACCAGGCCAGGCCCGCCCGGGTCAGCGCGAATCCGGTGTCCTGGGCGAGTAGGCCCTGGCGGGTCATGGCCTCGGTGAGTGCGCATCCCAGGTGTCCGGCGAGGTGGTCGTAGCAGGTGCGGGCCCGGGCCAGGGCGGCGTCGGCGCGTTCGCGGCGCAGGGTGGTCGCGGGGGCGGTGTTCGGTGCGGGGGCGGCGTGGGCGGCCAGGGATTCCACCAGGTGTGCGGTGGCGGGGTCGGCCAGGCGCACGTAGCGGTGGCGGCCCTGGCGGTGCTGGGTGAGCAGGCCGCCTTGGACCAGGCGGGTCAGGTGTTCGGTGGCGGTGGAGGGCGCCACCCCGGTGTGGCGGGCGAGTTCGCCCGCGGTCCAGGCGCGTTCGTCGAGCAGGGCCAGGCACATCGCGGCGCGGGTGGGGTCGGCGAGCAGGCCCGCCAGGCGGGCCAGGGCGGCGGCGTGGTCGTGGGGTGGGCGCATGGGTCCAGGTCGGGTCGTGGCCGGGGCGGCCGCCGCGGGGGGCGGCCGCCCCGGCCCGGTGGTCACAGGGTGCCGATGATGACGGTGGCCTCCTGTTCGGGGCTGTGGCGGACCCGGCAGGTGAGGCCGGCGCGGGTGAAGGCGTCGCGGGCCGTGGGGACCTGGTCGTCGCTGACCTCCACGAGCAGGTGGCCGCCCGGTGCGAGCCAGTGCGGGGCCTGGTCGCTGACGCGGCGGACCAGGTCCAGGCCGTCGGGGCCTCCGTCCAGGGCGCGATGCTGTTCGTGTTCGCGGGCCTCTGGGGGAAGGAGCGCGATGTGGCCGCTGGGGACGTAGGGGACGTTGGCGAGCAGGATGTCGACGGTGTGGGCGAGGTGGTCGGGCAGGGCGTGGAAGAGGTCGCCCTGGTGCAGGTGGGCGCGGGGCAGGTTGTGGCGGGCGCAGGCCAGGCTGGCGGGGTCGATGTCGGTGGCGTGCAGGCGCAGTCCGGGGTGGTGGTGGGTCAGGGCCGCGCCCAGGGCGCCGGTGCCGCAACACAGGTCCACGGCCACGCCGGTGGGCGGGGCCAGGGCTGTGGCCTGGTGGGCGAGGAACTCGCTGCGGGGGCGGGGGACGAACACGCCGGGGTCCACGCGCAGGCGCAGTCCGCAGAAGCGGGCCCAGCCCAGGACGTGTTGCAGGGGTAGTCCGGCGCTGCGGTGGCGTGCCATGCGGTCGAGTTCGTCGGGGGTGCGCGCGGTGGCGGTGATCAGGGCCGCCTCGTCTTCGGCGAAGACGCATCCGGCTCGGCGCAGGCGTTGGACCAGGGCCGACGAAGGGTCGGCGTCGGGGTGTGGGAGGACCACGGAAACCTTTCGATCACGTGGGTCGCCCGTGTTCAGGGGGTGGTGGTGCCACCCCGTGGTGAGGGCGTCCCTGTGGTGACTGCGAGGATCGCTGCTCACCTCCCCTGGCCGTGTCGTGCGTGTGCGGGTGCCAACCTACACCATGGGCGGTTCGGTCAGCGGCGGGGTGGGAGCGCGATGCGGTCCAGGTCGTGGGCCAGGTGGATGGTGCCGTCGAACTCGGCGGCGGCCTGGTCGAGGAAGCGTTGGTCGTCGCCGTGCTCGTAGCGTTCGGAGATGTGGGTCAGGACCAGGGTGCGCGCGCCGGCGCGGGCGGCGATGCGGGCGGCCTGGCGGGCGGTCAGGTGGCCGTGGGCGCGGGCCAGGTCGGCTTCGGCGTCCAGGTAGG
The DNA here is from genome assembly GCF_013410755.1 of Nocardiopsis aegyptia. GTDB lineage: Bacteria > Actinomycetota > Actinomycetes > Streptosporangiales > Streptosporangiaceae > Nocardiopsis > Nocardiopsis aegyptia. The sequence goes on from NZ_JACCFS010000001.1 coordinate 6,732,689, forward strand.
TCGATTCGATGACGAGCATGTCGGCGCCCTGGGCCAGGGCCAGGGCCTGGTCGCATTCGCCGGTGTCCATGACGAAGGCGAACACCTGGCCGGGGCGGGGGCGGGCGCACTGGGACAGGTGGACGGTGTGGCCGTGGGGGGAGGTGACGGTGCCCTCGCGGCGCAGGCGCCCGACCAGGGGTCCGCTGATGCCGTGGTCGGCCAGGGCCTGGGGGAGCATGCGCCATCCGTCGGGTTCGGCCAGGCGGTAGCCGTAGGTGGGGATGGAGTGGGCCAGGGGCAGGGCGCTCAGGCGCAGGTCCTCCTCGCCCAGTGGGCAGCTGCCGTTGCCGTCGACGCCCTGGCCCAGGATGAGGGCGCTGTCGTGGAAGGAGCTGGCGTGGCGCAGCCGTTCCCAGTAGTGGCGGCCGGAATGGGGGTAGGCGACGCGGACGGGGTGGGTGAGGCGGTCGCGGGCGATGCGTTGGATGATGCCGGGCAGGCCCAGGCAGTGGTCGCCGTGGAAGTGGGTGATGCACACGCGGGTCAGGTCGGAGGCGGCCAGTCCGGCGTGGCGCATCTGGCGCTGGGTGCCTTCTCCGGGGTCGAAGAGGATGCCGTGCTGGTCCCAGCGCAGGAAGTAGCCGTTGTGGTTGCGGCGTTTGGTGGGCACGGCGCTGGAGGTGCCCAGGATGTGGAGTTCGCGTGCGGACATGGCAGGGATCCTGCCACAGCCCGCCTGCGGGGGCGTGCTGGTCGAGGCGGTGAGGGGAGCCACTGCCGGGCTGGTCGTCGCGGTCGTGGTCGCGGCGGGCGCGGGGGCTCTACGGGGGCGGGCGCGGCGGGGGTTCGTCCAGGACCCGCTCGAGCGCGGCCCGGCCCGCCGGGCCCCAGGCCGGTTTGCCGCCGGGCAGGCCGCGGTCCCCGTTCTGGCCCATCAGCATGGGGAAGAGGCTCTTCAGGGCGGCCAGCCCGCGGGCTCGCCGGAGCTGGCCTGGTCGGTGCGTCCGCGGGTGCGGGCACATGCAGCGCCCGCAGGAACGCCGCCAGGGTGTGGGCCGCGTCCTCGCCGCGGGTGATGGATCCGTGGTCCAGCGGCTGGCCGGGCACCCACGTCATGACCGTCCACAATTCGTCGAACCGTGCGCAGGGCGCGCCGCCGCGCACCGGGACGGGCAGGGGCAGGCGGGGCGCGAGCAGCGGCAGCCACCGGCGTTCCTTGAGCTGGTGGTCGGGGTCGGTGTCCATGCGCTGGATCCGCACAGCCAGCTTGTCCCCCAGGCGCCACAACTGGTTGCCCCAGCCGCCCTGGACCTCGCGCAGGGGCAGCTCGGCCAGGTCCGGGTGCTGGTCCCGTAGGAGGTCGCGGATGAGGTCCGCGGTGATCTCGGTGTCGATCCCGCTCATGGCGAGCGACCCTACCGGGGTCCGGGTGCGGCGAGGCCGTGCGGCCGGTGCGAGGCGGGTTCGGTGCGTCGGCTCGGCTGTCATGGCTCGCGGGCCGGTCACCTCGGTTCCTTGGCGGAGCGGGGGCGGTGGAGGGCTGGGTCGGGCCGTGTGCGGGCCCGATCGAGCACGTAACTTCCTCATTTTCCTCCTTTTGGAGGGAAGGATAGGGAAGGATAGGGTGTGATGGTGGCAGAACATCTCTACTCCGTGGACCAGGTCGCCGAACTCCTGGGACTACACGTGCGCACCATCCGCAACTACGTGCGCGAGGGGCGGCTGCGTGCCGTCCGCATCGGCAAGCAGTACCGCGTCTCGGCCGCGGACCTGGAGGCCTTCACCGGCACCCCCGCGCCCGGGCCCCCGCCCGACGCCGTGCCCCGCCACGCCGAGGCGTCCAGCATCGTCGAGATCGACGGCGTCGACGCCCGCACCGCCGACCGCGTCACCACCCTGCTCACCAGTTCGGCTTCCGGCCACCGCCCCGGCGGGCGGCCGCTGCGCGTGGAGACCGTCTACGACCGCGACCGGTCGCGGATGAAGGTCGTCATCCTGGGCGGCCTGAGCGAGACCGCCCGCCTGTTCGACTACCTGGAAGGGGTCCTGGCCCCGTGACGACCATCTATTCCTCCCCCGGCGGGGAGCGCGTGCTGCGCGAGCACTACCTGCGCGCGTTGCGGGCCTGGCCGGTGCCGGCCGAGCACCTGCGTGTGCCCACCGGGCAGGGGGAGACGTTCGTGCTGGCGTGCGGTCCCCGGCAGGGGCCACCGGTGGTGCTCCTGCACGGCTCGGGCGCCAACGCCGGCGCCTGGAGGGGCGACATCAGCGCCCTGGCGCGCGCCTCGCGCGTGTACGCCGTCGACCTCATCGGCGAGCCCGGCCTGAGCGCCCCCTCGCGCCCGCCGCTGGAGGGCGAGGACCACGCCCGGTGGCTGGAGGAGGTCCTGGACGGGCTCGGGCTCACCGACACGGCCGTGGTGGGCATGTCCCTGGGCGGTTGGGCGGCCCTGGACCTGGCCACCCGCCGGCCGGGGCGGGTGCGGCGCCTGGGGCTGCTGTGCCCGGGAGGGCTGGGCCGCCAGACCATGGGCAGGATCATGGCGGTCCTGGCCCTGCGCGCCCTGGGCCCGTGGGGCCAGCGCCGGGCGGTACGGGCCATGACGGGGCTGTCCGCGACCGAGGCGGCCCCCGTGCTGGAGACGCTGGAGCGCACGTTCAGGCATTTTCGGCCGCGGACCGAACGCCTACCCGCGTTCTCCGACCAGGCACTGGGCGCGCTGACCATGCCCGTGCTGGCGTTCGTGGGCGATCGCGACCTGATGTTCGACTCGGCCGAGAGCGCGGCGCGCCTGCGCGCGTGCGTGCCCCACGCCCAAATCAGGGTCCTGCCCGGTACCGGGCACGCGATCCTGGGGCAGGGCGAGGCGATCGCGGAGTTCCTGGCCGGGTGAGAGACGCCCCGGGACCATCGCGCTTCGGTGACCGGTCGGGCGCCCCCAGAGCGGGCACAGCGAGTCCTACCGGTCGCGGCCGGCGTGGCCAGGGGCGCTCGCACCGCGCGGGAACGGGACCGGTTCAGGGGCCGGTGTCGAGCAGGCCCGCGTCATAGGCCACCAGGGCCGCCTGCACCCTGGTGCGCACGCCCAACCGGGCCCGGACCGCGTCCACGTGCGTCTTGACCGTGCTGGCCGCCACCCCCAGGCGTTGGGCGATCACGGCGTTGGTCAGGCCGTGGCCGATCAGGGACAACACCTCGCGCTCACGCGGGCTCAGCGCTTCGACCCGCTCGCGTGCGCCGCGCGAACGGGAACCGTCCAGGTGGTCCAGGACCCAGCGGGCCACCGGCGGTGACAGGAACGCCCCGCCTGCGGCCGCCGCCCGTACCGCGGCCATGAGGTCGCCCGGGTCACCGGTCTTGAGGACGAACCCGCTCACCCCGATGTCCAGGGCCGAGGCGATGTAGGCGTCCTCACCGAAGAGCGTGAGCATCACGACCGCGGTCTCGGGCGCCTGGCGGCGTACCCGCGCGGCGGCCGCCAGGCCGTCCATGCGCGGCATCCGGATGTCGAACAGGGCCACCCGGGGGCGGTGGCGCACCACCTGCTCGACGGCCTGGTGCCCGTCGGCGGCCTCGCCCACCACGGTGATCTGCGGATCTGCGCTCATGATCGCGCGCACACCCGCGCGCATCATCGACTCGTCGTCGGCCAGGACCACACCGATCATGACTGCGGCTCCCCTCCCCTCCCCGCCCGGTGCCCGGCTCCCCCGAAAGTCAGGGTCGGGCACCACGAAGACCCGATGCGGGCCCGGCGCCGCCGTTCCTAGGTTCGACCCATGCACACTCGCCTTGGTACAGCGCTGGCCACCCTACTGTCCGTCCTGGTCCTGGCCGCCCCGACCACCCCCGCCGCGGCGGCGCTCCCTGCACCGTCCCGGGCCGCGGGGTCGGGGCAGGCGCCCGTGGACACCGCCCGTATCGACCGGTACGTGCGGGAGTACGTCCAACGCCAGGGGTTGGCGGGGGTGTCGGTGGCGGTGGTGAGCCAGGGGCGGGTGGTGCACACCGGCGGCTACGGGCACGACTCGCGAGGCCGCCCGGTCAGCGCCCGGACCCCCATGCTGACCGCCTCGCTGTCCAAGTCCTTCACCGCGATGGCCGTCATGCGCCTGGTGGAGCAGGGCGAGATCGCCCTGGACGACGCCGTCACCGACCACCTGGTCGAGTTCGACCCCCGCGATCCCCGGGCCGAGCACATCACCGTGCGCCAACTCCTGGACCAGACCTCAGGCATGGCCTCCCAGGGGCTGCTCTCACCGGAACGGCGCGCCAAGCACAGCTCGCGCGAGGCCGTGGCGATCCTGGCCACCATGGAGTTGGCCGCCGAGCCCGGCACCCGCCACCACTACTTCAACGGCAACTACTGGATGCTGGCGCGCCTGGTCGAGGTCGTGTCCGGGCGGCCCTTCTCCGACTACCTCGACGACAACGTCCTGTCGCCCCTGGGCATGGCCGACAGCGGCACGGCCCTGGACGGGGAGCGCGCCGTGGCCGGATTCGAGGGACTGGAGTGGGGCCACGTCCCCCTGTACGGGGTGTCCGTGCCGCGCCGCGAGCCCCCGGACTTCTCCGGCGGCGCGGGCGGGGTCGTCTCGACCGCCCAGGACATGGGCCGCTGGCTGGCCCCCTTCACCAGCGGCGGAGCCACCGTGCAGGGGCAACCGTTCGTGTCGGCCGAGACGATCGACACGCTGCTCACCCCCTCCGACCCCCAGGAGCGCTACGCGCTGGGGTGGCGGCCCGTGCCGGGTGAGGACCGGATGGCGCACAGCGGCGCCCTGTTCGGCTACACCGCCTACCAGACCGTGGCCCAGGACCGCTCCCTGGGCGTGGCGGTGCTCAACAACAGCCTGACTCCCCTGGACACCGCGCAGCCGTTGGCGGTGGCGCTGCTGGACCTGGCGCAGGGGCGCGAACCCGACCAGCCCGTGCCGGTGCACCGGATCATCGACGCCGTGCTGGGGGCGCTGGCCCTGGTGACGGTGGTGCTGGGTGTGCGGCGTGTGCTCGGAGCGCGGGCGTGGGCCGCGCGCATGGCCGGCCGTGCCCGGTGGCGGCCGGTGGCCCGGTCGGTGCCGCGTCTGCTGCCGTTGGCGCTCATCGCGGCCTACGCGGTACTGGGCGCGGCTTCGGGAGCGGCCGCCTCGGTGGTGTGGGAGGTGGGCGTGGGCGGTGCGTGGCCGGTGGCGTTGACGGTGTGGCTGCTGGTGGCGGCGATGGCCAACACGGCCACGGTGGTGGTGCGCGGGTACTGGCTGCGCCGGGAGCGCGTCCGCCCCCGGGCGGGGGCGGACGCTCACCAGCCGTAGAGGGCGGCCAGGCCCGCGACGGCGCAGGTCAGCGCGGTGGTGATCACGACGGTGCGGGCCAGGTCCCAGCGCAGCCGCCGCCACGCGTGCGCGGCCAGGTGCGGGGGCAGGGCGTCCTCGCGTCCGGGGTCGGCCGCGGCGGGCGCTGGGGCCGTGGTCGCGGGGGTGTGGGGCAGATGGGCGCGCACCTGGAAGCCCTCGCCCAGCGGCGCGGCGCTCAGCGTGCCGCCGGCCAGGCGCACGCGTTCGCGCAGGCCGACCAGACCCGTCCCGGTACCGGGCGGTGCGGTCGGGGGCGGATCGGCGGGTGCGTCGTTGGTGACGGTCAGCGCCGTGTGCGCGCACGCGTGCTGGACCTCGATGTCGACCCGGGCGCCGGGGGCGTGCTTGGCGGCGTTGGTCAGGGCTTCCTGGACCAGGCGGTGGACGGTGCGCTCGACCAGGTCCGGCACCGCATCGCCGGGTTCGGTGCCGGTGTCCGGTGTGGTGCGACAGTGCACACGCATGCCGGACGCACGGGCGCGTTCGACGAGCTCGGCGGTGCTCTGGGGGGCCGGGGCGTGCGGATCGTGGGCGCCCAGGACGCCGATGACCTGGCGCAACCGCTCGGCGGCGCGGGCGGCGCCCAGACGCAGGTCGGTGGCGGCCGCACGGGTGCTCTCGGGGGTGGGGTCGGGGGCCACCTCCAGGGCGCCGGCGCGCACCGCGAGCAGTCCGATCTCGTGGCCCAGGGAGTCGTGCATGTCCTGGGCGATGCGTTCGCGCTCGCGTCGGCGGGCCTGGTCGGCGACCCCGTGCCGTTCGCGGCGGCGCAGTTCGGCACGGGTGCGCAGGTGGTCGCCCGCGGCCCAGGCCAGGACCACGGGGAGGGGGAGCAGGGCGAGCGACCCCAGGGACAGGGTCGGGCTCCTCCACACCAGGGTGGCCAGAGCACCGGCGAGGGCGGTGGCGAGCAGGGCGCGAAGGACCTGTCCCTGTGTGCTCGTCCGCCCGGCGGGGCGCACCCCGCGGCGCCCGATACCGAAGGCGACCACCGCGGCGGCCAGCACCGCGTTGGCGCTCCACAGGGCGAGGGCGGTGGTCGCCGCCAGAGCCGGCCAGGGCCGGCGCCGGCGCCCGGCCACCGCCACGACCAGCAGCGAGGCCGCCGCGGCCAGCAGCCACCAGGGGGAGTCGAAGAGGCGGTTGAGCAGTGCGAGCGGCACCAGGGCGATCGCCAGGGCCAGGTCCTCGCGTGTGGTCGGGGACTCCGGTGCCGGTGGTCGGTCCACTGCTCTCCCTGTCGATGGCGTGCTCGCCCCCAGGGTAGGCGCATGGCAGGCCGGGCCGGTCGGGGGCGGTCGCGGGGGCGGGGGTCAGTGCTCGGGTGCGGGATGTGGGCGCGGGGCGCGCTCGGCACCGGAGGCGGTGAGGCTGCCCAGCAGGGCGAGCGCCTGCTCGGAGGTGCTGCCCGGGGCGGCGTGGTAGACGACCAGCTGCTGGCCGGGGGCGCTGTTGACGGTCAGCGTCTCGTAGTCCAGGGTCAGCTCTCCCACCAGCGGGTGGCGCAGGCGTTTGCTCTCGTGGGTCTTACGGCGCACATCGTGGCGGGTCCGGAGCCGGGCGAACTCCTCGCTCTTCAGGCACAGCCCGCCCACGGTCTCCACGGGCCGGGGGTCGTCGGTGCCGGTCGCGGTGCCGCCGCGCAGGGCGGCGACCGTCGCGGCCGCGACCTGGTCCCAGTCGGGGTAGGACTCGCGTGCGCGGGGGTCGAGGAAGACCAGCCGCAGCAGGTCGGCGCTGTGGGTGTGGCCGTCGAAGAGGGCCGCGCCCAGGGTGTTGTGCGCCAGCACGGTCAGGCGGGGCCCCAGGGCCAGGGCGGGGGGCGGTGCCAGCGCAGAGTTCAGCACCGCTGTCCGAGTGGGCGCAGGGGTCGTGGCCGAGCCGGTGGACCCCCGCTGGTGCGGAGGGTCTGCCTCTATCGCGGACCCCGGAGGCAACCGCTGGAAGATGGCCCGGGCATCAGAGGCGAGGTTCGACGCCCCAGGCTCGCTGACCGCCGTCGGTGGCTGAAACCTCTTCAGGAACAAGGGCCGAGAAGCGCAGACCGGCCATCATCGGTCGCTGGACGCGTAGTGGTTCCAGCTTCCTCCGGCTTCGGTGAGCACGTGCGTGGTGGTCGTGTCGTGGGATCCGAGGGCCCGGGTGATGACCGCAGCGGCGGCTCGGGGAACACTCAGGCTGCATCCCGGTCGGTGGTCAGCAGGACGATGCGGCTCGCGAGGTGGGCGAAGAGCAGCGTCAGGCGGGCCGCCGCTCGGGAGCGCAGTGGCCCCGTCCTCTCGTCCAGGACTTGGTGCAGGCAGTTCGAGGCGTCGGTGCCGGGTGAGCCGCGGCCTTTTGGTTCTGGTCGGGCGGGGAACGTCGGCCGTGAGCGGCTCCGGGCTCTCTGTGATGGTGTTCGCGCGCACGGTGACCGTGCTCACCACCGAGAGTCGGTACAGCGACCGCTGTACCCGTCTCGTTTTGCCTGGCCGCAGCGCCGCCTGAATAACGTTGCGGGCCCCGCTCGGCGCCTCAGGGGGTGAGCACAGCCCTCGAAATGCCTGACCTCCGATAAGGCCCGCTTATCGGAGGTCAGGCTTCGGGGGTTTCTGAGCCCTGTCGAGAGTCAACGCAACTGATTGCGTTACGGAGAAACGTTTCCAACGAAACGAAATTAGAGAAGGGTCCCGCGACCCTGGGACGACACCGGGCGTGGGCACGCACGCCCACGCCGGGCCGGCCCCGGCTCGGCCAGGGGTCGATCAGGGGGCGAGGACGACCGTCTTGCCGGGCAACCGCCCGGCACCGGCGTCCTCGTGCACGTCGGCCAGGTCGGCCACCGGCCGGCGGGCGGCGGGCGGCGGGCGGCGAGCTGGACCACGAGGCTGCCCACCGCGCCGCCCACCCCGTTGACCAGGACACGCTGACCGGATGTCAGCTCGGCGAGCTCGAACGCCGTCTGCCAGGCCGCCAGCCCGGTCAGCGGCAGCGCCGCGGCGTCGGCCAGCGCGATCGACCGCGGCGCCGGAGCCAGGGACTCGGCGGGGACGAGCGCGTACTCGGCGGCGCCGCCCGCGGAGTCCAGGGGCAGCATGGCCACCACCGGGTCCCCGACCCGCACGTCCCCCACCCGCGGACCGAGTGCGGCGACGGTGCCCGACAGGTCGATGCCCGGCACGTAGGGGAGATCGATCGGGAGCATCCGGGCCAGTGCCCCGGCGCGGATGTGGTCGTCGACCGGGTTGAACGAGGTGGCCGCCACCCGCACGAGCACCTGGCCGGGGCCCGGTGACGGACGGTCGACGTCCTCGTAGCGCAGGACCTCGCTGGTGCCGAACCCGTGGAAACGCATGGCCTTCAAGGGGTTCTCCTGTCGGGTGTGTCGGCGTCCTCGCCGGACGGGCGAGGCGATCGGGCGGGAAGGTCGTGGACTCCGGGGCGCTCAGGCGGGCCGCACGGACCTGCTGGAGTCGCCCGCCGCCACGCGGCCGCGCTCACCCGCATCGCCGCCACCGTGCGCCAGGACATCGAAGGACGCTGAGGCCGGGCCCCCGCGCAGAAACCTCGCCCCGGGCCGGAAGGCGGACGCCGCCTCCCGGCCCGGGGCGAGGTGAGGCCATGCCGACCGGGCGCGTCAGTCCAGGCAGAACTCGTTGCCCTCGGGATCGGCCATCACGATGAAGCCCGCGCTCAGCGGCGGAGCGGGCTCGTCACGGCGCAGCCGGGTGGCGCCCAGGGCCACGAGCCGCGAGCACTCGGCCTCCAGCGCCGCCATGCGCTGCTCGCCCTGAAGGCCCGGTGCCGCGCGCACGTCCAGGTGGACGCGGTTCTTGGCGACCTTGTCCTCGGGAACCTGCTGGAAGAAGATCCGCGGTCCCTCCCCGTCGGGGTCCTCGATGGCGGACTTGGCGTTGCGGTGCTCCTCCGGCACGCCGATCCGGGCGAGGAAGTCCTCCCAGGCGGCCAGCGGGTCGGCGCCCTCGGCCAGCTCGACCCCGGGCGGGCCGGGGTGGACATAGCCCAGGACGTCGCGCCAGAACGTGGACAGGGCCCGCGGGTCGTGGGCGTCGAAGGTGACCTGGATCCGGCGGCTCATCGGGTGGCTCCGTTCGTGGTGGTGTTCGAGTGCAGGTAGAGGTCGCGCAGCAGGCAGACCTCGGCCAGGTGGTGGATCAGCTCCCGGTGGATGTGCAGCACCAGGTCCGCCATGGGCCGCTGCGGGTAGGGCTCTTTGTCGCCGACGGGCACCTTCAACCCGGCCTCGCCCAGCTCGCGCACCCCCGCCGTCCACACCTGGAGCTGGGTGCGCAGCTGTTCGAGCGCCTCCTCCGCGCCGCCCGCGTAGTCCCAGGTGTCGTAGTCGGCCGCGGGAGCGCCGAAGTGGGCCGCGTTGCGCATGGCGAGCACACCGACGATGACGTGGCCCAGGCGCCAGGCGATCGTGGTGAAGGGCGCGGGGACCGGCTCGGGGTAACCGAAGTCGATGGTGAAGGCCCCCGAACCGCCCTGCACGGGCGCTGTGGAGGAGCCGCGCGGCCGTACGCTCCAGGCCCCGGGCACCGGTGACCAGAAGTACTCGTCGTCGGTGAGGCCTTCGAGTCTGTCCCGCAGTTGGTGGTCCCAGTGGTGTTGCCACTGGTCCAGCAGTGAGCCGTTCACATCGAAGTGTTCTGTGTCCATGGCTTCAATCTCCCAGCCGAACCGGACAGGATCGGTCCGCTATCGTCCAAAGAATGGGCAACATGGACGCGGAGAGCGGTGCGGAGCGGGGCACCACCGAGCGGGTGCTCACCCTGCTCGGCTTGTTGCAGCAGCGGCGGGTGTGGACGGGGCCCGAGCTCGCCGGCCGGCTCGGTGTCACCGCGCGCACGGTGCGGCGGGACGTGGAGCGGCTGCGGGCGCTCGGCTACCCGGTGCACGCGGACCAGGGGGTCGGCGGCGGCTACCGGCTCGGTCGGGGCCAGGAGCTGCCGCCGTTGCTGTTGGACGACGAGGAGGCGATCTCCACGGCGGTCGCGCTGCTGGCCGGGGCCGGCGGCGCGGTCGCGGGGGCGGGGGAGGCCGCTCTGCGTGCCCTGACCAAGCTCGACCGGGTGCTGCCCACCCGATTGCGCGAGCAGGTGCGCACGCTCGCCGAGGCGGTGGAGTCCTTCGGCGGCGGTCGCACGCCGGTCGACGCCGAGGCGCTGATGACGCTGGCCCGTGCCTGCCGCGACGAGGTCGAGGCGGGTTTCGACTACTCCTCCGGGGGCGGGGTGCGGCGCCGTCGGGTGGAGCCCTACCGGCTGGTCGCCTCCGACCGGCGCTGGTACCTGCTGGCCTTCGACCTGGACCGTGGCGACTGGCGGACCTTCCGCCTGGATCGGATGAGCGCGGTGGCGGCCAGGACGTGGCGCTTCCGTCCGCGTCCGGCGCCGGAGGCGGGGCCGTTCGTGCAGGAGGGGGTGGCGAGCCGGGTCTACCGGTACCAGGCGCGGTTCCTCGTGCACGCCCCGGCCGAGACGGTGCGGGCGCAGGTCCCGGCGTCGGCGGCGCTCGTGCGGGACCTGGGGGACGGGAGCTGTGAGGTGGTCAGCGGGGCCGACGACCTCGACTTCGTCCTCGTGCACGTGGCGCGGTTGGGGCACGGTTTCGAGGTGCTCGAGCCGCCGGAGCTCGCGCGGCGGTGCCGTGGGCTGGCCGAACGCTTGTGGGCGGCCGGTGGGGCGGATGATCCGGCTGGGCTGCCCGATGCGTCCGGTCCGCGTGAGTCGTGAACCGTCCCCGCTTCGCGGCGTGAGGCGTGCCCGCTTCGCTCCGGGTGCTCCCGCGCAGTGGCCGGAGCCGCGGGGAGAGCGACCCGGATCGGACATCGGGTTCAGGTGGTGTGTGCGCGGGCGCGGTCGACGATCTGGGCGAGCCTGTCGTGGTGCGCACCGGGCCAGTACACGCGCCCGCACGAGCGGCAGCGGGTGAAGGTGTCGTAGGTGGCGCGCGTGCCGGCTTCGAGGTCGCCCTGGACCTGCTGTTTGGTGGCCGGTTCGACCATGCCGTTGCAGGCCAGGCAGCGGGTGAACGGGGCCAGGGGCGGGTCGAAGCGCCGGAGGACCTCGTGGAGCTGGAGTTCGGGGTCGGTGTGGTGGACGTGGGCGCCGGCGAGCAGGCCGCGTCGGCGCAGTAGTCCGCGGTCGCGGGTGAGCAGGACGCGCTGTTCGTCGTTGGCCTGGGCGACCAGGGCGTCGTCGTCGCGGTCGTTGTCGTAGGCGGTGTCCACGCCCAGCAGGCGCAGGCGGCGCGCGAGTGTGCCCAGGTGCACGTCGAGCAGGAACCGGGTGCGGTCGAAGGGCGTGTGCTGGGGCCGGGCGGGGGCGTCGATCTCGATGGTCTGGCCGTCGGCGGGGCGGTGGGCGGCGGTGACCTCGGTGCCGTCGGCGCGCAGGCGCCCGATCTCGGTGCGGGGCACGCCCAGGGACTCGATGACGTGGCCCAGGGTGCTGGTGGCGTCGTGCTGGACGCGGACCCGGTCGACGCGGTTGCGGGGCGGCAGGAAGAAGCGGAGCTCGGGCGCGAAGCGCAGCGTCAGGCTCACCTGGTCCATCTCCTGAGGGTGCCATGGCGGGTGCGGGACGGGCCAGCGCGCCTCAGTAGCCCTCGGCGTCCTGGAAGGAACCGATCTCGTCGGGTTCGGGCACGGTGAGGTCGACGGGGGCGTCCAGGTCGAGGACCTCGTACTCGCGGTAGTTGGTCCAGGTCACCGCGGCGTCGGCCGGGACGGTCTCGGTGGACAGGGCCAGCGGTGTGCCCTTGGCCGTGGTGAACAGGACGAACTCCGTCGCTCCCTCGGCGGTCTCCAGGTGCCCGCGGAGTCGCACGGCGGGTCGCTCCTGCGGATCGGTGGTCTCCTCGCCCCGGGCGAGGCCGGGGTCGGGGGTGAAGGTGGCCCGGTCCTCCTCGGTGATGTTCCCGTGGTCGGTGATGGCCTCCAGTGCGGTGCGCACGGGGCGGAAGTCCTCCTCGTCCATGGCGTAGGCGGGGTCGTCGTGGAACCACTGGTCGGGTCCGGCGCCCCGGGAGACCACGGGGGTGCCGTCGGCCCACATGTGCACGGGGGCGGCGCCGTCTCCGGAGCGTTCCAGGAGCACGGCCGGGACGGGGTCGGTGGTGTGGGTGAACCACTGGAAGTTCACGCCGAGTGCGCGGCGGGTGTCCTCGGGCCGGTCCTGGTAGGGGCCGCTGCCGTCGCCTTCGTGGGTGATGGCGCGCAGGCGGTAGGAGGAGGCGCTCTCCAGTCGTCGCAGTGCCGCGTCGAGGAGGTCGGTGCCCTGGAGGGGGTCGGGGGCGGGGGTGTAGGAGCGTTCGGGGGGTTCGGGCATCTGCAGGGCGATGGCGGTGCCGATGACGGCCATGGCCGGGAGTGTGAGCGCGGCCAGGAGTACGGCGAGCGTTCGGGGAGTGGGGCGGCTCCTGGCGAGGCGGGCCAGTGCGGTGGCGGGGGTGCCGGGGGGAGGTGGGGTGGCCTGGCTCGGCATCGGGGCTCTCTATCGATGGGTGTGCGTACACCCATTCTGGCTCCTGCGCGTGTGTGGGCGGTGACCGGTGGTGTGACCGGAACCGGCCAGGGAGCGGGCGGGGGACCGACGGCCCACCGGCCGTTGCCCGGGTTCGTGCTGCTGGGATCCGGACCGGCGCGATCCGGTTGGTGGTCGTGCGGGCCGCGGAGCCGCGGCCACCGGGGCCTTCGGAGCGGGCGGCGGGCACGGCGCCGGGGCGCGTGCTCAGCGGGCCAGGAACTCCTCGAAGGTGATGCTGCCGACGGCGCGGTCGGGGGCCAGCAGACCGCCCTCGCGGCAGGCGTCCATCATCTGGCCCGGCACGCGCACCGGGCGCACACGCCTCCGCGGACCGCGGGCGTCGAGGTAGGCGCGGGCCAGGTCGGGCAGGGTCTCCACGCGCGGTCCGCCCATGTCGGGGACCCGTCCCGCGGGCGGGCCCTGGGCGATCTGGGCCAGGCGCGCGGCGACCTCGCCGGTGTCGATCGGCTGCAGGGGGATGTCGGGGCAGGGCAGGACGGGCAGCCGGGCCATTCGGGCGCAGATGCCCTGCACCAGGTCGTGGAACTGGGTGGTGCGCAGTACGGTCCAGCCCAGCGGACCGGCGGCGAGCGCGCGTTCGATGGTGTGCTTGGTCCGGTAGTAGCCCAGCGGGACCCGGTCCACGCCCACGATCGAGATGTAGACGAGGTGGTCGACGCCCGCGCGGCGGGCGGACCGGATCAGGTGGGTGGCCGCCTGGATGTCACCGCCTCTGGGAGTGCTGGCGCAGTGCACGACCACCTCGGCGCCCTCCAGGGCCTCGGTGAGACCGGTGCCCGTGCGCAGGTCGACGGCGTGCGCACGCGGGTCGCCCTGATCGGGGTGGCGGCTCAGGGTGCGGACCCGGTGCCCGGCGGTGCGCAGCCGTTCGACCACGGGACGGCCCAGTGTCCCGGTCGCCCCTGTGACGAGGATGCTCTTGACCGCGGCAGCGGCGCGGGGTCCGTCGTCTGTCATGGGCCAACGCTAGCACCGGGTCCGCGGCCGGGCGTGGGCTCACACGCGGGCGAGGGGGACGTGCGGGCCCCGCGGTGCGCGGACGTGGACGGCCATGCCGGGTTCGACGGTGCCGCCGGTGCGGACGATGCCCATCACACCGCCGCGCCGTACGACGGCGCCCTGTTCGTCGCGGTAGGCGACGTGTTTGAGCAGGCCGGGGGCGAAGTCGTCGATCTGGGTGCAGGGGTTGCGCAGGCCGGTCACCTCGATGACGGCCTCGCCGACGCTCAGCAGGGCGCCGGTGGGCAGGCCCAGGAGGTCGATGCCGCGCGTGGTGATGTTCTCGCCGAGCTGTCCGGGGGCGATGTCGTAGCCCGCCTCGGCGAGGGCGTCGAAGAGTTCGGCGTGGATGAGGTGGACCTGGCGCAGGTTGGGTCGGGTGGGGTCCTGGGCCACGCGGGAGCGGTGTTTGACCGTGGTGCCCATGTGCGCGTCGCCCTCGACGCCCAGGCCGGTGAGCAGGCGGATTCTTGCCTGGACGGGTTTGCTGAAGGTGTGGCGGGGGTCGGCGCTGACCGCGACGACGCAGGCCTGCATGCGGTGCTCCTGAGGGGTCGGGGGCGGGTGCGGCGGTGTGCCGCGCTGAAGGGGATTCAGCCTGACACGTCGGTGCGGGGCCCCTTCCCGCGGGGTTCGCCGCACAGGGCCAGCAGACCCGCGCGGGTGGGGCGCAGTCCGCAGGCTCCGAGGTAGAAGTCGCTCAGATGGGGTTCGAAGTCCACGTGCAGCCACTGGCAGCGGGCCGCGCGGGCGCCCTCGACCGCCGCGGCGACCAGTCCGGTGCCCACGCGCGAGCGCTGGAGGTCGGGTTCGACGGCGGTGTCGAGCAGGAAGGCGTGCGCGCCGCCGTCCCAGGCGACGTTGACGAAGCCGGCGAGCGCGGTGCCGTGGCGGGCGCACACCCAGCCCAGGCTGTGGGTGCTGACCCTGGCCCACCAGCCGGTGTCGTCGGGCGGGTGGCCGAAGGCGCGGGCGTGCAGGCCGGTGAGTTCGGAGTCGGTGAAGGGGTCGCGCCACAGGTGGCGGATGCGGGTGTCGGGTCGGTCGCTCACGGGTGTCCTCCCGAATGGGCGGCGGAGCTGGTCGGGCGGGTCGTCGCGGAAGACGTCCGACGAGCGCTTCCGCGTCCGGATCGACGATCCCCGACTTCGCACGCGGGTGGCTGGGGGCCAACGCCGACGCGGTGCCGTGCCGCGGGTTCTCGGCGTCAGGGCTGCCGGTCGACCGCCGAACTCAGCTCGCTCAGCCAGGCCAGGTGGCTCGCCAGCACCGTGCGCCCGTCCGGGGTCAGGCGGAACCATGTCTTCGGTCGGCGCCCGACCGCTCCCTTGCGGACCTCCAGCAGTCCCGCCTCCTCCAGGGTGCGGCTGTGCTTGGAGACCATCGAGTCGCTGACTTCGAGCAGCGTGCGCACGGTGGCGAAGTCGATCCAGTCGGCGCCCTGCAGGAGCGCGCACATCGCCAGCCGCGGGCCGGTCTCCAGGATCGGTCGGCGCCCGGGGGCGTCCGATTCCTGGGGGGTCTTCCCACCGGGGTCGGGCGAGGCGGTCACGGGGTGGCCCTGCCGTCCTGGATGCTGCGGCGCATGGCCGAGCGGGTGAGGACGTGCCCCACGAGCATGACCGCGGCGACGGGCACCAGGGCGGCGAGTGCCAGGCCGGTCAGGCCCCGGTCGACCAGTGCGCTGATGCCCAGGTAGCCGGCCCCCGTGGCGGCCAGGGTGGAGATCCACAGGAGTCGGGCGCCAGGGTAGGAGGTGACGCGGCGCGGCAGGTACACGCCGCTGCGTCGGCGCTGGACCACCGCGTAGACCACCGAGACCAGGACCACTCCGACAAGGGCCCACTGCAAGTAGTGGCCGCTGCCGGGCAGGAGCGAGGTCCAGATCGGCAGGCCGGCGATCAGCACGCTCGCGGCCGCGAAGAGGATCCAGTAGGCGAGGGGGAGTTCGGTGTGGGCGGCGAGCCTGCGGCGGGCTTCGGCGACCTGCTCGAGGTCGGGATGGTCGGCCATGGTGCTCTCCTCGATCGTCATCTACTTTCTAAATGGAAAGTAGATGCCACGAGGGGGCTATGTCAAGCGCGGCCGGGACGCAAAGCCCGCGGGAAACTCCGGGCTACGCTGAGGGCCGGTCAGGGCCGCAGGTGGTCGCAGAACCCGGTCCACCGCAGCCGTTCGGGCAGGTGGGACGTGTCGTTGAAGACCATGACCGAGGCGGGGGCGTCGGGCGGGCAGCGGATGACGGTGAGCGCGGCATGGCCCGGGGCTGGCTCGCCCAGCGCCAGGGCGGGGCCAGGATCTCGTTCGGCGGCCGGTCGGGCGTGGACGAACGCGGTGACGGCCTCGGCGTGCTCGGGGGTGGTTCGTCACGGCCGGGCACGTGCGGGACGTAGTCGCCGACCTCCTCGCCAGGGCGGGCGGTGAGTCCGGGGATCCGGTCGGCGACCAGGCGGGCGGTCTGGAACACCGCCTGTTCGCGGCTCCCGAGGGAGAGGGCGCCGGTTTCGACGTCGGCTTCGGCGTGGCGGGCCAGGTACGGATAACGGGTCGCGGCCATGGGTCCCTCCGTGGTGGGTGTGAGGGATCGGACCCGGGTGGGGGCGCGGTGGTTCGGGTGAGGTCCCGCCTGGCCGGGTAGGGGCGCGGGTGTGGCACCGGGTGCATCAGCGGTGCCCGTGAACCGATGACGAGGGGGAGCCATGGCTGGCACGCTCACCGGCCGCCGGGTCGCGATCCTGGCGGCGGACGGTGTGGAACAGGTCGAGCTCGTCGAGCCGAGGAAGGCGCTGGAGGACGAGGGCGCGCAGACGGAGCTGGTCTCGCTGAAGGAGGGGAGCATCCAGGCGATGAACGGCGACATCGCCCCGGC
The DNA here is from genome assembly GCF_013410755.1 of Nocardiopsis aegyptia. GTDB lineage: Bacteria > Actinomycetota > Actinomycetes > Streptosporangiales > Streptosporangiaceae > Nocardiopsis > Nocardiopsis aegyptia. Next base: position 6,749,447 of record NZ_JACCFS010000001.1, read on the forward strand.
CGACCGGTTCACCGTGGACCGGCGGGTCCTGGACGCGCAGGTCGGCGACTACGACGCCCTGATGGTCCCGGGCGGAACGGTCAATCCCGACAACCTGCGCAAGAACTCCGACGCGGTGCGTTTCGTGCGCGGGTTCGTGGAGGAGGGCAAGCCGGTCGCCGCGATCTGCCACGGGCCGTGGGTGCTGGTCGAGGCGGACGTGGCGCGCGGGCGCACCCTGACCTCCTACCCGAGCCTGCGCACCGACCTGCGCAACGCCGGGGGCGAGGTGGTGGACGAGGAGGTGGTCACCGACCAGGGCGTGACCACGAGCCGCAGCCCCGACGACCTGCCCGCGTTCTGCGAGCGGATCGTGAGCGAGATCGCGAAGTCCTAGCGGCGCGCGGCGCCACCGCACGCGTGTCCGCCGGGACGCGCCGGCCGGTGCCCGCCGCGACTCGACGCACGTGGGGCGGCCGACAGTGTCGGCCGCCCCACGGTGGTGCGGGTGCTACTCCTGGTCGGAGTCCTCGGGGTGGGCGCGCAGGTTGAGCACGGCCGCGAGCAGGCCGCCCCACAGCACGACGATGAACACGATCATCATGGCGATGGCACTGACGGACATCAGCGTCCCCCTTCCTCGTTGGTGGACGGGCCCGGCACGGTCCCGGCGGCCTCATCCCGCGCGTCGTCCGCGGCGAGCTGGTCCGCGCGCTTCCACGGGACGAGCGAGACGACGACACCGAAGACGATGGCGCCGATCGCCACGCCCCATCCGGCGGTGAGCAGGAAGGACATGCTGTAGCCCTCGTAGGCCTCGGCCAGTTCCGAGCGCAGGCTGTCCCACATCATGAAGCCCAGCAGGACGGGCGTGATCACGCCCAGGCACACGCGCCACCACAGCGCGAGCCGGATGGTCGAGGTGGCGTTGGCGTGGCGCTCGAAGTAGGGCAGCTTGCGCACGACCCAGCCGAAGACGACCACCATCACGAGTCCGGCCAGCGCGATGCCGTACTGGTTGATGAAGTGGTCGGCGGCGTCGAGCAGGTAGAGGCCCTCGTGGGTCGGGAAGAGCAGGATCGAGGCCAGCGCGGTCGCGCCGCCCACCACGAGCACGGTCGGCACGCGGCCCAGCCCGGTGCGGTCCTGCACGGCGGAGACGATCACCTGGACGATGCTGATCAGGGAACTGAGCCCGGCCACCACCAGGGAGGCGAAGAACAGCACGCCGAACAGCCCCCCGGCCACCGGCAGCGTGGAGATGATCTGCGGGAAGGCGACGAAGGCCAGACCGGGTCCGGCCTGGACGACCTCGTCCACGCCCACGCCCGCGGCGTTGGCCATGAAGCCCAGCGCGGCGAAGACGCCGATGCCGGCCAGGAGCTCGAAGGAGCTGTTGGCCAGGCCCGCGGTGACGGCGGTGCCGGTCAGGTCGGCCTTGCGCTTGAGGTAGGAGGCGTAGGTGACCATGATGGCGAAGCCGATGGACAGCGAGAAGAAGATCTGGCCGTAGGCCTGGATCCACACCTTTCCGCTGAGCATGGCGCCCCAGTCCGGGGCGAAGAGCGCGTCCAGGCCCTGCGCGGCCCCGTCCAGGGTCAGCGCCTGCACGACCAGGATCAGGAACAGCACCACGAGCAGCGGGATGAAGACCTTGTTGGCCTTCTCCACGCCCTGGCGGATGCCCAGGGCCAGGATGGCCAGGACGATCACCCACACGCCCACCAGCGGCCAGGCCACTCCGGCGACGTAGCCGGAGACCATGCCGGGCGCTTCGCCCAGCTCCAGGAAGTCCCCGTAGAAGAACGCCTCGGGGTCCTCGCCCCACTGCTGGCCCACCGAGAAGAACGCGAAGCGCGCCGCCCAGGCGATGATGACCGCGTAGTAGGTGGCGATGACGAAGCAGACGGCGACCTGCCACCAGCCGATGACCTCGGCGGGGCGGGTGATGCGCCGGTAGGACAGTGGCGCCGACGAGCGGTAGCGGTGCCCGATGGCGTATTCGAGGATGAGCAGCGGAATGCCCGCGGTCAGCAGGGCGATGAGGTAGGGCACGAGGAACGCACCGCCACCATTGTCGTAGGCGATGTAGGGGAATCGCCAGATGTTGCCCAGTCCGACGGCCGATCCGATCGCCGCCAGCAGGAATCCCGCGCGCGTCCCCCACTGCTCGCGAGGCTGTTGGACCATGTTCAGGTCTCCTAAATCATCCCGTAGTTCGCGATCCGCACCGTAGCAGGAGTTGGCCTGAAGAGCATCGTTGGACTCGAGCGGTTCGCAGGTTGACGCGCCGACGCGGACGTTTTGGCCTGTTCTGTCCAGGGCGGGGGGAGGGGGCGGATCAAGACCGACTTGACGCGCGTCTTCAGTCCCGCTGCTCGCGGCGCACCGTTTGCGGGTCGGGGCCCTGGGTAGCCGCTTCAGGCGTACCCACCGCTGCGAGGGGATGGTTCCCGATGGCGTTCAAGGACCGGATCGCGCACCCCTGGGGTTCACGGACCCCCTACGGGCCCGGGCAGGAGTGGCCGGCCAGGGTCGACGGCCACCTCGCCGAGGGGGTCGCGCCCCAGGACGTGGACCGCTGGGTGCAGTCGGCGACGATCCTGCACTCCAACGGCGACGCCCTGGACATCGCGGTCAAGGACGACCGCGTCGTCGGTGTGCGCGGCCGGGCCGTCGACCGGGTCAACCGCGGGCGCCTGGGCCCCAAGGACCTGTTCGGATGGCAGGCCCACCAGTCCGCCGACCGCCTCACCCGCCCGCTCGTGCGCCGGGACGGCGCCCTGGTCGAGACCGACTGGGACACCGCCATGGACGTGGTGGTGCGGCGCAGCCGGGAACTGCTCGACGAGCAGGGCCCCAGCGCCCTGGCCTTCTACACCAGCGGCCAGCTGTTCCTGGAGGAGTACTACACGCTCGCGGCCATCGGGCACGGGGCGATCGGCACCAACCACATGGACGGCAACACCCGGTTGTGCACGGCCACCGCGGCGGCGGCGCTGAAGGAGTCGTTCGGGTGCGACGGCCAGCCGGGGTCGTACTCCGACATCGACCACGCCGACGTCATCGCCCTGTACGGGCACAACATGGCCGAGACGCAGACCGTCCTGTGGTCCCGGGTGCTGGACCGCCTCGCGGGGTCCGACCCGCCGCGGCTGCTGTGCGTGGACTGCCGGCCCACGCCGGTGGCGCGCGAGGCCACGCTGCACCTGGCGCCCCTGCCGGGGACCAACCTGGCGCTGATGAACGCCCTGCTGCACGAGATCATCCGCCGCGACCTGGTCGACCACGACTACGTCCAGGCGCACACCGTCGGCTACCAGGACCTGGTCGAGCGGGTGGCCGACCACACGCCCGAGGTCGCCGAGCGGATCTGCGGGGTCCCGGCCGGGCGCATCCGGGAGGCGGCCGAGCTGCTGGGCGGGGCGCGGCGGCTGCTGTCGACGGTGCTCCAGGGCTTCTACCAGTCCCACCAGGCGACCGCGGCGGCCGTGCAGGTCAACAACGTGCACCTGGTGCGCGGCATGCTCGGCCGGCCCGGCGCGGGCGTCCTGCAGATGAACGGCCAGCCCACGGCGCAGAACACGCGCGAATGCGGCGCCGACGGCGACCTGACGGGCTTTCGCAACTGGAGCAACGACGAGCACGTGGCGGAGCTGGCGAAGGTGTGGAACCTGGACACGCTGCAGATCCCGCACTACGGGCCGCCCACGCACGCGATGCAGATCATGCGCTACGCCGAGACCGGTTCGGTGCGCCTGCTGTGGGTGAGCGCGACCAACCCGGCGGTGTCGCTGCCCGACCTGCACCGGATCCGTGCGCTGCTGGCGCGCCAGGGGCTCTTCCTGGTCGTGCAGGACATCTTCGCGACCGAGACCACCGAACTCGCCGACGTGGTGCTGCCCGCCGCGACCTGGGGCGAGAAGACGGGGACGTTCACCAACACCGACCGGACGGTGCACCTGTCGGAGCGGGCCGTGGACCCGCCCGGCGAGGCTCGCGCGGACCTGGACATCTTCCTGGACTACGCGCGGCGGATGGACTTCCGTGACAGGGACGGCGCGCCCTTCCCGCAGTGGCACGACGCGGAGTCGGCCTTCGAGGCGTGGAAGCGGGCCAGCGCGGGACGGCCGTGCGACTACACCGGCCTGACCTACGCCGGGCTGCGGGGCGGCAGCGGTGTGCAGTGGCCCTGCACCGCCGAGCGGCCCGGGGGCACCGAGCGGCTCTACACCGACGGCCGTTTCTGGGCCGCGCCCCAGGAGTGCGAGAGCTACGGCCGCGACCTGGTCACCGGCGCACCGGTGGAACCCGTGGAGTACGCGGCGATGAACCCGTTCGGGCGGGCGATCATCAGGGCCGCGGAGTACCTGCCGCCGCACGAGGAGCCGGACGGGCAGTACCCCTTCGCGCTCGTGACCGGCCGCACGCTCTACCACTTCCACACCCGCACCAAGACCGGGCGGGTGCCACAGCTGAGCAGGGCCGCCCCCGAGGTGTGGGTGGAGATCGCCGAGTCCGACGCCCGCGAGGCCGGGATCGGCGAGGGCGACCTGGTCGAGGTCGCCTCGCCCCGGGGCGCGGTGCGGGCACGGGCCAGGATCAGCGGGATCCGGCCGGGCGTGCTGTTCGTCCCCTTCCACTACGGCTACTGGGACGCGCGGGGCCAGGACCGGGACCGGGCGGCCAACGAGATGACCGTCACCGACTGGGACCCGGTGTCCAAGCAGCCGCTGTTCAAGACCTCGGCCGCGCGGTTGCGGCTGCTGCGCCCCGCCGACGGCCGGTCGGCGCCGGCGCCGACCACGACGGCCTCCCGCCCGGTCGCCGACGGGGTCCCCGCCACCACGGGAGGCCCGGAGGGCCTGTGCCAGGAGGACGTGGGAGGGGGTGCGCGATGAGGATCGGTGTGGCGCTGCGCGAGGTGCAGCGCTCCGAGGCCGGGCTCGCCGTCGAGCTGCGCCGGATGGCCGACGAGTACCAGGACGAGGTCGAGATCCACCACGTGGCACAGGACCTGGCCCGCTGGTCCGACGAACACGTGCACGAGCTGGCCGCCGCCGCGGCCCGCCACGGCGAGGACAGCGAGACGCTCGCCGGTCCGGGCCGGGCAGGGCCCGGGTCGCCCCCGGACGCGGGCGGACTGCTCGCGGCCGGCTCCGATCCGGGCCTGGCGCTGCTGGCGGACCTGCGACGGCTGTACCTGGCCGCCGCGGGCGTCTCGGTGGACTGGGAGCTGCTCGGCCAGGGGGCGCAGGCGGTCAAGGACGCCGAACTCCTGGAGCTGAGCGGGCGGTGCCACCCGCGGACGCTGCGGCAGATGAACTGGGCCAACGCGATGCTCAAGGTCCTGTCCCCGCAGGTGTGGGCGCGCTGACCGCCCGGCGCCGGACGCGGGAGCCCTGACGCCTACCGGCGGTGCCGGGGGCGGGCAGCGGCGGTCCCTCGTCCCCGGTGACGGGGGCGAACCGGGGCGCGGTGCCCGGGTCGACGCGCTCGGCCTCCCAACGGGTGCGCGCGGCCACGATCTCGTCGTGGTCGCGGCCCACGAAGTTCCACCACATCACCAGGTCCTCGGCGAAGGGCTCCCCGCCGATCACCAGCAGGTGGGCGTCCTGGTCGGTGTGCAGGCCGACCTGGGCGCGCCCGGGGTCCAGGTAGAGCAGGGAGCCGGCCTCCACACGGTGTCCGAGCGCGTGGACGGGGGCGTCCAGGGCCAGGACGCCGTGCTCGAAGGCGGGGTCCAGGGGGAGGTCGAAGCGGGCGCCCGCGGGCAGCACCACCTCGGCGCCCATGAGCGGGGTGTGGACGCGGGCGGGGGAGCGGTGGCCCGCGACCTCGCCGGCGATCACCGTCACGCGCGCGTCCCGCGCCTCCCACACGGGCAGGTCGGCGTGGTGCTCGAAGCGGGGCGCGCCCGCGCGGTCGGCCTCGGGCAGGGCCACCCACAGCTGGGCGCCGTGCAGGAGCGGGGGCGCCTGGTCGGGGGTGCGCTCGGAGTGGGCGATGCCGTCCCCGGCGGTCATGAGGTTGAGCTGTCCGGGCCGCACGAGCTGGTCGGAGCCCAGTCCGTCCTGGTGGCGGACGTGGCCGTGCACCAGCCAGCTGACCGTCTGCAGGCCGATGTGGGGGTGCGGCGGGACCTGCATGCCGCCCCGGGCGCCGACGTCGGTGGGGCCGTAGACGTCGGCGAAGCACCACGCGCCGATCATGCGCCGGTTCTTGCCGGGCAGGGCGCGGCGCACGGTCATGGCGCGGGGGCCGCCCAGAGGGACCTCGCGCGGCTGTAGGAGTTCGGTGCCCGGTGCGGGGTCCGCGCCGCGGGCGGTGCACACGCGCTGTTCGGCGGGGTGGTCTTCGAGGTTGCTCACCCCGGTGACGCTACCGACAGGGCGCCGTGACCGGTACCAGGACGGGCCGGTGTCGCGCGTGCGCACGGGCGGTGGCGGGGCCACACGCGCAGGTCGAAGGTCCCTCTGGTGCGGAGGGGGTGGTTTGCCGTACGATGGAAAGCGCTTACCTACTGAGAGGTGGAAAAGACACATGCGTGATCACGTGCTTGGTGTCGCCATGAACGGCGTCACCGGACGCATGGGGTACCGGCAGCACCTGACCCGGTCGATCCTCGCCATCCGTGAGGCGGGCGGCGTCGCCCTGCCCGACGGGTCCCGGATCATCCCCGAGCCGGTCCTGGTGGGCCGCAACGAGCGCAAGCTGAGCGAGATCGCCGAGCGCCACGGCATCGAGCGCTGGACCACGGACCTGGACTCCGTACTGTCCGACGACGGCATCTCCGTGTACTTCGACGCGCAGATCACGCACGCCCGCGAGGCCGCCGTACGCGCCGCCATCGCCGCGGGCAAGCACATCTACGTCGAAAAACCCACCGCGAGCACCCTCAGCGCCGCCCTGGAACTGGCCAAGCTCGCGCGGGACGCGGGCGTGCGCAACGGCGTGGTGCAGGACAAGCTCTTCCTGCCCGGACTGCTCAAGCTGCGCCGCCTCATCGACTCCGGCTTCTTCGGCGAGATCCTGTCCATCCGCGGCGAGTTCGGCTACTGGGTCTTCGAGGGCGACTGGCAGCCCGGCCAGCGCCCCAGCTGGAACTACCGCGCCGAGGAGGGCGGCGGCATGGTGCTGGACATGTTCCCGCACTGGCACTACATCCTGGAGCACCTCTTCGGTCCCGTGCGCGCCGTCACCGCGAAGGTGGCCACGCACATCCCCCGGCGCTGGGACGAGAACGGCGAGCCCTACCAGGCCACCGCCGACGACTCCGCCTACGGCATCTTCGAGCTCGAGGGCGGTGTCATCGCCCAGATCAACTCCTCCTGGAACGTGCGCGTGGCCCGCGACGAGCTGGTGGAGTTCCAGGTCGACGGCACCCACGGCAGCGCCGTGGCGGGCCTGCGCTCCTGCCGCGTCCAGCACCGCTCGGCCACGCCCAAGGCGGTCTGGAACCCCGACCTGGCCGACGACGGCCGCTACCGTGAACAGTGGGAGCAGGTGCCCGACAACACCGAGTTCCCCAACGGGTTCCGCGCCCAGTGGGAGAACTTCCTCCAGCACGTGGTCACCGGCGCCCCCTTCCCGCACGACCTGCTCTCGGGAGCCCGCGGCCTGCAGATGGCCGAGGCCGGCCTGCGCTCGGCCGCCGAGGGCCACACCGTGGAACTGGACGAGGTCACCCTGTCATGAACACCCTGAGACTGCCCACCGACGACGGGCGGATCGAGGCCTACACCCTGCGCGGCACGCCCGTGGCGGCCACGCCCCTGCCCCCGGCCCGCACCCGTACCGCCTACGCGGCGGCCCACGTGGTCGCCGACCCCGCCCGCCCCAACGCCCCCGGCACCCCCGCGGCCGTGGACTGGGAGGCCACGCTGGCCTTCCGCCACCACCTGTGGGACCAGGGGCTGGGCGTGGCCGACGCCATGGACACCGCCCAGCGCGGCATGGGCCTGGACTGGGCGGCCACCGCCGAGCTCATCCGCAGGTCCGGCGCGCAGGCCGCCGAGCGCGGCGCCGCCCTGGCGTGCGGTGTGGGCACCGACCAGATCGAATCTTCGCAGACCGACCTGGAAAGCGTTATCACGGCGTATGAGGAGCAGCTGGACGTCGTCCAGGGAGCCGGGGCCACCCCCGTCCTGATGGCCTCCCGCGCGCTGGCCGCCTCCGCGCAGGGGCACGACGACTACGCCCGCGTGTACGGCCGGCTGCTCAAGCGGGCCGAGCGCCCGGTGATCCTGCACTGGCTGGGCACCGCGTTCGACCCGGCCCTGGCCGGCTACTGGGGCCACACCGACCCCGCCGAGGCGATCGAACCCGTCGCCGAGCTCATCGCCGAACACGCCCACGCCGTGGAGGGCATCAAGGTCTCCCTCCTGGACGCCTCCCTGGAGGTGCGCCTGCGCCGCCTCCTGCCCGAGGGCGTGCGGCTCTACACCGGAGACGACTTCAACTACCCGGACCTGATCCAGGGCGACGACCAGGGCCACTCCCACGCCCTGCTGGGCATCTTCGCCGCCATCGCGCCCGCCGCCGCCCGGGCGCTGGCCGCCCTGGACGAGGGCGACACCGACCGCTACCGGTCCCTGATGGAGCCCACCGTCCCCCTGGCCCGGCACCTGTTCGCCGCCCCCACCTTCTACTACAAGGCCGGTATCGCCTTCCTGTCCTGGCTCAACGGCCACCAGAAGGGCTTCCACATGGTGGGCGGTCTGCACAGCGCCCGCGACCTGCCCCACCTGGGCCAGGTCGTGCGCCTGGCCGACGCGGCCGGGGCGCTCAGCGACCCCGAGCTGGCCGTGGCGCGGATGCGCGCCCTGCTCGAGGTGTCGGGGGTGGACCAGTGACCGCCACCGCCCCGGGTTCGGGACCGATCACCCCCACCGCGGTGGACCTGCCCTCCGGCCGGGCCGCCGCGGTGCCCACCCCGGTGCCCGGCGATCCCGCGCTGGCCCGGCTCTCCCTCAACCAGGCCACCGTCAAGTACTGGAACCTCGTCCAGGCGGTGGACGGCTGCCTGCGGGCCGGGCTGCCCGCCATCGGTGTGTGGCGCGAACCGGTGGCCGAGATGGGGCTGGCCGAGGCCGCCCGGCTGGTCCGCCGCTCGGGTCTGCGCGTGTCCTCCTACTGCCGGGCGGGCTTTCTGACCCGGCCCGACCGGGCCGAGGCGCTGGAGGACAACCGCCGCGCGATCGACGAGGCCGCCGAACTCGGCGCGCCCTGCCTGGTCATGGTGGTGGGCGGGCTGCCCGAGGGCGAGCGCGACCTGGCCGCGGTGCGCGAGCGCATGGTCGAGGTGCTGGCCGAGCTGGTGCCCTACGCCCTGGAACGCGGTGTGCGCCTGGCCCTGGAGCCACTGCACCCGATGTTCTGCGCCGACCGCGCCGTGCTCTCCACCCTGGGCCAGGCGCTGGACATCGCCGAGCGCTTCGACGCCGAGGCGGTGGGCGTGGTCGTCGACGCCTACCACGTGTGGTGGGACCCCCAGGTGTACGCCCAGATCGCCCGGGCCGGCGCGGGCGGGCGCATCGCCTCCTTCCAGGCGTGCGACTGGGAGCTGCCGATCCCCTCCGACGCGCTGCTGGGCCGGGGCATGGTCGGTGACGGCCACGCCGACGTGCGCGGGCTGCGCGAGGCCGTGGACGCGGCGGGCTACACCGGCGACATCGAGGTGGAGATCTTCAACGAGCGCGTCTGGTCGGCCGACGGCGACGAGGTGATCGCGACGGTGGCGCGCCGGCACGTGCAGTACGTCCTGTGAGAGGGCCGGGGGCGCACGCCCTCGGCCGACCCCCCGGGCCCGTCGACCGCACGGGCCCACGAGCGAGGAGTGCCATGAACTTCGACGGAATCCTGTTCTTTCCCCTGACGCCCTTCGACGGCCGGGGCCGGGTCGACGAGGACGTGCTGGCCGAGCACGTGGACTCGGGGGTCGGGCACGGCGCGGGCGGTGTGTTCGCGGCGTGCGGGACCGGGGAGGTGCACGCCCTCTCGGCCGTGGAGCACGCGGCCGTGGTGCGCCGGTCGGTCCAGGTGACCGCGGGGCGGGTGCCCGTGGTGGCGGGGGCCGGCGGCAGTGTGGGCACGGCGATCGAGCAGGCCGCCTCCGCCCGTGAGCTGGGGGCGGACGCGGTCCTGCTGTTGCCGCCCTATCTGGTGGGCGCCCCGCAGCGGGGCCTGGTGGAGTACGTGCGCACGGTGACCTCGGCGGTGGACATCCCGGTGATCGTCTACCAGCGCGGGTCGATGGTGTTCACGCCCGAGAGCGCGGCCGAGCTGGCGGCGATCCCGAACGTGGTGGGGCTCAAGGACGGGACGGGCGACCTGGGGCGGGTGCGCCAGATCGTGCTGGCCGTGCGCGCGGTGCGCGGCGAGGCGTTCACGTTCTTCAACGGGCTGCCCACGGCGGAGCTGACCGTGCCGGCCTACAGCGCGGTGGGTGTGCCGCTCTACTCCTCGGCGGCGTTCGCGTTCGTGCCGGAGGTCGCCAACGCCTACTTCACCGCGGTGCACGCCGGCGACCCGTTGGCCGACACCCTCACGCGCGAGTTCTTCGAGCCCCTGGTGCGTCTGCGCGACCGGGTGCCGGGGTACGCGGTCTCGCTGGTCAAGGCGGGGGCGCGGCTGCGCGGGGTGGACGTGGGCGGGGTGCGCGCCCCGTTCGTGGACCCGACCCCCGAGGAGGAGACCGCCCTGGCCGGGCTGATCGAGACCGGCCTGTCACTGGTCAAGGAGGGCTGAGCGTGCGTGTGAGCGGGGTGTCGGCCCGTGCCTTCCGGCTGCCGCTGCACCGTGCCTGGGACGGGGGTGTGGACCGCAACGACCTGGTCGTGGTGCGGGTCCGCACCGACACCGGGCAGGTGGGGACGGGGTTCGCGTGGACCCCGCTGATCGGTGCGCGGGCGGTGGAGGCGCTGGTCAACGACGACTGCCCCGCGGCGCTGGTGGGTCGTGAGGCCCACCCGGCGCTGTGGGAGGAGCTGGTCTGGCACCTGCGTGAGGCGGGCACGAGCGGTCTGACGCTCATGGCGGTGGCGGGCATCGACATCGCCCTGTGGGACCTGCGGGCGCGCGCGGCGGGGGAGAGCCTGGTCGAGGCGGTGGGGCGCCGGCGTGCGTCGGTGCCCGCCTACGGCAGCGGGGTGAACCTGGACTATCCGTTGGCGGACCTGGAGGAGCAGGTGCGGCGGTGGCTGGCGGCCGGGCACAGCGCGGTCAAGATCAAGGTGGGCTCGGCGGAGCTGTCCCGTGACGTGGAGCGCGTGGGCGCCGTGCGCGAGCTGTTGGGTCCGGACGGGGTCTTGATGGTGGACGCCAACCAGCGCTGGGACGTGCCGACGGCGGCGCGGGCGCTGGCGGCGCTGGCGGACTTCGATCCGTTCTTCGTCGAGGAGCCGCTGCCGGCGCAGGATCTGGAGGCGCACGCGCGGCTGCGCGAGCGCACGGGGGTGCCGTTCGCGATCGGTGAGAACCTGCGCACGGTCCAGGAGTTCGAGCGGGCGGTGGAGCTGGGGGTGGTGGACGTGGCCCAGCCCAACGTCGTGCGGGTCGGGGGGATCACCCCGTTCCTGCGCATTGCGGAGTCGATGGCGCGCCGGGGGGTGCCGGTGGCTCCGCACCTGTTGCCCGAGCTGTCGGGTCAGTTGGCGCTGTGCCTGCCCCGGGTGGCGATGGTCGAGGAGATCGATCGGGCCTCCTTCGCCGAGCTGGGCGCGTTGGCCCGCCCCAGCGGAGTGGAGTTCGACCGGGGGCGGGTGCGGGCCGACACCGGGCCCGGCCACGGCCTGGTGTTCGCCGACACGCTCACACCGGTCGCCGACCACTTCCCCTAGCACTGGTGGTGCGGCCGGCGGTGCGGGGCGTCCTCCTTGTGGGGGCGCCCCGGTCCTGTAAAAACACCACCCGCTCTGGGTCCGGTGCAGTTCACGCTGGACGTGACGTAGCAGCCCAGGAACGACGCGGAGGGGTCCCTGTTCCGTGGGACCCCTCCGCCGTGTGCGGGAGCATATCGGGTCGCCTGCGCCGTAACCGGGGCTACCCTGAGGCTCATCGATACACCTCTAGCGGCAGCAGGGGACCCCATGGCGGAGACGACGGACCGGCCGGACGACGAGCCCGAAGACAGCAGGCCCGACGAGTCGGGCGGCGTGGACAACACATCGGTGGTCGTTACCGGCGGTGCCACTGCCAACATTCAAATTGGCGGCTACCTTACGACGACCAAGAGGGAGCACCCGCCGAAGTCCAAGAGCTTGGCCGAGCAGCGTCAAGAGCTGTACTTTGACCTGCTGAACAAGCAACAGACCGACTACTTCGACTCCTGGCGTCAGGATCGCAAGCACGCCAACGTGGCCTTCTGGGCAGCTGTGGTCCTCATGCTGGCCAGCTGGCTTGTCCTGCTGGCCGGTGGTGCCATGTCCTTGATCCAGGGCGACTTGCAGCCGCTGGCGGCAGCAAGTCTTCCGGGTGTTCCCTTCGCAGCTGTCGGGACAGGGTTGGCACTGTACGCACGCAAGGCCAAGGCGGACACGAACGCGCGAGCTGATCGAGTCGAGGATCAGATCACCAAGAGCCATGCTCTACAGACAGCCCTCACCCTGGTAGACGAGTTCGAAGACCCCGATAAGCGTGACAACATGCGCGTCACAGTTGTAATGCAGACCATGGGCTTGCAGCCCAACCCCGACACAGTCACTGACCGCCTCATCTCCGAAACCGGCGTTGACCTCAAGGGCGAGATCGAGCCGGGCGGCTCCAAGCCTTGACGGCCGGGGAGTGCCCGCTCAAGGCGACCCGGTCACGAGTCCGGCGCGCTGCCGCACGAGCTGGTTGACGCACTCTGCGGGGTCGGTGACGGACACCCGCACCCGGGGCGTGGTGACGCCGAGGAACGTGTACTGGTTGTCGACCACCCGCACGGCCGCCTGGCCCAGGTACGGGTCACAGCACAGGGTGGGGGTCAGCTCGCCCTCGTACACGGTGACGGCGAGCTTGCTGCTTAGCTGCCGCTCGGCCAGGGCCCGTGTTGGAGGTCGCGCAGGTAGGTAACGCGCGTGTCTTCAAGTTCCATGGGGCCAGCGTCCCGCTACCTGCGGTGTTGGGCCACGTATTGACGACTTCGCGGAAACACCGGGCGCGGGCGGGCAACGCAGTGTACAACAATTCCATGACTGCCCCTCTCGGATTCCCCGCCGTGCTTGCCCGGTACCTGGAACTGTCCGGCCTGACCCAACGAGCCCTGTCCGCCAGGTCGCGCGTCTCGCCCGCGTCGCTGTCGCGTTACCTGTCCGGGAAGACGAGGCCGTCCCGTGGCGCTGTCGCCGCTCTGGACACCGCCCTCGGCGCCAACGGGGCGCTGCTCGCCGCGTGGGAGAACACCGTCACCGACGACCTGCCCCCGTTCCTGCTTGACGTGGACGTGCTGGAGCGGGAGGCGGTCCGTATCGACCTGGTGTCCCCGCTTGCGGTCCCCGGTCTGCTCTGGTGTCCGTCATACGCCGAACTCGCCTATGAGGCGGGCCGCAGGGTCCGCGACGTCCGGCGTCTCGCACAGCTGCGATCCGAGAGGCTGGGACAGCTCTCCGCGAAAGTCTCCGCCGTCTTCCCGCTGGCCGCGCTGACCCACGCTCCCGACGACGTCCGCGCCGAGCAGGTGGCGCACCTGTTGGACCTGCCCGACCGCGTGCGCGTCCACCTGCTCCCCGAGGGGACCATCCTGATGGGGTTCCCCGGACCATTCCAGGTGTTCAAGCTCCCCGAGGGTCGGGAGGTCGCCGTCTCGGACCACCTGGAGGGTTCCCAGGTACACCCCGACTCCGCGCTCCCCCGGACGCGCGAGCTGGTACGCGATGCCCTGGCGCTAGCATTGCCCCCACAGACGAGCATGGTTGAACTGCGGAGGATGGCAGCGTGAGCGACGGCGACTGGTTCAAGAGTTCCTACAGCGGGTCGTCCCCGAACTGTGTTGAGTGCCGGGGTCAGGCCGGGGTCACCGAGATGCGGGATTCCAAGAATCCGGCCCACGCAACCCTTGCGCTGCCCGCCGACCAGTGGGCGGGGCTGTTGGCCACCGTGCGCGCCGACCAGCTCTAACATTCAGGTCATGGCGACCCCTGAAAAGCCGTGCGTGTGCGGCACCTACGAAGTTCTGATCCCCCAGCACACCAACGACCACGGCGACGCCATCTGGAGTCGCGAGTCCACCGACTGCTCGGGCACCACCAAGAGCACCTACACACCCGGCCAGGATGCGGTCCTAAAAAAGCTGCTCGTGGGAGCCGGGGTGGACGACCATCCAGTGCGCTGGTCGGACGGTGAGACTGTGATCGCCAAGGCGGCCGAGCGGTGGGCCGCAGACCTGGGTTGGGCCGACGCCGTCCGGGCCGAGATCGAGCGCAAGCGCGCACGCTGCCCGGACGCACACGCCCCGGACGCCCTTCTCTTGGGTCTCCGGGGCTTTCTCGTGTGCGGGGCGGATGCCGGGCCGGGGTGTCCGAGGCGCTCGGAGGCCCCGCCAGCGGCCGAGGAGGGGGAGCATCCAGCCCGTCAGGATTCAGACCCGGCGTAAGCGGCGAAGTGGTAGGGGCAGCGGGTGTACAGGTACCCCTCCGCGAACAGGGCGTGGTGGATCTTGGTGACCATCATCTGATCGGCGGGCAGGACGTCCCCGCATGCGGTGCACCCCCAGGGGACAGTGGTGTCCCGGTCGGGGAACACCTCGCTCAGGACGCCGGGCTGGTCGTATTCGATCAGGTCTCGCTCTTCTGTCACGCCTGCGCTTCTCTCTGGCTGTGTTCACCCTCAGCATGCCGGAGGGGCAGGGATTCCACCACACCCCTGTGATCACGGTCACCACGGGCGGGCGCGTGGCATTTAGAGGGGCCGGTCAGGCCCCGATACGCCTGTCGGTGAGGATGCCGAAGATGTAGGACGGCCCTTGGAGGTCTTGGAGCTGCCCGGGGCCGCTCAGGGGCATGAGTGCGTGCGCCCTGGCGAAGTCGGTGCGAGGGAGGATGCGATTGGTGTTGGCAAGGTGGACCTGCCCGTGCCGGACGTCGTAGCTGAACGGAATACCCCTCTTGGTGTGGAACACCTGACCCGAGCATGCCTCGATGCTGCGCCAGACGCTTTCAAACGTTGCCATGGGGATTCTGCCCTCTGCCGCTGCTGTCTTCATTCATGCGGATGATGCCACCGCTCGCTGACGCGGGGGAAGCGTTGGTCCCGAGTGGTGTGTCCTGAGTTTGGTGGAGTCGTGATTCTGGATTCTCAGGCCACGGTGCTCGGTTGTTTGTTCTCGAACTCTAGGGGTGTCAGCCAGCCGATCGCCGAGTGTCGGCGCTGTCGGTTGTGGAAGATCTCCAGGTACTCGAAGATCGCGTTGGCCAACTCCAGCCGGGTTCGCCACCTGCACCGGTCCAAGAGTTCGACCTGCATGCGCGACCAGAACGACTCGATGACGGCATTGTCGTAGCAGTCCCCGATCGACCCCATCGAGGGCACCAGCCCGGACTCCTTGGCCCGACGGGTGAAGGCCCAGGACCCGAACTGGACTCCGTGGTCGGAGTGGATCACCGTCCCCGGCGCTGGTTGGCGGTTGTCGATGGCCATGCCCAGCGCGTTCGTGGTCAACGCCGCCGTGGGCGAGGAGGCGATCGCCCACCCGACCACACGTCGGGAGCACACGTCCAGCACCACCGCGCAGTAGACCTTGCCCTCCCGGGTGGGGTGCTCGGTGATATCGGTGACCCAGAGCTGGTTCAGGCCCTGGCGGGCGAACTGGCGGTCCACCAGGTCGGTCGAGACCAGGTCCGGCCGCGCCCGCCGCCACTTCGGGCGGCCGGCGACTCCCTTGAGGCCGGCCCGGGACATCAGCATCGCCACCGCGGGCGTGCCAGAGCTGCATTCCTCGCCCGAGGGTGAGTTCGGCGTGCACACGCCGCACGCCGTAGACGCCGCCTGTGGCGGCGTGGATCTGGCGGATGGTGTCGGTGAGCATCACGTGCCGAATGGAGCGGGCCGAGGGGCCGCGGTCGCGCCAGGCGTAGAACCCGGACTCCGACACCCCCAGCACCCGGACGGCGACCTGGACCGGATGGCCCTCGGCGGCCATCACCGCGATCGCCTCGAACCGTCTTTTGGGGGCACCACCTTCCCCAACAGTTCGCTGGCCCGGCGGTGGATCGCCAGTTCGGCCTCCAGCTCGGCGATGCGCTTGTTCGCCGCGGCCAGTTCGGTCTTCTCGGTGCTGGTCAGGCCAGGGGCCAGACCTTGGTCGATACGGTCCTGGCGCCGCCAGGCGTAGACGGTCTCGGCGGGAGATGTCCAGATCGCGTGCCACGTCCGCGACGCTGCGTCCGGCCTGGACCAGGTCCAAGACCTTGCGACGGAACTCGGTCGGGTATCCACGGCGTCCCACGATGCCTCCTTGAGGTCACGTGGTCTCAGAATCCAGAAATCCGACTCCGAAGAACGCAGGACACACCACCACCTCTAAAGAACCCGGCACGAAACACCCTCAAGCGCGAGCGCGACGACGCCGCCCGATGGTTGGCCCAGGCCGTTCGGGGGGTGCGGTGCACCGGCCGTGGTGGTCCAGGAGTCTGGTCAGCAGTGCGGTCAGGTGTGTGCGTTCCTCAGGGGTCAGCGGGGCGAGCAGTTCGTCCTGGGTCAGGGCGAGCCGCTCCTGCAGCCGCCGCAGCCGCCGTCGGCCCGCGGTGGTCAGGGAGATGATGTTGCGCCGCCGGTCGGCGGGGTCCGGTGTGCGTTCGACGAGTGCGTCGTCGGCGAGTTCGTTGATCGTGGCGACCATGTCGCTGACGTGGATGCCGCTCCGGCGGCCGAGTTCGGCCTGGCTGGCCGGTCCGGACTCCTCCAAGGTGGCCAGGAGGCGGAAGTGGTAGCCGCGGGCGTGCTCGGACGAGAACCCGTCGGCCACGAGGCGGTGCGCGTGGTGGGCGGTCTGGGTGAGCAGCCAGCTGGGTGTGCTCTCCCAGCCGGCGGGCGTCCTCTGGGGTGGGTTCTCCATGGGTGGAGTCTAGCGAATCGTTGGGTGCACCAACGATCATGATATCGTTCGGGCGACAAACGTTAGTCGCACAAACATTCAGGCTCCGAACGAAATCCCCGGGAGTTGGACCATGATCACGCCGCTGCGCATCGACGTCCCCCAGGCCGACCTCGACGACCTGAGCGACCGGCTCTCCCGCACCCGCTGGCCCAACGAGGTGGCCGACGCCGGGTGGGACTACGGCTTCCCCCTGGCCCGGCTCCGCGCACTCGCCGAGCACTGGCGCACCGGCTACGACTGGCGCGCGCACGAGGCACGGCTCAATACGCTGCCGCACTTCACCACCGAGATCGAGGGCCAGACCATCCACTTCGTCCACGTGCGCTCCTCGAACCCGGACGCGCTCGCCCTGGTCCTCACCCACGGCTGGCCCGGCTCGTTCCTGGAGTTCCTGGACGTGATCGAACCGCTCTCGCGCGACTTCCACCTGGTCATCCCCTCCCTGCCCGGCTACGGGTTCTCCGGGCCCACCCACGAACGCGGCTGGGACATCGTCCGGATCGCACGGGCCTGGGCGGAACTGATGGAGCGGCTCGGCTACGACCGCTACGGCGCCCAGGGCGGCGACTTCGGCTCCGGGGTCTCGACGGCCCTCGGCGCGGTGGCGCCCGAGCACGTGGTCGGCGTGCACGTCAACTACCTGCCGACCCGGCCCGACCCGGACGCCGGCGTCGAACTGTCCGCGAGCGACGAGGCCCGGCTGGACAAGGTCAGGCACCTGATGGCGAACCGTCCGCCCTACCAGGCGCTGCAGGCCGCCACCCCGCAGACGATCGGCTACGCGCTCACGGACTCGCCGGTCGGCCAGCTGGCCTGGATCGCCGAGCGGTTCGCGCAGTGGACCGACCCCTGCGCGCCGATCGACGACGAGCGGATCCTCACCGACGTCTCGCTGTACTGGCTGACCGCGACCGCGGCCTCCTCCGCGCGACTCCACCACGACGCCCCCCGGCGCACCGAGCCCTGCCCGGTGCCGCTCGGCGTCGCGGTGTTCGCGCACGACATCACCCAGGCGGTGCGGCCCCTGGCCGAGCGGCTCTACGACATCAGGCACTGGTCGGAGTTCGAGCGCGGCGGCCACTTCGCCGCGATGGAGGTGCCCGACCTGCTCGCCGGGGACGTGCGGGACTTCTTCCTCACCCTGGCCAAGGACGACGCCCTGGCCACCTCCGGTTGAGTACCGATCTGGGCGACCGGGCAGGGACGTGTATGACGTGTCCCTGCCCGGTCGGGCTTCACAGCCCTGTCTCCCCGGTCTGTTAAGACACGGGGGTGACGCCATCAACACCAGGTGAGATGTTGTTGGTCTCCCCTCGACCATGTCCCATGCCGGAGGCCACGAGTTCGTGGCGTTCGAGTCCCGTTTCATCCCTGATCCCGGGGTTGTCTACTGACTCGAATTCGAGAGCAAGCCGCTGAGGAAGCACGGCTTGGTCGGTCTGCTGCCCTACATGGAACGTAGCCATCAAGATCACCTTCTTATATTGATGGCTGGGTCTGGTAACACTCGGACTCTGAGCCTGTGAGCTGAGAATCCCTGGCAGAGCAGGGGACCCGGTTACCGACTTCCACATCACCGACCCTGCAAGAAACAAAGTCGCGTGTTGATCCTAGTGACATACAGGGCAGCGCGTCGCTGATTCAGTGAAAGTAGGAAGCGATCCGGGGCCGTGGCAGCGTCCGGATCAGCCGGCCTTGGCCGGACCCGTGCTCTCGCGCTCGACGACCTCGCCCTTGACCGTCACCACGCGCGGCTGTTCGGCGGGCTCGCCGTCCAGCGCCAGCTGCGCGGCCATCTCGCCCATCTCCTCCAGCGGCAGCCGGACCGTGGTCAGGGCCGGGGTCAGGTCGCGCAGGGTGGGGATGTCGTCGAACCCCGCCACCGACAGGTCCTGCGGTACCCGCATCCCCAGGTCGCGCAGGGCCGCCATCGCGCCGGTGGCCATGACGTCGTTGACCGCGAACAGGCACGTGGCGTCGGTGCCCACCGCCATCAGCCGCCGGGTGGACTCGTAGCCGCCGTCACGGGTGAAGGCCCCGTGCACCACGTTGTGGTGGGCCAGTTCCAGCCCGGCGCCCGAGAGCGCGGAGTGGAACCCGTCCAGCCGTTCGCGTGCGGTCTGCAGGTCGGTGGGCCCGGCCAGGATCGCGAACTCCCGGTGGCCCTGGGCGATGAGGTGCCGTGCCAGGTCGGCCGACCCGGTGTGGTTGTCGGGGGTGACGGTGTCGGCGGGCAGGCCCTCCTGGGACACGCACGCCACCCGTCCGCCCTGGCGGCGGAACATGGTGATCTCCTCGGCCAGGCGCCGGTTGCTCTCCTCGTCGGTGGAGCGCGAACCCACCAGCACCACCGCGCGCGCCCGGTGGGCGCGCAGAGTGGCCAGGATGCGGCCCTCGTTCTGCGGGGCGTGGCTGGTGGTGCCCAGGACCAGGACCAGCCCCTGCGCCTCGGTCTGACGGGTCACACCGGCCGCGATCGAGGAGAAGTAGGGGTCGGCGATGTCGTGGACGATCAGACCCACCAGGGAACTGCTGTTGCGGGCCAGCGTCTGGGCGGAGGCGTTGGCCAGGTAGCCCAGTTCCTGGGCGGAGGCCGTCACCTTGTCCCGGAGCTTCTGGCTCACCTGGCGGGTGCTGCCGTTGATGACCCTCGAAGCCGTGGCCAGGGACACCCCGGCGTGTTCGGCGACCTGCTCCAACGTCACGTAACCGGAGTTCACGCCGCTTCCTCTCCTGCTGCGCGCCACTGGAAAACTCTTTCCTCTCTAGCGTAGCGGAGCATGCGTGCGGTCAGCGGCGTTCGAGTGCGTCCCGGACCTCGGCGGGCACCTGCTCGCGCCACGTGCGGGCGGGGTTCCATCCCAGTGCCTCGCGGGCGGCCCGCGAGCTGAAGACGGCCCGGCCGTCGGCCAGCGCGGCGGCGTGCTCGGCGGTGGCGGGGTGGTACTTCGGCAGCAGCGCGTCCACCGGGCCCGGGGCCAGGGGGTCGGCGGCCATGGCGTTGAACACCTGGCCGCCGGCGACCCGGTCCGGGTTCTCGATCACCAGCGCGAACAGATCGCCCGCGTCGCGGGCGTCGACGTAGTTGAACAGGGAGGTGGCCGCCAGGGCGGGGTCGGCCAGCCGTTCGGCGATGGTGTGGCCCTGCTGGGTGACCGCGCCCTCCCACTCCTCGGGAGCCACGACGTAGCCGGGGCGCACGCACGTCATCGTGCAGCTCTTCGCGGTGCGTGCCAGGGCCGCCACGGTCTGCTCGATGAAGGCCTTGCTCAGCCCGTAGGCGTGCCAGGGCGTGACCGGGTGCTCCTCGTCCAGGGGCAGGTAGCGGGGCCGCCACGAGGGGGTGTTGTACCCGTAGACCGTCGGGCTGGAGGCGGCCACCGCCGACCGGGCGCCGTGGGCCTCGGCCGAGGAGAGCACCGCCCAGGCCAGGCGGGCGTTGATGCTGAGGGTGTCCAGGTCGGGGCTGGCGAAGGGGACGGCGATCCCGGCCAGGTGCACGACGGCCTCGGGACGGGCGCGGGTGAAGACGTCCTCTCGCTCGGCCGTCACGAGCAGGTCCGCGATCATCCCCTCGGTGCCCGGGGGCGGCGGGGCGGTGTCCACGGAGGTGACGGTGTGGCCGCGCTCGGTGAGGGTGGCCACGACGCTGCGGCCGAGCCTTCCCGAGCCGCCGGTGACGAGAACGCGCATGGGAGTCGTCTTCCTAGTGCTGGTGGATGTGGTCGGTTGAGGGCGGTGCGGTCCTCAGTCCAGGGACCGCGCGGCCTCGGCCAGGGCGTCGGGGTCGGCGGCGTGCCCGTCGTGGACCGCGGTGCGCAGGCCCCGGCGCAGCACGGCGTCCGCGGGCAGGGGCAGGCGGGTGTCCCAGGCCAGCGCGGGTCCGACACCGGGGTACTCCCGCACGCGCAGGAACCAGGGGTCGGTGTCGGGGCCGGTCTGGAGGAAGACCAGGGTCCAGGGGGCGCCGTCCGCGCTCCCGGACAGGGCGAGCCAGGGGGCGCGGGACCCGTGCAGGGCCTGCTCTCCCTCCAGCCCGTCGGGGCCGGTGCACACGGGCGGGGTGGGCGCGTGGGGCGCCCGCCAGAACAGGCCGCCGTATCCGGCGCCGGGCCGGCCGTTGGTGGCGGGACTGCCCACGCTCAGGTCGCGGCCGCTGGTGTTGCGCAGGCGCACGGACATCTCCAGCACCCACGTGTGCCCGTCCAGGTCGTGGACGCGTGTGGTGCGCTCCTCGCGCAGCAGTTCGGCGCCGCCGGTGTCGGTCCACGACAGGACCTCGACGTGGTGGTCGTCCCCGCGGGCCGCCCACGACACGTGTTCCTGGCGGCCGTGGTTGTCGAGCAGGACCGACCCGCGGTCGGGGGTGAAGGTGCGCCCGCCCCAGAAGCTGGTGCCGGACACGTCGGGCACGGCCACGCTCACCCCGAAGTGGTGCAGGTGGTCGGCGGGGCGCTCCTCGGTGACCACGGTGCCGGACTTGGTGCGGACCGGGTGCAGGTAGGGGCGGGGGGACAGGACGGGCTCGATGTCGGTGCCGTCCTGGCGGGTGGCCAGGACGGTGCTGCCGAGGGCGAGGTCGACGGTGCTCATGGGGTGGTGGTTCCTCCGGGTGGCCGCGGGCTCAGGATCCCGCGGCCGACTCCGACCGCGCGGCGGGGTAGCGGACGGGGTCGAGTTCGCTGAACAGGGACAGGGTCTGGGAGCTGCGGTGGACGAGGGCGTCGATGCCGTCGACGATCCGTCGGGTGCCCTCGGGGGTGCGGGTCACCTCCTGGTGGTCACCGGACACCGGCGCGGGGTCGGGGGCGGTGCGGACCGCCTCCAGGACGTGCATGAACGCGCGGGTGGCGGCGGGCGGCACGATCAGCGGCGCGCCCGTGCGCAGGTGGTCGACCAGGTTCTCCAGCAGCGGGGTGCGGGGGTGGGTGGTCGTGGCCGGCGCCTTGCCGGGCCGGTGCACGGTGACGCGGTCCAGCGTGTAGTCCAGGTCGATGCGGCCGAGGTCGCCGTGCACGATCAGGCGCGGGGGCTCGCTGTGGGCGGCGCACAGGGTGACGGCCACGGTGACGGTGGTGCCGTCCGCCGTGCGCAGACGCAGGCAGGAGGTGTCGTCGCTCTCGATGGGGTGGGCGTGGAACAGGTCCAGCTCCACGCTGCGCGGCGCCTCTTCCCCCGCGCCGGCCACGGCCAGGGCGGTGGCCACGGCGTGCGCGAAGGGGTTGGTCAGGGCCCCGTCGACCACGTCGCGGCCGTCGAGGCGGCGGCGTCCGGCCCAGGGGGCGCGGTCGTAGTAGGCGGAGGTGCGCACCCACGTGCCCTGTCCGCCGATGCCGCGCAGCCGGCCGATGGTGCCGTCGGCGATCATCCGCCGCACCTCGGCCACCGCGTGTGAGCCCAGGCTCTGGAAGCCGATCTGGCAGGCCAGCCCCGAGCGCTCGGCGATCTCGGTGAGCTCCTCGAACTCGGCCAGGGTCGCGGTGGTGGGCTTCTCCAGCAGGACGTGGGAGCCGTGCTCCAGGGCCACACGGGCCAGGGGCAGGTGGGTGTGGATGGGCGTGACGAGCAGGGTGATCCGGGCGCCGGTGGCGTCGATGGCCTCGCCCAGGTCGGTGTGGAAGGGCAGGGGGCCGTGTCCTTCGAGGTCGTCGCCGGGCTCGGGCGGGCGCTGGTCGCACACGCCGACCAGGCGGACCAGCCCGGCCGCCACCGGGGCGCGCAGGGCGCGCAGGTGGTGGCGGCCGTGGCCGTGCAGTCCGACCAGGAGGACGGGGACGGGGGCCGGGGCGCTCATGCCTGCGCCTTGAGCAGGTCGGCGACGGTGACGGGGGCGCCGGAGGCGATGGAGGCGTTGGCGGCCAGGCCGGTGAGCAGGGCGTTGCCGCCGTCGGCGTGGTCGGGGCGGATGCCGTCGTCGGTTCCGGTGAACAGGGAGTCGAGCATGACCTGGTCGCCGCCGCCGTGGGGGCCGTCGCCGACGGCGACGGGGATCTCCTCGGGCGGCTGCCAGTGGCGGCGCAGCCACAGGCGGGCCTCGGAGTGGTCCTTGGGGGCGGGCATGCCGCGTACGGGGGTGTTCTCGTCCTGTTCGGGGGAGGTGTACTCGAACTCGGTCATGTCCAGTTCCAGGCGGCCGCGGCTGCCGGTGAAGGAGATGCGGTAGCCCTCCCAGGGCGCGTAGGCGACCAGGTGGTAGCTCAGCCGGGCGCCGGTGTCGTAGCCCACCAGCACCGACATGTCGTCCTCGATGGTGATACCCGGTCCGAACACGTTGAGGTCGCGCCGGTAGCCGTCCTCGTGCTCGGCGTCCAGGTACAGCGCCGTCAGGTCGGGGCTGTCGCTCATGTGCAGGGCGAAGGGGTCGCTCTCCGCGGCGGGGGCCTGGTGGCCGCGCTCGTACTGGGCGCCCAGGCCGTGGCGGCGGGCGTTGTCGGGGCCGTAGAAGAACAGGCCGCCCTTGGCGAAGACCTCGGTGGGGCGGGCGCCGATCCACCAGTTGACGAGGTCGAAGTGGTGGCTGGCCTTGTGCACGAGCAGGCCGCCGGACTGGGACTTGTCGCGGTGCCAGCGGCGGAAGTAGTCGGCGCCGTGGCGCAGGTCCAGCAGCCACTCGAAGTGGACCGAGCCGATCTCGCCGATGGCTCCGGAGGCGAGCAGGTCGCGGACCTGGCGGTGGACGGGGTTGTAGCGGTAGTTGAAGCCCACCGTGACGCGGCGGCCGGTGCGGGCCTGGGCCTCGTTGATGCGGCGCAGGCCGTCCAGGTCGGCGGTCATGGGCTTCTCGGTGATCGCGTCGACGCCGGCGTCCAGGGCGGCCACGACGTAGTCGGCGTGGGTGCGGTCGACCGTGCACACGATGACCTCGTCCACGCGCTCCTCGCGCAGCATGCGGGAGAAGTCCTCGGCGGCGTAGGTGGGCACCGGGTCGAGCCCCGCGTCGGTGGCGATGCGGTTGTGCACGGCCATCCGCGTGCTGTTGGTGTCGCACAACGCGACGAGTCTGCCCTGGTCACGATGGGTGCCGGTGAGGGCCCAGGTGTACATCCGAGCGCGGGACCCGGTTCCGACGATGGCGTACCTGCGTAGAGTGGTGTCGTTCACAATCGACATGGTAAACGCTTTCCGACCGTCAGGACAAGAGGGTCTCCGTCGAGGCGGAGCGCGCTGTCACCTGGTCGTCCGATTTCTGAGAGTGATCACCAAAGAACGCATAGTGGCGATCATGTGAGGAATAGGCGCTAATGGCTCGGATTCACCGGGTTTTCCGCGGGGAACTCGGCGTCGCCCCTGTAACGATCCGGGGTGTAGATGGCGTTCAGGGGGAAACGAGTCGTTGACACCCATGAAACCCGGTGCTAGAAACTGAACATCCTAGTACGTGGATAGCGCTTACCAAGTCGGTCGTCGCTGATCCGGCCCGTGTTCTCGGACACGTTCCACGCACTTCACCGTGTCCCTCCAGCGAGATTGGCGGTCTCCAGTCATGAAACCAGGCCCGAACGTGCTCGCCGCCACCGCGGCGGCCGCCCTCCGGGGTGGTGGAACGCCGTGAGCGCGCTGCTCCAGCGCAGGCCCAAGGCGGACCCCGTCGCGGCCGCGCCCGCCGCCAGGACCAGGACCCGCGCCGGGAAGCAGGGCACCAAACGGCGCGAGAACCTCGCGGCGTACGGCTTCCTGGCCCCGTGGTTCGTCGGACTGTTCTTCATCACCGCGGGCCCTCTGCTGGCCTCCCTGTACTTCTCCTTCACCGACTACAACCTCATCGGCGACCACAGCTGGGTCGGCCTGGAGAACTACAGCCGGATGCTCGAGGACGAGCGGCTGCACAACTCCCTGCGGGTCACCTTCACCTACGTCTTCGTGTCCGTGCCGCTCCAGCTGGCGATGGCCCTGGCCCTGGCGATGGTCCTGGACCGGGGCGTACGCGGCCTGCCGCTGTACCGGTCGGTCTACTACCTGCCCTCCCTGCTGGGCGGCAGTGTCGCGATCGCCATCCTGTGGCGCCAGGTCTTCGGCGCCAACGGCCTGATCAACCAGGTCCTGGGCTTCTTCGGCATCCAGGGCGAGGGCTGGGTCTCCCACCCCGACTACGCCCTGGGCACCCTGATCGTGCTCAACGTGTGGACCTTCGGCGCGCCCATGGTCATCTTCCTGGCCGGCCTGCGCCAGATTCCGCGCATGTACTACGAGGCCGCCATGGTCGACGGCGCCGGCCCGGTGCGCAAGTTCTGGCACATCACGGTCCCGCTGCTCACGCCGATCATCTTCTTCAACCTGGTCCTGCAGATCATCAACGCGTTCCAGACGTTCACGCAGGCCTTCATCGTCAGCGGCGGCACCGGCGGTCCCTCCGACTCCACGATGTTCTACACGCTCTACCTCTACCAACGCGGCTTCGGTTCCTTCGAGATGGGTTACGCCTCGGCGATGGCCTGGCTGCTGCTCATGATCATCGGAGGGTTCACCGCGGTGAACTTCCTCGCGTCCAAGTACTGGGTCTTCTATGGCGACTAAGACGACGGCCCGCGCGACCACGCAGGAGCGCTCCCGGGCCGCACGCACACGACGGCTGATCGTCCACATCGGGCTGATCGGGTTCGGGCTCATCATGCTCTACCCGCTGCTGTGGATGCTCGCCAGCTCCTTCAAGCCGACCGCGGAGATCTTCCGGGCCCCCGGCCTGATCCCCGAGACCTTCCACCCGGGCAACTACACCGAGGGCTGGACGGCACTGCAGTTCCCGTTCCACCACTACCTGCTCAACTCGGCGATCGTGGTGGTCGGGGCGATCATCGGCAACCTCATCGGGTGCTCGATGGCGGCCTACGCCTTCGCGCGGCTGGAGTTCCGGGGCAAGCGGCTCTTCTTCGCCATCATGCTGGCGACCATCATGCTGCCGATCCACGTCGTGATCGTGCCGCAGTACATCCTGTTCGCCGAGATCGGCTGGATCAACACCTTCCTGCCGCTGATCGTGCCCAAGCTGCTGGCCACCGACGGGTTCTTCATCTTCCTGATGGTCCAGTTCATCCGCGGCCTGCCCAAGGACCTGGACGAGGCGGCGCGCATCGACGGCTGCGGCCACGTGCGGATCTTCTTCCGGATCATCATGCCGCTGTCGCTGCCGGCCCTGGCCACCACGGCGATCTTCACCTTCATCTGGACCTGGAACGACTTCTTCAGCCAGCTGATCTTCCTCACCAGCCCGGACATGTACACCGTGCCCGTCGCGCTGCGCACCTTCGTGGACTCCAGCTCCCAGACGTCCTGGGGTCCGCTGTTCGCCATGTCGGTGATCGCCCTCGGACCCGTGTTCGGCTTCTTCCTCGCCGGACAGAAGTACCTGGTCAAAGGCATCGCCACCACCGGTATCAAATAGTCGAAGGGACATACGACAATGCGTGCAAACCCTGGCAGCGGGCGCCCCCGGGCCCGCGACCTCAGCTCTGACGGGCGCCTACGGCGCCGCCCCCTGCTCAAGATCGCGGCCGGAGTCGGCGCCGTGGTCATGGCCGCCACCGCCTGCGGCGGGGGCTCCGGTTCCGAGGACGGCGTGGTCGAACTGCGCTTCTCCTGGTGGGGCGCGGACGACCGCCACGCGGTCACCCAGCAGGTCATCGACGAGTTCGAGGCCGCCAACCCCGACATCCGCATCGTCGGCGACTACACCGACTGGGGGGCCTACTGGGACCGGCTGGCCACCAGCACCGCCGCCGGCGACGCGCCCGACATCATCACGCAGGAGGAGCGCTACCTGCGTGAGTACGGCGACCGCGGAGCCCTGGCCGACCTGAGCCAGCTGGAGTCGCTCGACCTGTCCGACATCGACCCGCTGGTCGCCGAGAGCGGCGACATGAACGGCGAGACCTACGGTGTGGCCACCGGCGTGAACGCGTACACGATCATGGCCGACGTGGACGCGTTCGAGGAAGCGGGCGTGGAACTGCCCGACGACGAGTCCTGGAGCTGGGACGACTACGTCGACAAGGCGATCGAGATCTCCGAGGCCACCGACGGCGAGGTCGTCGGCACCCAGAGCATGGCCTTCAATGAGGCGGGCTTCCAGATCTTCGCCCGTCAGAGGGGCGAGAACCTCTACAACGAGGACGGCACCCTCGGCTACTCGCAGGAGACGCTGGAGGAGTGGTACGGGCTCATCCACCGGCTCCAGGAGGAGGGCGGGCAGCCCACCGCGTCCGAGAGTGTGGAGATCGAGGCACTGGGCCCCGACGGGTCGGTGCTGGCCGCCAACTCCGGTGCGATGGCGCACTTCTGGACCAACCAGCTCGGCCAGCAGACCGACACCTCCGGTCACGAGATCGAGCTGCTGCGCTACCCCGGTGAGACCACCGAGGACCGGAGCGGCATGTACTTCAAGCCGGCCATGTTCTACTCCGTCTCGGCCGAGTCCGAGCACCCGGAGGAGGCGGCCCGGTTCGTGGACTTCCTCGTCAACAGCAACGAGGCGGCCGAGCTGATCCTGGCCGACCGCGGCCTGCCGGCCAACATCGACGTGCGCGGGCACATCGTCAGCCAGCTGCCCGACGCCGACGCGCGCAGCGCGGTGTTCCTGTCCGACATCGAGGGCAGCATCGAGGACGGCAACCCGCCGCCGCCGATCGGCGCCGGTGAGGTCGTGAACATCATCAAGCGGGCCTCGGAGGAGATGAGCTTCGGCAACCTGACGCCGGAGGAGGCCGCCGAGCAGTTCACGTCCGAGGTGGAGGCGGCCACGCAGGGCGGCTGACCTTCCCGACACGACGGGCCCGGCGAATGGGAGCGCTCTCAGCTCCCGCCGGGCCCGTTGTGTGCGCGCGGGCCGGGGCTCATGCGTGCACCGGGGCGTGGGCGGCCAGTGGAAGCTGGGCCCAGGCCACGTCGCGCCAGGCGCCGTTCTTGTGGCCGATCTCGCGCAGGACGCCGACGGGTTCGAAGCCCAGGGCCCGGTGCAGCCCCTGGCTGGCGTCGTTGGGCAGCGTCATGCCGGCCAGGGCGGTGTGCATGCCGCGCTCGGCCAGAAGGGGGAGAAGTGCGCCGTAGAGGGCACGGCCCGCGCCCGTGCGGCGGCGGCCCCGTTCGAGGTAGACGCTGACCTCGCAGGACCACCGGTAGGCGGCGCGGGCGCGGAAGGGGGCCCCGTAGGCGTAGCCCACCACCCGGCCCCGCTCCTCCAGGACGAGCCAGGCGTGCTCGCGCTGGGCGTCGGCGATGCGGCGGGCCATCTCCTGGTCGGTGGGCGGCTCGTACTCGAAGGTGATCGAGGTGTCGGTGACGTAGGGGGCGTAGATCGCCGCACACGCCTGCGCGTCGGCCGCGGTGGCGTCGCGCACCTGGGTGGGTGTGGTGTCCATGAGTTCACCATAGTGGATGATTACTTGCACTATAGTCAACGCATGAGCGACGCACTGGGTTCAGCCCTGGCCTCCACCCTGCGCGATCTGCGCAGCTCGCGCGGCCTGTCCGGCGCCGCCCTGGCCGAGCGCTCGGGGGTCTCGCGGGCGATGATCAGCAAGGTCGAGCGCGGCGAGACGCAGCCGACCGCGCAGCTGCTCGGACGACTCTCCGCGGCGCTGGGCATGACCCTGTCGGAGCTGGTCGCCCGGGCCGAACAGGGGGAGCGGCGGCTCGCGCGCCGCTCGGAGCAGCCGGTGTGGACCGACCCCCTGACCGGCTACCGGCGCCGCGCGGTGACCCCCACCGCGGGCGGGCCGCTGGAGCTGGTGGAGGTCGAGCTCCCCCCGGGCGCGGAGGTCTCCTATCCGGCCGACTCCTACCGCCACATGCACCACCAGATCTGGGTGTTGGAGGGCGAGCTGGCCTTCCAGGAGGGGGAGCACCTGCACGAACTCGGTCCGGGGGACTGCCTGCAGATCGGCGCGCCGGTCCCGTGCGTGTACCGCAACGCCGGCGAACGCGAGTGCCGCTACCTGGTGGCGCTGGCCCGCCGAGTCATGCCGGAGCCGAAGGCTCTCGGTTGAGGGTGGAAGCCCCCCCCACGCGCGTAGCGTCCCAGGGGGCGATGGTGGGCGACGGGTGGGCCTGAGCCCGGTCCGTCACCGCGCGGCCGTAAGCTCTGGTCCGATCATCCCCTCGCGATCCCGGAGGTCGGCGTGTCCGTGGAACCCGTGCGTCACCGTGCCTCGGGGCTGGCGTTCGCGCTGGCCGCGGCGCTCTTCTTCGGCGGGGCGGGTGTGGCCGCCCGCCCCCTGCTCGACGCCGGCATGGACCCGCTCCAGGTCACCTGGCTGCGCCTGGCCGGAGCCGCGCTCCTGCTGTCACCGATGGCGCTCCTTCAGTGGCGGGTGCTGGTGCGGCGCCCGCTGCTGGTCGTGGCCTACGGGGTCTTCCCGATGGCCGGCGTCCAGGCCCTGTACTTCGCCGCCGTGGACCGGATCCCGGTGGGCATCGCGCTGCTGATCGAGTTCCTGGGCCCCGTCCTGCTGCTGGTGTGGTTCCGCCTCGTGCGCCGCTCCCGGGTGGCCCCGGCCGCGGCGGTGGGCGTGGTCCTGGCGGTGGTCGGGCTCGGCCTGCTGCTGGAGGTCTGGGCGGGCATGAGCCTGGATCCCGTCGGTGTGGGGCTCGCGCTGGGCGCGGCCGCGGCACAGGTCGGGTTCTTCCTGCTGTCGGACGCCACGGGCGAGGACGCGGACCCGCTGGCCGTGATCGCCATCGGGTCGCTGGTGGCGGCCGTGCTGCTCGCCGTCCTCGCGCGCCCGTGGACGATCCCGTGGGGGACGCTGTCCGAATCGCTCCCGCTCGGTGGGACGCAGGTGCCCGGCTGGGCGATCGCGCTGTGGCTGGCGCTGGTGTGCACGGCGATGGCCTACTTCGCCGGGGTGGGCGCGGTGCGCCGGCTCTCCCCGCAGGTCGCCGGGGGTGTGGCCTACCTGGAGGTGGTGACCGCGATCGTGCTGGCGTGGGTGCTGCTGGGCGAGGCGCTCAGCACCGTGCAGGTCGTGGGAGCGGTCGTCATCGTGGCGGGCGCCTTCATCACCCAGACCGCGGTCCCGTCGCGGCCCTCCGCGGACGAACCCGGGCTCGTGCCGGCCACCGACGCCGCCGGTGCGGATCCGCGTGCGGACTGAGGGTCCGGCGGAGGGCTACCCCGGTGGGCGGGACGCGCGGAAGGTGGCGCGGTAGGCCAGCGGGCTGACGCCGACGACCTGGTGGAAGTGGCGCCGCAGTGTGGTGGCGGTGCCCATGCCGCAGCGCTCCGCGACCTGCTCGACGGTGGCGTCGGTGCTCTCCAGGAGTTCCTGGGCCAGGCGCACCCGTTGGCCGTGCAGCCACGCCAGCGGGGTCGTCCCGGTCTCGGCCCGCACGCGCCGGACGAGTTGGCGGGTGCTCAGTCCGGACCGCCGGGCCAGGTCCTCGACGGTCAGCGGCCGGTCGAGGCGGCTCCGGGCCCATTCCAGGGCCGCTCCCAGACTGTCGGGGGTACGCGGGAGAGCCGGCGGCGGAATGTACTGGGCCTGCCCGCCCGGGCGGTGGGCGGGTGCGACGAGCCGGCGTGCGAGCCCGGCGGCCGCGGCGGCCCCGTGGTCGGTGCGGACCAGGTGCAGGCACAGGTCCAGGGCCGCGGTCTTGCCCGCCGAGGTCAGGACCTGCCCCGCGTCGGTGTAGAGGACGTCGGCACGCATGTCGACCAGCGGGTGGCTCCCGGACAGCGCGTCCGCGTGCATCCAGTGGGTGGTGGCGCTGCGGCCGTCGAGCAGCCCGGCGGCGGCGAGCACGAAGGCGCCGGTGCACAGGGACACGACCCGGCGTCCGGCGCCGTGGGCGGCGCGCAGGGCGGCCAGGTACTCCTGGGAAGGGGGCGTCCCGGGGCTGTGGGTGGCGGGCACGATGACGGTGTCCAGGTCGCGAACGCGCGCGAGGCCGTGGGCGGGTACGCCCGGCAGGAACGGCGAGGGGCCGCCCTCGGCGGTGTGGGCGCTCAGGCGGTACCAGTCGCCGCTGGGGGAGAGGTCGGAGCGGTCGACGCCGAAGACCTCCGCGGCGATCGCCACCTCGTAGGGCATCGTGTGCTCGTGCACGGCGATTCCGACGGAGTGCATGTCGCAAAGTGTACGTAGGGCGGCAGATCAGACACTGGCGGGGTGTCGTCCTCGGGCCGGAGGATGGCCGCATGGACAAGACATCGCGCAGGGGTCCGCGTACGAGCGGGCGTGTACTGGTCTACGGTGCCTCGGGGCACACCGGGCGGTTCGTGGTCGCCGAGCTGGTCCGCCGCGGGCTGGAGCCCGTGCTGTCCGGGCGGGGCTCGGATCGGCTCGCCGAGCTGGGCCGCCGGTACCCCGGACTGGAGGTGCGCCCGGCCGACGCCGGGGACGCGGAGGCACTGGCGAAGGCGGTCGTGGACGTGGCGGCCGTGGTCAACTGCGCCGGCCCCTTCCTGGACACCGCGGGGCCGGTGGCCGCGGCCGCCGTGGAGGCGGGGGCGCACTACCTCGACGTGACCGCCGAACAGCCCGCCGTCCAAGCCCTCTACCGCGCGTACGGCGCCGGGGGCGTGCCGCGGGGCGTGGTGGTCCTGCCGGCGATGGCCTTCTACGGCGGGCTCGCCGACCTGCTGGCCTCCGCCGTGGCCGACCGGGTCGGGGGCGCGGCGGAGGCGGTCACGACGGCCGTGGGCCTGGACCGGTGGTGGCCCACCGAGGGCACGCGCGCCACCGGTCGGCGCAACACCGCCCGCCGCCTGGTCGTCGCCGACGGGCGGCTGGTGCCGCTGGAGGAGCCCGCGCGGAGCCGCACCTGGGACTTCCCGGCGCCGCTCGGCCGGCACGCGGTGGTGGACCTGCCCTTCACCGAGGTCGTCACGATGCACCGGCACCTGGGGGCCGGGCGGATCGACTCCTACCTGAGCCGGGCGCCCCTGGCCGAGCTGCGCGATCCCGCCACCGGCGGTCCCCAGGCGAGCGACGGGACGGGGCGCTCGGCCCAGCGGTTCGCGGTCGACGTGCGGGTCCGTGTCGACGGGGTCGACCACCGGGCGGTGGCCACCGGCCGGGACATCTACGCGGTGACCGCGCCGCTGGTGGCCGAGGCGGTCATCCGGGTGCTGGACGGCCGGGTGCGCGCCCACGGCGCCGTGGCGCCGGGCGAGGTGTTCGACGCGGCGGACTTCCTGGCGGCGCTGTCCCCCCGGCCGCTGGAGGTGGAGCTGTCCTGAGCCGTCGGCTCCGGTGGGCCGCCGGAGCCGGCGCACCCGTGCGGTGGGGTGGAGGGCCTCCGCCCGAGGTCGGAGGGGCCCGGGCGTGTAACGTCGACGAAACATACTTCGTCCCCTGCGGGGACACGACCGCACGCCACCGCACGCCGCCGTCCCGCCTGCCCTGGCCGGGGCTGCGGCTCCGAAAGGACCCTTCACGTATGTCCGCTGCCAACGAGTCCGCGCTCGACAACCACCACCCGGGAGTGCGTTCGGCCTTCGAGCACGTGGCGCGACGCAACCCGGACGAGCCCGAGTTCCAGCAGGCGGTGCTGGAGGTCCTGGACAGCCTCTCCCCGGCCCTGTCCCGGCACCCCGAGTACGCCCGCGAGCGGATCCTGGAGCGCCTGTGCGAGCCCGAACGCCAGATCGTCTTCCGCGTCCCCTGGCGTGACGACCAGGGCCGTGTGCACGTCAACCGGGGCTTCCGGGTGGAGTTCAACAGCGCCCTGGGCCCCTACAAGGGCGGTCTGCGCTTCCACCCCAGCGTCAACCTGGGCGTGGTCAAGTTCCTGGGGTTCGAGCAGATCTTCAAGAACGCGCTCACCGGGATGAGCATCGGCGGCGGCAAGGGCGGCAGCGACTTCGACCCCAAGGGGCGCTCCGACACCGAGGTGGAGCGGTTCTGCCAGTCCTTCATGACCGAGCTGCACCGCCACCTGGGCGAGCACACCGACGTCCCCGCGGGCGACATCGGCGTCGGGGGCCGCGAGATCGGCTACCTGTTCGGGCAGTACCGGCGCCTGGCCAACCGGTGGGAGGCCGGCGTCATCACCGGCAAGGGCCTGGACTGGGGCGGCTCGCGCGTGCGGACCGAGGCCACCGGGTACGGGAACGTGCTGTTCACCCAGCGGATGCTGGAGCGCGTGGGCCAGAGCCTGGACGGCCAGCGCGTGGTGGTGTCGGGGTCGGGCAACGTGGCGATCTACTCGGTGGAGAAGGCCCGCCAGCTGGGCGCGACCGTGGTGGCCTGCTCCGACTCCACCGGTCACGTCGTGGACGAGCGCGGCATCGACGTCGACCTGCTCCGGCAGGTCAAGGAGGTGGAGCGCGAGCGGATCAGCGTCTACGCCGAGCGGCGCACGGGTGCGCGCTACGTCGAGGGCGGCAGTGTGTGGGACGTGCCCTGCACGGTGGCGCTGCCCTCGGCGACCCAGAACGAGCTGGACGCCGACGCGGCGCGCACCCTCGTCCGGGGCGGCGTCAAGGTGGTCTCGGAGGGCGCGAACATGCCCACCACGCCCGAGGCCGTGCGGGTGCTGCGGGAGGCCAAGGTGCTCTTCGCGCCGGGCAAGGCGGCCAACGCTGGCGGGGTGGCCACCAGTGTGCTGGAGATGCGGCAGAACGCGCGGCGCACCTCGTGGTCCTTCGAGCACGCCGAGCAGGAGCTGGCCGAGGTGATGGCCGGCATCCACGACCGCTGCGAGGAGGCGGCCGAACGCTACGGGGCGCCCGGCGACTACGTGCTGGGCGCCAACGTGGCGGGCTTCGAGAGGGTGGCGGGGGCCATGCTCGCCCAGGGCCTGGTCTGAGGGCGGGCACGGGGCGGCGCGACCGGCGCCCGCGACCGGTGGGCGGCACCGCTGCCCCGCCGCCCGTACGGCCCTGTGCCGAGCTGTGGTGGCAGCCCCGCCCGGCGCCCCCCGTTCAGGGACGCTCGTCCAGGGCGGTGCCGAGCGCGTCGAGGTGGTCGGCGACCGGTCCCAGCGTGAGGAGTCCGCTGCCCGCTCCGGCCTGTTCGTTCGCCGCCGGGGCGAGCGCGTGGCGGGCGCGCCGCATCGTGTCGCGGTCGTCCAGGCGCAGGGCCGCCCGGGCGGTCAGGCACCACAGGGCCTCCAGCAGCAGGTCCGAGGGCGGGTCCGGGACGCGGCGCAGCGCCGCGGCGGCCTCGTCCGGGCGTCCCTGGGCCAGCAGCACCAGCGGGCGCGTCCACGGCTCGAAGGGGCCCCAGTCGGCGGACCCGTCCGCCGGTGCGGGCAGGCCGCGCCGCTCGCTCAGGCACAGCAGCGCCAGGGCGGGCAGGCCGGCCGCCAGGCCCGGCATGCCCGAGCCGTGCAGGTGGTCGGCGGCCTCCCGGTAGGCGGCCTCGGCCGTGGCGTAGGGCACCCGGTCGTCGTCGGCCAGGCGCATCGCCCGGTACCACCGGGTGAACACGCCGGCCAGGGGCCGTTCGTGCCGCGCGGCCAGGCGGTCGACGTCCGCCGCGTGGGCCTCGGCCCCCGCCCGGTCGCCCAGTGCTGAGCGCGCCTGGAGACGGACCAGATGGCCCAGGACCTCGAAGCCGGGCAGGCCGTGCCGGGCCGACACGTCGACCAGTTCGGCGCCGACCGCGTCGCGCTCGGGCGCCCGGCCGGCGCGGTCGAAGCTCTGCATGAACACGCCGTTGAGCGCGAAGGCCAGCAGCGCGGCGTCGCCCAGGCCGCGGGCGATCCGCTCCGCCTCGCGGGCGGCGCGCAGGGCGCGGGTGGAGCCGGTGCCGCGCGACTCCAGGGCGACCGTGGCCAGCAACCGGGCGCGGACCGCGTCGTGGCCGTGCGGGGGCAGCGCGCCCAGGGCGCGCTCGGCGGCGGCCACCACCCGTGCGGCCTGGGCGGAGTCGTCGGAGCGGGTCCAGATCGCGGGCACGTCGTAGGCGCCGATGACGCGCGCGGTCAGTTCGGGGTCGCCCAGCTCCTCGGCGGCCGTGATGGCGGCGGTGCGCTGCCGGCGGGCCTCCTCCAGGCCGCCGGCGCCGGTCATCGCGAGCTCGCGCAACAGCCCCACGGTCGACTCCAGGCGTGCGCGGGACCCGGCCGCCACGGTGCGGTCGAAGGCGGCGCTGGCCCGGGCCCACACGCGCTCGGCCACGGCGTCGGGGCCGGACGTGTCCCCTGCCCCGGCCGCGGGTCCGGGCTCATCGCCGGAGGCGGCGTCGCGGTCCGCGCCGGACCCTTCTCCGGATCCGGGCTCGTCCGCGGTCGCGGGCTCGGGCGAGAGGTGGTCGGCGTGGCGGAGCACGTCCTGCTCCAGGCGGCGCAGGCGCGGTCCCGGGTCCACACCCAGCTCCTCGACCAGGAGCGTGCGCGCGCGGCGCAGCACCGCCAGCGCGTCACCCTGGCGGCCTGAGCGGTACAGGGCCAGGGCGAGCAGGCGCCAGGCGTCCTCGCGCCAAGGGTGCTCGGCGGCGTGCGCGTCCAGGTCGGCGACGGCCTCGGCGGCCCGTCCCAGGTCGAGCCGGGCACGGCCGTACTCCTCGACGGCGTGCAGGCGCAGCTCCGCCAGGCGGGAGCGCTCGGCCCGGGTCCAGGGCTCGTCGGCGAAGTCGGCGTAGGCCGGGCCGCGCCACCGGTCCAGGGCTCGTCGCAGCTGGTCGAGGCGGGCCGACGCGGGCAGCGCGCCGGCGCCGGACACCTCCCGTTCGAAGCGCCAGGCGTCCACCGTGTCCGGCCCGGTGCGCAGGGCGTAGCCGGGCCCCTCGGTCACCAGCAGACGGGCGGGCGCGCGCGGTTCGCGCCCGGGCTCCAGTGCGCGCCGCAGGGCCGCCACGAAGGTGCGCACCGCTCCAACCGCGCCCGGGGGCGGGTCCTCCCACAGGTCATCGACGAGGCGGTCGACGGGCACGACGCGGCGGCGGGCCAGCAGGAGCCGGGCCAGGACCGCGCGGTGGCGCGGCCCCCTGAGAGCCACGGGCTCGCCGGTGCCGTCCCAGGCCGCGACCGGCCCCAGAACCCCGAACTCGACCTCCACGGGCCACCTTCCGCCTCGGGCGCCCCCTGGCGGGGCGCGCTCATCGGTTGCTCATCCGCGACCGGCACGCTGCACGTACGGGTTCGTCGACGAAGGAGAAGAAGAACCATGATGCCTGCTGGATTCGAGTACCGGAGCGTGCGTGTCGCCGACGGGGTGTCGCTGCACGCGGCCGTGGGCGGCGAGGGCCGCCCCCTCGTGCTGCTGCACGGCTTCCCCCAGACCCACCTGATGTGGCGGCACGTGGCCGCGGACCTGGCCGCCGACCACACGGTGATCTGCCCCGACCTGCGCGGCTACGGAGCCAGTGACAAGCCCGTCGAGGACGGTGCCGACACCTACTCCAAGCGGACCATGGCCGCCGACGTCGTCGCCCTGGCCCGCGCCCTGGGCCACGAGCGCTTCGCCCTGGCCGGGCACGACCGCGGCGCGCTGGTGGCCCTGCGCGCCGGGCTCGACCACCCCGGGGCCGTCACCCACCTGGCCTGCCTCGACGTCCTGCCGACCCTGGACATGTGGGAGGTGCTGCACGGAGCCGGCGCCGCGGTGGCCTTCCACCTGTACCTGATGGCCCAGCCGCCGGGGCTGCCCGAACGGATGATCGCCGCCGAGGCCGACGCGTTCTTCGGCCACTTCCTCGACCTGTGGGCGGGGGACGCGGGGGCGATTCCCGAGGACGTGCGCGCCGCCTACCTGGACGCCTGCCGCGCGGCGGTGCCCTCCATCGTGGCCGACTACCGGGCCTCGGCCGGAGTGGACGTCGACCACGACCGGGCCGACCGGGACGCCGGGCGGCGCCTGGAGATGCCGGTGAGCGTGCTCCAGCAGGACTGGGGCGCGGCGCTGGGCTACGACGCGGCCGCGGTGTGGTCGCGGTGGGCGTCGGACCTGCGCCACTCGACCGTCACCAGCGGCCACTTCATGGCCGAGGAGGACCCGGCCGGGGTGGTCGAGGCCCTGCGCGAACTCCTGGCCCGCTGAGCCCTGCGCCACGGGCCCCGCGAGGGGCTTGCCCGGGCGCGCCCCGCCCTGGTTCGGTGGTGCCCGCCCGGCCGCGCCCGCGGTCGGGCGAGGGCAGTGACGGCAGGGAGGTGGAGCCGATGGCGGCGTTCTATCATGTGTGCTTCGTGGTCCCCGACCTGGAGGCGGCGATGGGCGACCTGGCGGCGAGTGCCGGGGTGGGCTGGTCCGAGCCCCGGTCGGACCGGATCGGCGACTGGGACTTCCGGATCGTGTTCACCACCGGCGGTGCCCCCTTCATCGAACTCATCGAGGGGCCCGAGGGGAGTCCGTGGGACTGCGGGGGACGGGCGCGCTTCGACCACCTGGGCTTCTGGTCGGCGTCGGTGGAGCGGGCCTCGGCGGCGCTGTCGGTGTCGGGGATGCCGGAGGACTTCTCCGGGTGCCCGTACGGGCGGCCGTTCGCCTACCACCGGGTCGAGGGGATCGGGGCACGGGTGGAGATGGTGGACGCCTCGCGCCAGGAGGCGTTCCTGCGCGCGTGGGATCCGGGCGGGGCGGCCGGGCCGGTCCTGCCCGCGCCCGGCCCGGCCGGTGCGCCACGTGCGGAGTGAGGGGTCTCGGGCCCGGGGCGCGGCCCCGGGCCCGAGGTGGTCAGGCGGTGCGGTCCCTGGCGCGGTGCGCCGGGGACCGCTGCTCACCACAGGTGGTGGACCTGGGGCCGGATGAGCTCGTCGTAGACCTCGCGCACGCGCGCGAGTGTGGCCTCGTCCAGCGGGGGCAGCTGCTCCGCCGCCGCGTTGGCGTGGGCCTGGGCGGCGTTGCGGGCACCGGGGATGACGACGCTGACGCCGTCCTGGTCCAGGATCCAGCGCAGCGCGAACTGGGCCATGGTGGCGCCCTCGGGGACCAGGGGCCGCAGCCGCTCGACGGCCTCCAGCCCGCTTGCGAAGTCCACACCGGAGAAGGTCTCGCCCTTGTCGAAGGCCTCGCCCTGGCGGTTGAAGGTACGGTGGTCGTCGTCGCCGAAGGTGGTGTCGCGGGTGTAGCGGCCGCTGAGCAGCCCGCTGGCCAGCGGCACGCGCGCGATGACGCCCACCCCGGCCTCGCGGGCGGCGGGCAGGACCCGCTCCAGGGGCTTGTGGCGGAACGCGTTGAGGATGATCTGGACAGTGGCCACGTTCGGGCGGGCGATGGCGGCGAGCGCCTCCTCGCAGGTCTCCACCGAGACCCCGTAGGCCTTCATCAGGCCCTCGTCGACCATGTCGTCCAGGTCGTCGAAGACGGCGTCGGCGGCGATGACCGCCGGGGGCGGGCAGTGCAGTTGGACGAGGTCGATGGTGTCCACGCCCAGGTTGGCGCGGGACTCGTCGTTCCAGGCGCGGAAGTTGTCGGGGTTGTAGTTCTCCGGCTCCTGGGGCAGGCGGCGGCCCATCTTGGTGGCCACGGTCAGGTGCGGGTACTCCTTGAGGAGTCGGCCCACGATCTGTTCGCTGCGTCCGTCGCCGTAGACGTCGGCGGTGTCGAAGAAGGTCACGCCGTCCTCCACGGCGGCGTGCAGGGCGGCCATGGCATCGGTCTCGCTGACCTCGCCCCAGGCTGATCCGATCTGCCAGGCGCCGAAGCCGACGGCGCCGACGGGCGTGCGTGTACGGCCGAGTTCGCGTGTCTCCATGACCGATGATCCTACGCCCGGTGGGAGCGCTCCACCGACACCGCGCCCGGGCCGGTCCGCGGCCCGAAGCGGTCGCGGTACACCGCCGGGCTCACCCCGGTGTGCGCGGGGACGGTGGCGCGGAGGTTGGCGGTGCTGCCCAGGCCGCTGGCCCGTGCCACCGCTTCGAACCCCATCCCGCCGAGTTCGATGAGGCGGCAGGCCAGCAGTGCGCGTTCGGAGCGCAGCCACGCCAGGAGCGTCGTGCCCAGTTCGGTCCGGAAGCGGCGGTGCAGGGTGGCGGGACTGACCGCGGCGCGGCTCGCGAGGTCGGCGACGGCCAGGGGCGCGTCCAGTCGTTCCCGGGCCCAGTCCAGGACGGGGGACAGGGAGGTGTCGGCGGTCGCGGGCAGGGGGCGCCGCACGTACTGGCGCTGGCCGCCCCCGCGCTGTCCGCTGAAGACCAGGCGGCGGCCGACGGTGTTGGCGCTGTCGGCCCCGTGGTCGCGGCGGACCAGGTGCAGGCCCAGGTCCAGGGCGGCGGCGCTGCCCGCCGCGGTGAGGACGTCTGGCACGCCCACGACGACACCGACGAGTTCTTCCCACCCGTCTCCCACCATCGCCCCCCGGCGCTACGCGGAGGGTGGGGCTTCCACCCTCAGCCGAGAGCCTCCAGCTTCAGTTCTTCCTGGTCCTGGACGGAATCCTGCGGATCCGCCTGCGCCGGGACGCCGACTCCCCCGAGCGCGTGGTCGACCTCGCCAGGGGAGCGGTGTTCACCGTGTCGCGCGGCACCGAGCACCGCCCGGAGTCGGACGGGGGCGCCTCGATCCTGCTGTTCGAACCGACCGGGACGCTGACCGTGGGCGACCGGAACGAGGACGTGCCCGCGCACGTGGACGCCACCGCCGGCCACCCGCTCGAACCGGGCCAGGGTGAGCGACCGCCGCACACGCCCTAGGAGCCGGCCGTGCCGATCCGGGCCCGCACCCCGTCGAGCAGGGCCTCCAGTCCGAACCGGAAGGTCTCCCACGCCTCCTGTTCGAGGTAGGGCTCGGTCGGGTCCTCGTTGCCGAAGGCCCCGCTCTCGGCCATCCGGGACAGCACGGGGAACCGCTCGGTGAAGTCGGGCGCGACGTCCTCCAGCTGCCCGGAGCGCCCGTACCACCACTCGTCCTCGGGCTGTCCCGTGACGAGTGGTGCCTGGCGGGACTCCGCGGCCGTCTGCACGAAACCGCGGACCATGGTGAACAGGCTGCCGAAGGTACTGCGGATCTGGTCGGGGGCCAGGCCCGCCTCCTCCAGTACGGCGGCCATGGACTCGAAGAGCCGGTACTCGTTCGGTCCCAGGACGGGGCGGGCCTGGGAGACCTCCAGCGTCCAGGGGTGGCGCAGGTAGAAGTCCCACAGGCGCTGGGCCCAGGCCGTGGTGGCCTCGCGCCAGGGCCGCGGCTCCGCCTGCTCGGCCGCGTCGGCCAGCTCGCCGAAGGCCTGGTCGTACATCAGCTCGATGAGTTCGTTCTTGCTGGCCACGTAGGTGTACAGCGACATCGCGGTGCGGCCCAGGCGCGCGCCGACGGCCTTCATGGACAGCGCGCCCATGCCCTGCTCGTCGGCGACCGCGATCGCCGTGTCCACCACCAGGTCGACGCTCAGTTCGGGCTTGGGTCCCGGTGCGGTCCGGTCGCCGTCGTCCTGGGGCGAGCGCCACAGCAGGGCCATGGAGCGACGGACGTCACTCTGCCCGGCATAGATGACCACTTGCATCTCCTTAGTGTATAAACTAACGTTCGCAGGCCGTCAGTTTACCGCATAAGGATTTCCGAGGAGCAGAGTGCCTTCCGAACCCATCGCCATGGCGGACACCCACGACACCATCCAGGTCAGAGGGGCCAGGGAGAACAACCTCGCCGACGTGTCACTGGATCTCCCCAAGCGCCGGCTGAGCGTCTTCACCGGCCTCTCCGGCTCCGGGAAGTCCTCGCTCGTCTTCGGCACCATCGCCGCCGAGTCCCAGCGGCTCATCAACGAGACCTACAGCACCTTCGTCCAGGGCTTCATGCCCAGCCTGGGGCGGCCGGACGTGGACAGCCTGCGCAACCTGAGCGCCGCCATCATCGTCGACCAGGAGCGGATGGGCGCCAACTCCCGCTCCACGGTCGGTACCGCCACGGACGCGGCCGCCATGCTGCGCATCGTCTTCAGCCGCGCCGGGACCCCGCGCCTGGAGCCCTCCAGCGTGTTCAGCTTCAACACCTCCGAGGGCATGTGCCCCGAGTGCGAGGGGCTGGGCCGCACCGACCAGATCGACCTGGACGAGCTCTTCGACCGCGACCTGTCGCTCAACGAGGGCGCCATCAGCGTCCCCGGCTTCGCCGTCGGCAACTGGTACTGGCAGGTCATGGCCGACTCCGGGCTGCTGGACGCCGACCGCAGGCTGCGCGACTACACCCCCGAGGAGTGGGAGACCTTCCTGCACCGGGGCGCCACCAAGGTCAAGGTCGGCAACCACTCCTTCAACTACGAGGGCCTCCTGGTCAAGGTGCGCCGCACGATCCTGTCCAAGGACCGCGACGCCATGCAGCCCCACCTGCGTGCGTTCGTGGACCGGGCCGTGACCTTCTCCACCTGCCCCGCGTGCGAGGGCTCGCGCCTGAACGCCGAGGCCCGGTCGGTCACGGTCGAGGGGCGCACCATCGCCGAGTGCTCGGCCATGCAGATCAACGACCTCGCCCGCTTCGTCCGGACCATCGACGAACCCTCCGTCAAACCGCTCGTGGACAACCTCGGCCACACCCTCGATTCGCTGGTGGAGGTGGGCCTGGGGTACCTGAGCCTGGACCGGGAGTCGGGCACGCTCTCCGGCGGCGAGGCGCAGCGGGTCAAGATGGTCCGCCACCTGGGCTCCAGCCTCAGCGACGTCACCTACGTCTTCGACGAGCCCACCGTGGGGCTGCACCCCCACGACATCGAGCGGATGAACAACCTGCTGCTGAGCCTGCGCGACAACGGCAACACCGTCCTGGTCGTGGAGCACAAGCCCGAGACCATCGCGATCGCCGACCACGTCGTGGACCTGGGGCCGGGCGCGGGCCCCGACGGCGGGCGCGTCATGTACACGGGCGACGTGGCGGGCCTGCGCGACTCCGACACGCTCACCGGCCGCCACCTGGACCACCGCGTGTCACTGCGGGAGCGGATCCGTGAGCCCCGCGGGTCCATCCCCATCCGGGGGGCGAACACCCACAACCTCCGCGACGTCGACGCCGACGTGCCCCTGGGGGTGCTCACCGTGGTCACCGGCGTGGCCGGCTCCGGAAAGAGTTCCCTCATCCACGGGACGCTGCCCGGCCGCGAGGACGTGGTGGTCGTCGACCAGTCGCCGATCCGCGGGTCGCGCCGCTCCAACCCGGCCACCTACACCGGCCTGCTCGACCCCATCCGCACGGCCTTCGCCCGTGCCAACAACGTCAAGGCCTCGCTGTTCAGCGCCAACTCCGAGGGGGCCTGCCCCGAGTGCAAGGGCGCCGGGGTCATCTACACCGACCTGGCGATGATGGCCGGGGTCGCGTCCACGTGCGAGAAGTGCGAGGGGCGCCGGTTCCGCGCCGAGGTCCTGACCCACGAGCTGCGCGGCCGCAACATCAGCCAGGTGCTGGCGATGTCGGTGGAGGAGGCGCGCGACTTCTTCCCCGGCGGGAACGCGCGCACCATCCTGAACCGGCTGCACGACGTGGGGCTGGGCTACCTCGGGCTGGGCCAGCCGCTGACCACGCTCTCGGGCGGTGAGCGCCAGCGGCTCAAGCTCGCGATCAGCATGGCCCGCGAGGCGGCGGTCTACGTCATGGACGAGCCCACGACCGGCCTGCACCTGGCCGACGTGGACCGGCTCCTGGCGCTGCTGGACCGCCTGGTCGACGACGGCAACACGGTGGTGGTCATCGAACACCACCAGGCCGTGATGGCGCACGCCGACCACATCATCGACCTCGGCCCGGGGGCCGGGCACGACGGCGGACGCGTGGTCTTCGCCGGCACGCCCGCCGACCTGGTGGCGGACGGTGACACCCTCACCGCCCGCCACCTGCGCACCTACCTGGGCATGTAGGCGGACCGGCGGGTCAGCTCGGGCCCTGCTCCAGCAGGGCCTTGAGCCGGCTCAGCCGCTCCCGCCACATCGTCTTGGCCTCGGCGGCCCGGTCGGCGTCGGCGAGCCTGGAGTGCTCGACCGCGACCGTGGTCTTGGCCGGGCCCTTGGCGGTGAACTCGAAGGCCAGCCGGGTGCCGCCCTCGAAGTCCGCGCGCAGCCGCTTGGGCGCGTTCGCCGTGCGCACGGCGAACGCGTGGTCCGGCAGCCAGCGCCCGCGCTCGGCCTCCTCGGTCACGGCCGCGAAGACCCGCTCGGCGGGGACGTCGACGGTCCTGCTCGCGCTGCAGGCGAACCCGTCCTTCTTCTGGCCGGGGACGCGCAGCCCGCGCGCCTGTTCGTAGGCGACGGTGACGGTCTGGGCCCACCAACCGCCGACCCCGTGCTCGTCGACCAGCCACGCGGCCATCTCGGTGTGGGTCCGGTCGGTGGCGCCCCAGGCGTCGAGCAGGTCGAACCACTGGTCGTAGCCGCGCCCGGTGGTGCGGAGCAGGGCCTCGTCGGAGACGCGGCTGCTGATCGCCGCGGTCGTCGGTGGAATCGCGGCTCCGCTCCGCGCCGGGCGCTCGGCCGCGGGAGCGGCGGTCGCGGGATCCGGGGCGGGCGGCTCCCCGTCGCGGCCGACAAGGTGGGCGCGCGCGGCGGTGTAGCTCTCCCCGGTCTTGTCCATCCGGGCGCGTACGCGCTGCTTGAAGGACTTCTGCCTGGTCATGACGGCTCCTCGGCGACAGCGGCGAAAGCCCACGCCTTCCCCGCCCGCCGGTGGGCACCTCATGCCGGCGTCCCGAGGACTCGAAGTCCCCTTTGCCCCCGTCAGGGCCGACGGCGTGGGCGTCGAAGCCGGGGGTTGGGCGCGGGACCGCGCCGCTCACCAGCTTACCGCGGCGGCCTCCGGGGCTCCAGCCCCGCCGCGGTTCAGCCCAGCACGGCCAGCCCCGCGGTCCAGCCCAGGGTCGCGGCGGCCAGCCCCGCCACGACGGTCAGGGCCACGTAGAGCACCGCGTGGGCGCGGGCTCCGGACTCGGCCAGGAGCAGGGTTTCGTAGCCGAGCGTGCTGAAGGTGGTCAGCGCACCGCAGAATCCGGTGCCCAGTGCGGCGGTCGCCGTTCCCGGGAGGGCGCCCGACGCCGAGGCGGCCAGAACCAGGCCGAGGAGCAGTGAGCCGGTGGTGTTGACGGTGAGGGTGCCCCACGGCAGGACGGTCTCGCCGCGGGACCTGAGGGCCAGGTCGATGAGGAAGCGGCTGACGGCGCCCAGCGCCGATCCCGCCGCCACGGAGGCCGCGACCAGGCTCACGCTCGCGCTCCCCAGGACCGGTCGGTCAGGGCTCGGGCGAGGGCGGCGCCCGCCCACACGGCCGCGAGGGCGCCGACCAGCGTGGCCGCCAGGTACACGAGCGCCGTGCCGGCGGTTCCGGCCCCGACCAGGCCGAGGGTGTCCACGGCGTAGGTGGAGAAGGTCGTGAAGCCGCCC
The DNA here is from genome assembly GCF_013410755.1 of Nocardiopsis aegyptia. Classification (GTDB taxonomy): domain Bacteria; phylum Actinomycetota; class Actinomycetes; order Streptosporangiales; family Streptosporangiaceae; genus Nocardiopsis; species Nocardiopsis aegyptia. The sequence goes on from NZ_JACCFS010000001.1 coordinate 6,793,674, forward strand.
AGGACGCCCACGCCGAGGAAGGGGCGGACGAGCCGGTGCGGACGCACCGCCCGGGAGACCAGGACCGCCAGGACGCCCATGGCGAAGGAGCCGGTGACGTTCGCGGAGAAGGTCGCCCAGGGGAATCCGGCTCCGGTGTGCGGTACCAGGAGGAGCAGGGCGTAGCGGGCGCTGCCGCCCAGGGCACCGCCCGCGGCGATGGCCAGCAGGGTGTCCCCGGTACCGCGCCACCTCGATGGGCCGGTCAATGCGCTCTCCCTTCCAGGCGCGCGGGGCGGCGCCGGGCACGAACATGGTCGACCGTCAGCATGCCACCGACCGGCCCGAACGCGCCGCAGGCCCCCCGCGCACGGGCCGTCCCCCCGGTGTGGCGCCACCGGGGGGACGGGGTCGGGGGTCAGCGCGCGGCGACCGGCTTCTCAGCGACGGGCCGCGCGGCGACGGGTTCGGGGTCGCCGGTGGCGAACTGGGTCCGGTACAGCTGCGCGTAGCGGCCGTCCCGGGCGAGCAGTTCGGTGTGGGTGCCGCGCTCGACGATCCGTCCGGCCTCGACGACGAGGATGGCGTCGGCGGCGCGGACCGTGGAGAGCCGGTGGGCGATGACCAGTGCCGTGCGGCCGTGCAGGGCCTCGGTGAGGGCGGCCTGGACGGCGGCCTCGGACGTGGAGTCCAACGCGGAGGTCGCCTCGTCGAGGATGACGACCTCGGGGCCGGTGATGAGCAGGCGGGCAATGGTCAGCCGCTGGCGCTCGCCACCGGAGAAGCGGTAGCCGCGTTCGCCGACGACGGTGTCCAGGCCGTCGGGCAGGGCGGCGACGAGGTCGTCCAGGCGGGCGCGGCGCAGGGCGTCCCAGATCTCGTCGTCGGTGGCGTCGGGGCGGCCCAGGCTCAGGTTGGCGCGGATGCTCTCGTGGAAGAGGTGGCCGTCCTGGGTGACCATGCCCAGGGTCGCGCGGATGGAGTCGAAGCCCAGGTCGCGCACGTCCACGCCGCCCAGGCGCACGGTGCCGGCGTCGGCGTCGTACAGGCGGGGAGCCAGCTGGGCGATGGTGGACTTGCCCGCACCGGAGGATCCGACCAACGCGACGGTCTGGCCGGGTTCGATGCGGAAGGACACGTCGCGCAGCACGGGGCCGTGGTCGGCGGTGTCCAGGACGGCGACCTCCTCCAGGGAGGCGAGCGAGACCTTGTCGGCGGTGGGGTAGGAGAACTCGACGTGCTCGAACTCCAGGGCGGCGGGGCCCTCGGGCACCGAGCCCGCCTCGGGCTTCTCGTCCACGAGCGGCCGAAGATCCAGGACCTCGAAGACCCGGCTGAAGCTGACCAGGGCGCTCATCACCTCGACGCGGGCGCCGGCCAGGGCGGTCAGCGGTGCGTACAGGCGGGTCAGGAGCATGCCCATGGACACGACGGTGCCCGCGTCGAGCTGGCCGCGCAGGGCGTAGAAGCCGCCCAGGCCGTAGACCAGGGCGAGGGCGAGCGCGGAGACCAGGGTCAGGGCGGTGAAGAAGACCTCCTGGACCATCGCGGTGCGCACGCCGATGTCGCGGACGCGGCCGGCGCGGCGGGCGAACTCGGCGGACTCCTCGAGGGGCCGGCCGAAGAGTTTGACGAGGGTGGCGCCGGGGGCGGAGAAACGCTCGGTCATCTGCGTGCCCATGGCGGCGTTGTGGATGGTGCGTTCGCGTTCGATCCTGGCCAGCCGGGCGCCCATGCGCCGGGCGGGCAGGACGAACACGGGCAGCAGCAGGAGCGCGAGCAGGGTGATCTGCCAGGACAGCGCGACCATGACGGCCAGGGCCAGGACGAGGGTGACCAGGTTGCTGATCACGCCGGAGAGCACGTCGCTGAAGGCGCGCTGGGCGCCGATGACGTCGTTGTTGAGCCGGCTGACCAGGGCGCCGGTGCGGGTGCGGGTGAAGAAGGCGACCGGCATGCGCTGGATGTGGTCGTAGACGGTGGTGCGCAGGTCCAGGATGAGGCCCTCGCCGACGCGGGCCGACAGCCACCGGACGATGAGGCCGAGCGCGGCCTCGGCGACGGCCACGGCGGCGATGAGCCCGGCCAGGAGGAGGACGGGGCGCAGCGCACCGCCGTCGACGATGGTGTTGACGACCCGCCCGGCCAGGAGCGGGGAGGCCACGGCCAGGACGGCGCTCGCCACGCTCAGCGCCAGGAACCAGACCAGGTGGCGTGCGTGGGGGCGGGCGAAGGCGGCGATCCGCCGTAGGACGGGGAGGGAGAAGGGGCGCTGGTCCTCCCGGGCGTGCATCGCGTGGTAGATGGAGTTCCACGCGGCCATTTCCATGCTCATGTTCGACCACCGGACGGGTTGGGGCTGTTGCCGAGAACCCTAGAACCTCAACATTTCTTGAGGTCAACTTCCGGGTTCGGTGCGCATTCCCCGCTCCGGCGTCGGAGCCGCCGCCCTGGTCCGGCGGGGCGCCGCGGAGAGCACGCTCACCGCGTTCGCCCCCACGATGGCCGCCACCGCCAGCCACTCGACCGTGCTCAGCACCTGCCCCAGGACCACCAGCCCCACCAGCGAGGCCAGGACGGGGTGCACGCTCATGAACAGCCCGAAGAACCGGGCGGGGACGCGGCGCAGCGCCAGCAGGTCCACCAGGAAGGGCACCGCCGAGGACAGCACACCGGCCGCGGCGGCGCAGGCCAGCGCGCCCGTGGTCGGGGTGTGGTGGACGAACACCACGGCGCCCACCGGCACGAACAGCAGTCCGGACACGAGCGCGGCCGCCGCCGAGCCCTCCGCACCCGGCAGCCGCCGGCCCACCGTCCGGTTCAGCAGGATGTAGGCCGCCCAGCACGCCGCGGCCGCCAGGCCCAGGGCGATACCGATGTGGTCGGTGGTGGGCTGGGGGCGCATGAGCACGGCCACCGCCCCGGCCGCCGCCAGCGCGCACAATAGGTCGGTCGAGCGGCGGGAGGCCGCGAGGGCCACCGCCAGCGGACCCAGGAACTCCAGGGTCACCGCCAGCCCCAGGCCGATGCGGTCGATCGACAGGTACAGCGTGAGGTTCATCGTCGCGAACACGGCGGCCAGGCCCAGGACCGGCCACCACTGGGCCCGGGTGAACGACCTCAGGCGCGGCCGCCCCACCGACAGCAGCACGATTGCGGCGACCCACTGGCGGACCGCGACCACCCCGGTGGGGCCGATCACCCCGAAGGCGAGCGCGCCCGTGGCGGCGCCGACCTGGTTCGACAGTCCACCGGCCAGCATCAGGGCCACGCCGGCCGACCGTCCCGCACCCCGCGTCGAAGTCTCCATGCAGCCGAGCATGCGCCCCGGACTCGAATGCGCAAAATGCATGCTTGCGCCCATCCATACGCTGGAGTCATGGATGTCGAACTGCGCCACCTGCGCTGCCTGGTCGCCGTCGTGGACGCCGGCACCTTCACCGACGCCGCGCTCGACCTCGGCGTCTCCCAGGCGGCGGTCTCGCGCAACGTGGCCGCCCTGGAACGGATCCTGGGCGTGCGCCTGCTGCACCGCACCAGCCGGGAGGTCGCCCCGACCACGGCGGGCGTGCAGGTCCTGGCCCGCGCGCGGCACCTGCTGGCGGGCGCCGACGACCTCGTGCGCGAGGCGGTCTCCGGGCACACCCGGCTGCGGATGGGGCACGCGTGGTCGGCGATGGGGCGCCACACCGCCCGGTTCCAGCGCCGGTGGACCGAGCGCTACCCGGACATCGACCTTCAGCTCGTCCGCACCAACTCACCGACCGGGGGACTGGTCGAGGGGCTGTGCGACATCGCGGTCGTGCGGGCCCCGGTGGACGACCGCCGGCTGGAGGGGGCCACCGTCGGCCACGAGAGGCGCTACTGCGCCCTGGCCGCCGACGACCCCTGGGCCCGGCGGCGCTCCCTGACCCTGGCCCAGGTCGCCGAGCGGGTCCTGCTGGTCGACCGCCGCACCGGGACGACCACCCTGGACCTGTGGCCGCGGGACGGGCGGCCCGCCGTGGAGCACACCGGCGACATCGACGACTGGCTGTCCGCGATCACCGCGGGGCGCGGTGTGGGCATGACACCGGAGAGCACGGTCACGCAGTACCGGCGCGACGGGGTGGTCTTCCGCGCGGTGCGCGACGCCCCGTCGGTTCCGGTGCGCCTGCTGTGGCGGCGCCACGACCCCCACCCGGCCACCCACGGGGCCGTCGCGCTGCTCACGGAGCTGTACCGGGGGCGGTGACGCCCGGACCTCAGACGGAGCTGGGCACGCGCGGCGGAGCGTCGGTCGACGTGGCCGTGTCGGTGGCGCGCACGCGCACACCGGCGTCCTCGGGGGCCAGCAGGACGGCGCGGGCCAGCCCGGTCTCGGCCTGGGCGCAGGCGCGCACCACCAGCGGCGCGGTCAGGGTGAACAGCGCGCCCGCCACCATGTGGATCACGGTGGTGGCCAGGACCGGGGACTCGGGCAGGACGTGGCTGCCCACGTCGGTGTAGCCGGGAACGGTGTAGAGCGACCATCCCCAGACGGGGTGGAGCAGACCGCCCAGGGCCCCGGCCCACCAGGTGACGGTGAGGGCGAACGCGACCACCGAGACGGGGAGGCGCACGACGGCGTACAGGGCGTCCAGCCAGCTCTGCGGGCACGAGAGCGGGGTCAGCGCTCGGCGCACGGGGCCGGCTCCGGGCGCGGCCGAGCGGTAGGGGCGGCGCTCGACCGGCCGCCCCAGCACGTCGGCCAGGCGCACCCGGTCGACGTGGGAAGTCCCACGGGCGATGTGGAGCGTGCCGACCAGGACGAACAGGCCCACGACGGCGGCGGACGAGCCCGCGCCCGCGGCGAGCCCCGCCAGGACCACGGCGAAGGAGACCACGGCCAGGGGGAAGCCCAGAAGTACGTAGCGGGTCTCCGCGGCGATGCGGGCGAACGGTGTGTCGGTCGTGTCCATGGCATCGAAGCTACGCCCGCGGGAGCCGAAAGTCGGGCCTGTACACACGAGGAGCGGGGGTGGGGCCTGTACCACTCCGGACCGGAGCCCCGCGGGCCCGGAGCCAGAGGCTGTCGAGGAGGACGATGGCCCCTGAGCCCTCCAGGGCGTCGACGGCACCGGTGCGACCATCGCGCCCGTACGCAGCGACGCGTGCGGACGCACTCGCCCTCCAGCTCGGGGTCATCCCATCCGTGGGGTCGGCGCCGACGGGGTGCGCGCCCGCCTGCGCACGTTCCTGGGCCGCGTCGAGGCCGCGCTGGAGCGGCCCGGTACCTGACCTCCGCCCTGGTGCGTTCCGGCGCCCGCGGAGTGGCCGATACTGGATAGCGACACACCCACGGCGCAGGAGGACAGCGTGACGAGCAGCCACCACGACCAGGACCGGCCGGAACCGGCCTACCGCGACGCCGCACCCGCCGACGTGCCCGCCCTGGTGGACCTGGTCAACGCCTGCTACCGCGGCGACTCCTCCAGGCAGGGCTGGACCACCGAGGCCCACCTGCTGGACGGCCAGCGTGTGGACGCCGAGGGCGTCCGGGCCCTGCTGGACCGCGCGGACACCCGGCTGCTGGTCGCCGAGGTCGGCGGCGACCTCGTGGCGTGCTGCGAGCTGCGCCGCGACGGGGAGGACGCCTACTTCGGCATGTTCTCGGTGCGCCCCGGGCGACAGGGCGGGGGCCTGGGCCGGATCGTGCTCGCCGAGGCCGAGCGCTCCGCCGTGGCCGGGTGGGGCAGCCGCCGCATGCGGATGAAGGTGATCCGCCAGCGCGCCGAGCTCATCGCCTGGTACGAGCGGCGCGGCTACAAGGCCACGGGCCACACCGAGCCCTTCCCCTACGGCGACGAGTCCTTCGGTCTGCCCAAGCGATCCGACCTGGAGTTCGTCGAGCTCGTCAAGGACCTGCCGGTCGGCGTCGCGTGAGCGCCTCCACGGGGCTGCTGGCCCGGCTGCGCGGCAGTCGGCTGGCCGATGACGTCCTGACCTGGCACGACTGCTACCTGGACCGGTCGGGGTACGCCGACGAGGTGCCGCTGGCCCTGGAGTCGGGGGAGCCGCTGGTCGGCCTGGCCACCACCGGCGGTGGCGCGTCGTTCCTGCTCTGCGGCGGGGACGAGCGGCGTCCCGCGTTCTACTACGACGACGCCGACAGCGTGCTGGTGCTCGGCCGGGACCTCGCCGAGGCGGTGGAGCTGCTCATCGGCGTGCCGTACCTGATCAGCGTGTCCCACACCCTGGCCGGGCAGGGCGCCGAGGCGGCCACGGCCAGACACGCGGAACTGGTCGCCGAGGACATCGCCGTCGACGAGGAGGACAACCCGCCCGGCGCCCGCCACCACAGCGACTACCTGCGCTCGCGCGAGGAGACGCACCGGCGCCTGGCCGCGGAGCTGGGGGTGCGCGCCCTGCCCGTGTCCGCGCTCCTGCGACGGCTGGAGGAGACCGCCCGGGAGGTGGCCCCCGAGCTCCAGGTGCTCTGGGTCGACGGCGGCGAGGTCAACCCGATCCCCCACGCCCTGGCGCCCTGAGAACGCCCGGGGGCGGTCAGCCGCGTTCGAGGTTGGCGGCCATCCGCTCCAGCACGTCGACGGTGGCGCGGTACTCCTCGGCGCTGATGCCCTGGGCCAGTCGGCGGCGCGCGCCCTGCACCTTCTCGAAGAGCGCGTCGTGCGCGGCCTCGCCCTGCGCCGACAGGGACAGGGCGACCAGACCGTCGATCCAGCCGCGTGCGCGCAGTTCGTCCACGACGGGGGCGACCGAGGGCTCGTCCTCCTCCAGGAAGGCGGCCAGCCTGCGGTCCAGGTCGGCGACCGTGCCCGGTTCCGTGTGCAGGGAGTTGAGCACCTGCCAGTGGCGGCGCCCCAGGGACTCGGCTGCCAGGGTGCGGTCGAGGTCGTTCTCGATGAGCCGGTCCAGGTGTTTGAGCCAGTAGCCGATCGGTAGGTCGGACAAGGTACCTCCAGCGGGAACGGCGGTGTCCGCACGGGAGTCGACGATATCCCCGCGCGGGCCGGCCCGCCAAGGACACGCGCGGTGTCGTCGCCGCCCGCTAGTGTGTCCGCATGTCCCCTTCGTCCCCTGACACGGCACCGCCGGGCCTGCGCTTCGTCCGCGGCGACGCCACCAGCCCGCAGGCCGCCGGACCCAAGGTCATCGCCCATGTGTGCAACGACCGCGGCGGCTGGGGCAAGGGCTTCGTGCTGGCCCTGTCCAAGCGCTGGCCCGAGCCCGAGCGCGACTACCGGGCCTGGCACAGCAAGCGGGCCGACAACGACTTCGGACTGGGCGCGGTGCGCCTGGTCCGGGTCAAGCCCGACGTGTGGGTGGCCAACATGGTGGCCCAGCACGGGGTCCGGCGCGGCAGCGGCGGACCGCCCGTCCGCTACGGGGCGATCGCCGACTGCCTGCGCGCCCTGGCCCCGCAGGTCCTGGAACTGGAGGCCACCGTGCACATGCCCCGGATCGGTTGCGGACTGGCGGGCGGCAGGTGGGAGCGGGTCCAACCCCTCGTCGAGTCGGAACTGCTCGCCCGCGGCGTGCGGGTGACCGTCTACGACACCGGTTCCTAGCCGGATTCCTGGTCGGAGTCCCCGGACGAGCGCCTGGCCTTGGGGCGGGCGCGCAGGTGGGCCCGCTCGCCCTGGCGGCCGAAGAGGCTGAGGATCTCCACCGACTCCTGGTCGGCGGTGCCGAACCAGTGCGGCACGCGGGTGTCGAACTCGGCCGCCTCGCCCGGGCCGAGCACCAGGTCGTGCTCGCCCAGGACGACCCGCAGCCGCCCGTTGAGGACGTAGAGCCACTCGTAGCCCTCATGGGTCTGGGGGTCGGGTTCGGATCGGACGCCCCCGCCCGGCAGGACCATCTTGAAGGCCTGGATTCCTCCTGCCCGGCGGGTCAGGGGGATCATCGTCATGCCGTTGTTCGTGACCGGGCGCAGGTGGACGCGCGGGTCGCCCGTGGGCGGGGCGTCCACGAGTTCGTCGAGCGAGACGCCGTGCGCCTTGGCCAGGGGGAGCAGGAGTTCCAGGGTGGGCCGGCGGTCGCCGGTCTCCAACCGGGACAGGGTGCTCACCGAGATGCCGGTCGTCGCGGACAGGTCGGTCAGGGTGGTCTCGCGCTGCCGCCGCAGAGCCCGCAAGCGGGGCCCGACGCTGTCGAGGGCCTGGTCGAGTTCGTGGTCCATACGACCAGTTTGCCAGAGCGGCAACAGGGTTTGTCGAATCTCGGGGCGGGCGCGCATGGTGGTCGTGGAGGTGGTCGAGATGACCGATCGTCTGGGAGACGATTACGACGCGGTGGTGGTGGGCGGCGGAGCCGCCGGACTGAACGGGGCACTGATGCTGGCCCGCTCGCGCCGGTCGGTGGCGGTGATCGACGCGGGCGCCCCGCGCAACGCACCGGCCGAGGGCGTGCACGGACTGCTGGCACTGGACGGCACGCCGCCCGCGGAACTGCTCGCGCGTGGCAGGGCGGAGGTGCGCGGCTACGGGGGGCACGTGGTCGGCGGCGAGGTCGTCTCCGCGACACGGGAGGAGAGCGGCTTCTCCGTGGCCCTGGCCGACGGCCGCGCCGTGCGCGCGCGGCGGCTGCTGGTGACGACGGGACTGGTCGACGAGCTGCCGCCGATCCCTGGTGTGCGGGACCTGTGGGGCTCCGACGTCCTGCACTGCCCGTACTGCCACGGGTGGGAGGTCCGGGACCGGGCCGTCGGCGTGCTCGCGACGGGGCCGATGTCGGTGCACCAGGCACTGCTCTTCCGCCAGCTCACCGATGACGTCGCGTTCTTCACCCACACCGCGGAGCCGTTGGGCCGGGAGGACGCACGCAAGCTGGCCGCGCGGGGCATCACCGTGGTGCCCGGCGAGGTCGCGGCGCTGGAGACCGAGGAGGGGCGCCTGTCGGGGGTGCGCCTGGACGACGGCACGGTGGTCGGGCGCCGGGCACTGGCCGTGGCGCCGCGGATGGTGGCCCGGGCGGGCTTCCTGTCCGAGCTGGGCCTGCGCCCGAGCCCGCATCCCTCGGGGATGGGCGAGCACATCGCCGTCGACGCCACCGGAGCCACGGACGTGCCCGGCGTGTGGGCGGCGGGCAACGTCGCCGACCTGGCGGCGCAGGTCGGCGCGTCGGCGGCGGCGGGCGCCCTGGCCGGGGCGAGGATCAACGCGGACCTGGTCACCGAGGAGGTCGAGCGGGCGGTCGCGGTGTACGAGGACCCGTTCTCACCCGAATCGGAGGCACGGGTGAGCGCCAGGGTCCTGGGCGATCGGCGCCACGGACAGTGAGGGACGGAGAGGGGAGCACGATGCCGGAGGAGTTCAGCCGGGCCTACTGGGAGGAGCGCTACCAGGGGCACGGCCACGGCCACACCGCCCAGGGGCACCCGCCCAACCCGCAGCTGGTGGCCGAGACCGGGGACCTGGCCCCCGGCACGGCGTTGGACGCGGGGGCGGGCGAGGGGGCCGAGGCGGTCTGGCTCGCCTCGCGCGGCTGGCGTGTGACGGCGGTGGACATCGCCGCGGGCGCGCTGGAGCGTGCGCGCCGCAACGCCGCGGATCTGGAGGGCGCTGTCGCCGACCGGATCGGGTGGGTCCAGGCCGACCTGACCGAGTGGACGCCCCCGGAGCGGTTCGACCTGGTGTGCACGCACTACGCGCACCCGCAGGGCCCGCCCCAGGAGCTGTACCGCCGGCTGGGCGAGGCGGTCGCGCCGGGCGGCACGCTGCTGGTGGTCGGCCACCACCCGTCGGACCGGCACTCGGGGGCCCCGCACGCCGGGGTGCACGGTGCGCACGTCACGGCGGAGGAGATCGCGCGGGCCCTGGACCCGCGTGCGTGGGAGGTGGTCACCGCCGAGGCCAGGCCGCGCACCGTCACCGTCGCGGACGGGCGGGAGGTCACCATGCACGACGCCGTGCTGCGCGCCCGCAGGCACGGCTGACCCCGAGGGGCCGTGGGGCCTCCCCGCCCGGGGAAGGCCCCACGGCCCACGGCCCACGGCCCACGGCCCTCAGGCGCGACACACGATGGCGCCGCGCGGCACTGCGAACACGCCGTCGGGGTCCTCGCTCCAGGCGGTCCACCCCGCCGAGATGCGCTCCAGGTCCGCACGGGTGGCGAAGCCCTCGGCGACGGCCTGGCGGCCCATGTCCGACTCCAGGATGCGCTCGGCCCACATCCGGCCCCACCACGTGCGGCGGTCGGGAGCGGAGTGGTTCCACACCTCCATCGTGTAGGTCACGTCGGTGAAGCCGGCCCGGCGGGCCCAGGCGACCATGCGGCGGCCGGCGTCGGGCTCCCCGCCGTTGGCGCGGGCGACCCGCTGGTACAGGTCCATCCACTCCTGGATCTCCGGCAGCAGCGGGTACCAGTACATGGCGGAGTAGTCGCTGTCACAGGCCGCGACGACCCCGCCGGGGGCCGCGACCCTGCGCATCTCGGTCAGGGCCCGCACGGGGTCGGCCAGATGCTGCAGGACCTGGTGGGCGTGCACGATGTCGAAGGAGTCGTCGGGCAGGTCCAACTCGTGCGCGTCGGCGACCCGGAAGTCGATCGTGTCGTCGCCCGCCTCGCGCGCGGTCTCGCGGGCCAGGTCGACGGCCTCGGGGGAGGCGTCTACCGCCGTGACGGGGCCGGGCGCCACGCGGGCGGCCAGGTCGGCGGTGATGCTGCCGGGACCGCAGCCCACGTCGAGCAGGGAACGGCCGGGCACCATCTCGTCCAGCACGTAGGCGGCGGAGTTCTCCGCGTTGCGCCAGCGGTAGGAGTCGGTCACCGAGCGGTGCTGGCCGTGTGTGTAGCGGGACATGGGGGTCCGTCCTCGTCGTTGGGGGTCGCGTGTTCCGACGTCTGCGACGATACACCTTCGTCTCTATTATTGAGATCTTCTTCTCATGATGTGAGACGATAGCCGTCTTCGGCCAAGGGCCGGTACATCGTGGGAAAAACCTGGGAGGCCGATGAGTTCCGGTGGTCGCGCGGGTCGGTCAGGGCGAGGAACGTGGCAGGCAGCCACCGTCATCGAGAGGAATAGACCATGGCCGAGTTCAACAGGATCACGCCCTGTCTGTGGTTCGACACCCGCGCCCAGGAGGCCGCGGAGTTCTACGTCGGAGTGTTCGACAACTCCCGCATCGTCGAGACCACCTACTTCGGCCCCGGCGGCATGCGCCCGGCCGACATGGTGCTGACGGTGGAGTTCGAGTTGGACGGTCGGCCGTTCACCGCGCTCAACGGCGGCCCGGAGTTCACCTTCGACGAGGCGGTGTCCTTCCAGATCGCCTGCGCCGACCAGAAGGAGGTCGACTACTACTGGGAGCGGCTCACCGAGGGCGGCCAGGAGAGCCAGTGCGGGTGGCTCAAGGACCGCTTCGGTGTCTCCTGGCAGGTGGTGCCCACCGAGGTGGTCGAGATGACGCGGGACACCGACCCCGAGCGCCGGCGCCGGACGACCGAGGCGCTGCTCAAGATGGGCAGGATCGACATCGACACGCTCCGCCGGGCCGCCCAGGGAAGCTGACCGGCACCGGGGCGGCGGCGCTGCCCCCGCCCCGGTCGCAGAGATCCTCCCACGGCCGGCCTGGGGCGGGCGTCCGAGGAGTTCGCCCTAGCGGCTCGCACCGGCCCCGCCCGCTCGAGCTTGGTCCAGCCGTCCCAGCCGCGCTCCCGCAGCAGCTCGATCAGCCGGCGGGCCGGCGGCAGGGCGTCGAACGCCAGAGCGTCCATCAGCCTCGCGAGCGACGGCTCGATGTCGACGTCGCCGACGTAGTCCTCACCCCGTTCGTCGGCCATCCGCGTGATGTGGGCCACGAGGTCGTCGGCCGGCACGGCCAGGCGCCGGTCCTCGTCGTCGCCGTCCAGCGCCCGCCCCAACGACAGATAGGAGCCGATGAGCCGCGGGTCGGCGAGCTGCTCGCGCTTGCGCGCGATCCAGTCCGGCACCCGCCGCGGCGAGTGCGCAGCCAGGGGGATCCAGCCCTCGCGTTCGGCACGGACGATCCGCTCGTCCACTCCGCGCGAGCGCAGGTGGTCGAGGTACCCGACCACCTCCGGCGGCAGTACCAGGCCATCGCCGGAGGTGAGGCGGGCGATCTCCTTCCGGTGCCGTCGGCGCCGGCGGATCTCTGCCCGCAGGCGTTCGTCGATGTCCGCGACGGCGGCGAACTCTTCCTCGTCGGCCCGCAGCAGTTCCCGTACGCGTGCCAGCGGGACCCCGGCCCGGCGAGGGTACGGATCCTGATGAGGTCGACCACGGCATCGCCGCCGTACCTCCGATAGCCGGAGCGGTCCCGTTCGGGCTCCGGAAGCAGTCCTTTGGCGTGGTAGTGCCGCACCGCGCGCACCGTCACTCCTGCGTACGAGGCCAGTTCGCTGATGGTCAGCATCGCACCAGTCTCCCCGACACGGCTCAGGGCGTGGGTCCGTCGGCGGGGCCGTGGGCGTTCCGGACGATACGGGCGATGTCAGGGGCGTGGGTGAAGGCCAGTCCGTGGTCGGCGTCCAACCAGGTCACGGAGATGTGCGGCTGCTCGCGCAACAGCCGTTCGACACCGGCACGCCAGTTCCGGTCGAGCCGCCGCGCACGTCCCCGGCGTCGTCCCCGGCGATCGAAGCCGACATGACCATGCTGACGGGCCGGTCGATCCGGCGATACCGATCGAGCACCGAGGACCGGACCGCGTCGACCTCGATGTTGAGATCGAGGATCTCCCGGCCTGTCAGCGACACCTGGCGCGCGGTGCCGCGCCGATCGCGGTTCGCCGTCGCCAGGTCCTCCCACATCGCGCGGAACTCATCCAGGTCGGCCCCGGTGACGAACGGTTCGGGCACCGGGTTCGCCCCGTCGACGAGAACGAGTCCGGCGACGGAGCCAGGGTGCTCGGAGGCGTGGTGCACGGCCAGGTCCGCGCCCAGGGAGTAGCCCACGAGTACGGGGTCCCCGGGAAGGTGAACCTCGGCCAGGACGGCGGCCAGATCGCCCAGGAAGGCGTCGAAGGTGTACTCGTCGGCGGCCGAGGCGAAGCCGTGGCCCCGGAGGTCGAAGGCCGCCACGTCGTGTTCCCGGCGCAGAAGCGCGATCAGCTCGCGCAGGTCCGCCTGCGTCGAGTTCAGGCCGGGGCACAGCACCAGCGGTCGTCCGCGGCCGCCCCGGGACACCGGGATGGTGACGCCGTCGTGGTGGATCGTGAAGTGCCGCACGGTGTCGCGGCCGGTCCGCTCGCCGTCCGCGCCGGATCCGGCGGGCTCGGCGTTGGTCTTCGTCGTCATGCCGACCACCCTGAAGGGCTGTCCCTGCGTCAGGGTCGAGTGTGCCGGGGCGAGCGTCCGCGGTGCCCCGGTGCCCCTGGGGGTCTCAGTCGCGCAGGGCGCAGTCGCCGCACAGGCCGCCGCCCGGCAACCGGTAGTACAGGCAGCAGGTGGTGCGCCGGAACACCGCGAGCCCCTCGGCGTCCACACCCCGGTAGGCGCCGGTGCCCGCCAGGGCGGGCCGGGCGAGCAGGTCCCGGGCCACGGACTCGGCGGCGGCCCGCACCCCGGGGCGGTCCGCGCCCAGGGCCCGGACGGCGCCGGCCAGTGCCGCGGCCGTGTTCCCCCGCAGGAGCCCCGGCGCCACCCGCCCGGCCGCCGTCAGCGCCTCCGCCACGCGGGCCGCCACTCCGGTGACCACGGTCTCCTCGACCCAGTCCGCGACGCCCGCCGCGCCCCCGCGCACAGGCTCCGCCGTGCGCTGCCGGGTGGCCGGCTCGATCGGAGCGCCCGGACGCCAGCCGAAGGACCGCGCGTCCAGCAGCACGCCGTGGCACAGCCCCGCGGCCAGGACCGGGGACAGGAGCCGGGTGGCCAGCCCCTGGTGGAAGAGCGAGGCGGCCACCCGCCACTCCACGGCCGCCGGACCATCCGATCCCCGTGCCAGGCGCCCGCGCACGTGCGCCACCTGCCGGTCCGCCTCCGTCACGGTGCACTCGCCCACCGCGCGCAGTCCGACCCCATCGGCCCACACACCGACGTGGAAGAACGGATTGGTCCGGCCCACGTCGTCCAGGACCGGCCGCACCGGCACACCCGCCGCCTCCATGGCACCCACCTCCGTCGTTCCCGCCCGCCTGGGCCCGGTAGTGCTCGCACCACCACGACTTCTCGTGTTGATGACCTCGTCCCGCGGGGCCGGGAAATCCTAGATTGGACGGGTGACCGAACAGAACACCGGCGGCGGCGTGGGGAGCACGGGGGGAAGGACCCTCCCGCGGCTCTTCTCCGGCCTGCCCCGGGTGACCGTCGATCACGGTCCCACCTGGAAGGCGCGGTCGATCGAGGTCCTGCACCTCATGACCTCCCTGGCCCTGGCCCTGTTCTACCTCGTGCCGGGCTTCGTCCTCGTGGTGTCGGCAACCTGGATCGGGCTCACCATCGCCACGCCCTGGCAGGAGGCCCTGCCCATCCGGGTCTGGCACGAGCTCGTGGTGGACGTGGTCGTCTTCGTCGTCCTCCTCCCGCCGGCGGCCACCCTGATCGCCAGACTGGGCTGCACCGTGCAGCGCAGACGGCTGGGCACCGTGTTCGGCATCGTGGAGAGCGGCGCCCCCGACCCCCTGGCCGACGACACCCCGCTGCTGCGGACCTGGCGGTTCGTGTACGGCCGCGACGCCTGGTCGATGGTCGCCTACACCACGATCGCCGGCCTGCACGGCCTCCTGGCCGGCGGCCTGGTCGTGGTGCTGGTGGTGTGCGGCGGAGCGTCCGCGGCGGCGGCGCTGTTCGGCATCGCCTTCGTCCTGCTCCTGGGCAGCCCGGCCGACCTCGCCGGCCCGCTGGGCCTGGTCGTGGTCGGCGTCCTCGCCGCGCTGGTGGGCCTGCGCTTGACGCCGTACCTGGTCGCCACCGAGGTCCTGCTGCACCGCGTGCTGCTCTTCGACGCGCCCGAGGTGCGCGTGCGCCGCCGGCTCATGCACCTGCAGAACAGCCGGCTGCGGATGGTCGACGCCGCCGAGGCCGAGCGCACCCGGATCGAGCGCGACCTCCACGACGGAGCGCAGCAGCGCCTGCTCGCGCTGACCATGACCCTGACCCGGGCCCGCGCGCGCGTGGCCTCCGACCCCGAACGGGCGCTGGAGCTGATCACCGAGGCGCAGCAGGAGTCCAAGGAGGTCATGGACGAGCTGCGCCAGGTCGCCCGCGGCCTGCACCCGCGGGTCCTGACCGACCACGGCCTGGCCTCGGCCCTGCCGGTGGCGGCCGGTCGCGCCCCCGTCCCCGTCCGGGTCGACATCGACCTGGAGGAGCGCCCCTCCCCGCGCGCCGAGGCCGTCGCCTACTACGCGGCGTGCGAGGCGCTCAACAACGTCACCAAGCACGCGCGGGCCGAGGAGGTCACCGTGGCCGCCGAGCGGGTGCGCGGTGCCGCTCGCGGACGCCGCGACCTGCTGCGGCTCACCGTCACCGACGACGGCGTGGGCGGCGCCGACCCCGAGTCCGGCACCGGCCTGTACGGGCTGTGGGACCGTCTGGACGCCGTCGACGGCACCCTGAACGTCCACAGCCCGGAGGGCGGCGGAACCGTCCTGACCGCAGACATCCCATGGGAGGCATGACCGTGCACAGCGTGTCGAGCACGCAGGAGGAAGCGGCCGGGCCGCGAGTCATCATCGCCGAGGACTCGGTCCTGCTGCGCAGCGGCATGGCGCGGCTGCTGGAGGACTCGGGGGTCGAGATCGTCGACCAGGTCGGTGACGCCGACGCCCTGCTGAAGTCCGTGGAGGAGCACCCGGACATCGACCTGTGCCTGGTCGACATCCGGATGCCGCCCACGTTCTCCGAGGAGGGCATCCAGGCGGGCGTGCGGATCCGCCGGGACCACCCCGAGGTGGCCGTCCTGCTGCTGTCCCAGCACGTCGTGAGCCGCTACGCCGCCGAGCTGCTGGGCGGGGGGTCCACGAAGGTCGGCTACCTGCTCAAGGACCGCGTCGCCGACATCGACGAGTTCCTGGCCGTCCTCAAGCGCGTGGCCGGAGGCGGCGCCGCCATCGACCCCGAGGTGGTCACACAACTGCTCAGCCGCCGCCGCGACAGCGCCCTGGAACGGCTCTCGCCCCGGGAGACCGAGGTCCTGGAGGTCATGGCCGAAGGGCTGAACAACGCCGGCATCGCGGCGCGGCTCACCGTCACCGAGCGGGCGGTGGAGAAGCACATCCGATCCATCTTCACCAAGCTCGACCTGGGCCAGGACGACCACGACCACCGCAGGGTCCAGGCGGTCCTGCGCTACCTGCGCGGCTCCGACCAGCCGTGACCGACGACCAGTCAGGAGGCGCGAGCCTTCGGGAGAGGAATGACGTGACTTTCAAGGCACGGGGCCTGTACGCCTCGTCGAGCAAGGAACCCCGCCGGTCCCGTGTGGGGCTGTGGCTGGTCCTGGGGCTGGTCCTCGTGGCCGCCGTGGGCGCGGTGACCGCCGTCGCGGTCCTGGGCCGGGTGGGGCTGGACCGCGGGAGCCAGGTCGAGACCTTCGACGCGCCCACCGCGGTGGAGATCGAGAACGAGACCGGCGGCGAGGTGGAGTTCGCCGGCGGCACCGGACCTGAGATGGTCCTGGAGCGGCAGATGCACGGGTCGCCGCTGAAGGAGCCCGTGGACGAGGTCGAGGAGAACGAGGGGCAGGTGAACGTGGAGGCGCACTGCGAGGGCGTCCCGTTCATCGGCCAGTGCTCGGTGGACTACATGATCGCCGTCCCCGAGGGCACGGCCGTCTCCGTCGAGACCATCAGCGGGCCCATCACGGTCAGCAACGTCGACGGCGTGCTCGACCTGTCCACGACCAGCGGTCGCGTGGACGTGGACGGCAACGTCGGCGACGTGGCGGTGGAGACCACCTCGGGCTCGGTGGAGCTGGCCGGCGTGGAGGGGTCCGCGAACGTGGAGACCACCAGCGGATCGGTGACCGCCGCGGGCTCGGGCGAGAGCCTGGACGTGTCCACGGTCTCGGGCAGCCTGGACCTGGCGGAGTTCGGCGCGGACGTGGTCGAGGCCGAGTCCACGAGCGGCTCGGTGACCGTGGGCGGGGGCTTCACCACGGCGGAGGTGTCCACGACCTCGGGGAACATCGAGGTCGCCACCGAGGACGCCTTCGACCTGCTGTCCCTGGACACCGTGAGCGGCAGCAGCGACGTGGAGGTCCCCGACGGCACCTACCGGATCACCGGCGAGTCCGTCTCGGGCGGGCGCTCCATCGGAGTGGAGACCTCCTCCGACGCCGAGGCGCACATCGACGCCAACGCCATCAGCGGTTCCCTGACGGTGAACTGACGGGAACCGGTCCGGGGTGCCGGCGTCCGAACCGCTGTGGGGCCGTCCGCGCAGGCGGACGGCCCCACACGCCGCTCTTTCCCCGGGCCCGCAGCGCCGGCGGCCACGTCCGCCCGAGGCGCGTCCCGGTCCTCAGGCGCGTTCGAAGCGCAGTGCCGCCCAGTCCGAGTCGATCGGGACCTGGACGGTGCTGCGCCAGCCGGCGTCCACGAGCAGGTCCCATCCCTTGTCCGCGGCCAGGTCGGTGATGATGGTGCCCCCGCGCTGGGGGTAGCAGATCCACAGGCGGGTGCGCGGGCCCATGGCCTCCCACACGCGGGGGGTCTCGCGGTCGACCGTCCCCCGGTCCAGGGCGAACAGGTGCACGTCGTCGTACTCGGCGCCCTCGATGGGCCCGAGGTCGATGTGGATGTCGGGCGGCGGGTCGAGCAGCCGCAGGTAGCGTTCGGGCGCGTTGAGGATGAGCAGCCGGTCGCCGGGCTGCACTCCCAGTCTCTGGGCGAGCGTGTCCGACATTCCTCCTCCTTCGGTGACCCGCGCGTGCGGCATTCGCGTCTCCCCGACACCGTACGGTCCAAGGGGCCGGAAACCGAGGACCGGGTCCGCCTCGACCCCGACATGACCGTCTTTTTAGGATGCCTCTATGACACATGACAACGGTGGACCGCGCTGGGGCGTGCTCGGCACCGGCGGGATCGCCCACTCCTTCCTCGAAGGCCTGCGGGCCTCCTCCTCGTCCCGCGCCACCGCGGTGGGTTCGCGGACCCTGGCGCGGGCCGAGGAGTTCGCGGACGCCTGGAACGTGCCCGGGCGCCACGGAAGCTACGAGGAGCTGGCGCACAGCCCCGACGTGGACGTGGTCTACATCGCCACCCCCCACCCCTGGCACCACGAGGCCGCACTGCTGTGCCTGAAGGCCGGCAAGCACGTGCTGGTCGAGAAGCCCATGGCGATGAACGCCCTCCAGGTGTCGCAGATGGTCGAGGCCGCCAGGGACAACGACCGCTTCCTCATGGAGGCGATGTGGACCCGCTACCTGCCCCTCTACCGCCGGGTGCGGGAACTGGTCGCCGACGGCGCGCTCGGCGAGGTCCGGTGGATCTCGGCCGAGTTCGGCTTCAACGCCCCCTACGACCCCGAGCACCGCCTCTTCAACGCCGACCTCGGCGGCGGCGCGCTGCTGGACCTGGGCGTGTACCCGCTGGCCCTGGCCTCGCACTTCCTGGGAGAGCTGACCGTGGTGGGCGCCACCCGTGAGCTCTCGCCCGACCGGATGGTCGACGTCCAGACCACGGTGCTCCTGCGCGGGCAGGACGGCGGCACGGCCAGCGTGTCGTGCGCCTCGCGCCGCACGCTGCCCAACCGGGCCGTGCTGGCCGGGTCGAAGGGGTGGGTCGAGATGCCGATGTTCTGGGCCGGCACCGAGGCCGTCCTGCACCGCGACGGCCACGAACCCGAACCGCTGCACGAGCCGTTCCGCGCCAACGGCTACGAGTTCGAGGCCGACGAGGTCGCCCGGTGCCTGGCCGCCGGCGAACGGCAGAGCCCGGACATGCCCTGGGCGGAGAGCCTGCGCCTGGCCGGGCTGATGGACCAGGTGCGCGACGTGGGCGGGCTGGTCTACAGCGCGCCCACGGTCAAGGCCGTCCCCCTGGGATGAGCCCGCCCGCGCCGGCGCCGGTCGGCACGCTGTGCCGCAGGCCGTCGTCGCGCGTCGCGGCCCGGGGCCGTCCTCCGGTCGGGGGGCGGCCCGTCGACCGCCGAGCCAGCGCCCGCCCCGCGAGGATCCTCACCAGGGCGGGCGCGCTGACCCGCGCGACCACGAGCAGGGCGTCCTTGGGGCCGATCTCGCGGTCGAAGTACGCGTCCAGGCGCTCGTCGCCGCTGTGCGGCCGCACGCCGTAGATGTCGCCGTCGAACATGCGGTAGGCGTCGCGCACGAGGAGGGTGTCGGGGTCCAGTCGCGGACCGTCGCCCAGCCACGCGGCCGCGTCCCCGGCCAGGCGCCGGACCCGCGCGGGCAGCGGCCGCTCGCGGTGCGGGTGCACGCGGTGCCGCCCCAGCCCGTCGCGCCAGGCGGAGTAGACGGCCGGGTGGCGGGTGCGCAGGACCACGTAGGTGGGGGACAGCGGGTGCGCGAGGACCTCACGGGTCAGGAAGCGGGCCATGAGGGCGGCGGAGAGGCCGAAGCGGCGGTGGGCGGGGACGACGCCGGCGGCGTCCAGGTACAGGGCGCGGCGGGAGGCGAAGCGGTGCCGGTGGTACCCGCCCCAGCCCACGGGGACGCCGTCGGGGCCCAGGATGAGGGCCAGGGTGGAGATCTGGTCGAAGAACCCGGAGCCGACGCGGTTGCGCCAGTAGCCGGAGTGGTCGGCGGCGAAGGCGCGGGCGGCCAGGTCGCGCAGGATGTGGTGCAGGCGCTCGCGGCAGTCGGGGGCCAGATCGGCGGGCGAGTCCCATCGGGCCACGCGGTAGCCGGGACGGAGGTCACTGAGAACCGGGGGAGAACTGAGATCGTGCAGGTCCGGGCACTGGAGTCGGGTCGGGCTGGGCACGTGCACACCAACTAACGTCACTCTTCGGAACTGAATGACTCCCCAACGTAGCGCCTCGGGTCGTTGTCGGGGCGCACTTCAGCCGAACGCGGGTGCTCGGCGGCCACCATGGGCGCCCGGGCCCTCCCGCGGTCGGCGGGCGCACACGCGCCCCGCCCACGGCCCCACCGGGATCAGTCGTTCCCGGCCGGTGCGGGGGCGGACGAGGCCCTGCGGAACCGGGTGGAGAGGCGGGCCATGTGCTCGCGCAGCTCGGCGGGCTCCTCCACCTCCATGTCCACGTCGAGCATGCCCAGGTAGCAGGCCATGTAGAAGAGCGAGTCCCCGGCGCACAACAGCACGCACGAGTGCTCGTCCACCGGCTCGACGCGTCCGTAGTCCCACCCGATCCTGTCCCGCGCCTCCTCCGCGGACACCAGCAGCCGCACCCGTGCCTTGTGCGGCCACATGTGCACGTTCATCCGCTCCGCCAGGTAGGTCGCCACCCCCTGTTCGGGCGGGTCGCGGGGAGGAACGCGCGGGCCGGTCAGGGTGAGCGGCTCCATCCGGTCCACCCGGAAGGTCCGCCAGTCGTCGCGGGCGGTGTCCCAGGCCACCAGGTACCAGCGCCGGCCCCGGGCGACCAGCCGGTGCGGCTCCACGATCCGGCGGGAGGCGGTGCCGTCCGAGCTCTCGTAGTCGAAGCGCAGGATCTCGCTGTCCCGGCAGGCGGAAGCGACCAGCGTCAGCGTGTCGGAGTCGACCGTGGGTCCGCCGGCAGGCATGGGGACCGTGAACGAGCCCAGCGCGTCCACCCTGCGGCGCAGCCGCGAGGGCAGCACCTGCAGGAGCTTGGCCAGGGCGCGCACGGAGGTCTCCTCGATGCCCGACACCCCGCCCTGTGCGGCCGTGCGCAGACCCACCGCGACCGCGACGGCCTCGTCGTCGTCCAGGAGCAGCGGGGGCAGGGTGGCCCCGGCGCCCAGCTGGTAGCCGCCCCCGGTGCCCATCGTGGCCTGGATGGGATAGCCGAGTTCGCGCAGCCGGTCCACGTCCCGGCGCACCGTGCGGGGGCTGACCTCCAGACGGTCGGAGAGTTCGGCCCCGGGCCAGTCCTTGCGGGTCTGGAGCAGGGACAACAGGCGCAGCAGGCGTGCTGAGGTCGCTTTCATGGACCGCAGTCTGCCAGGAGTGCAGGACAGCCAGTGTCCTTCACCTGCGCGCGAGTGCGGTGGCCGCGCCGATCTGGAGCAGCGCGGCCACGGCGAGGCAGACGGTGAGCGAGTGCTCGGCGAGCGGGCCCGCCGCCGCGGCCCCGAGGGCGAAGGCGGAGATCTTCAGGCTCGCCCCGGTGGTGAAGACCTGTGCGCGCAGGCGTTCGGGCGCCTCGCGGTGGCGCACCCGGAACAGGGCGGTCAGCTGGGGGCCCTCGGCCGCGCCGACCAGGGCCGCGGCCGCCACCAGAGCGACGGCCGAACCAGCCAGAGACGCGGCACCCATGCCCACCGCCTGGACCAGGACGCACACCAGCACCATCGTGTCGGGGCTCAGGGACGGGACCGCGCGGGTGAGGACGAGGTTGGCCGCCAGCGAGCACACCGCCATGAGGGAGAGCAGCAGCGCGCCGTGCGCCTGGCCGCCCAGGAACCGGTCGCCGAGCCCGGGCAGGCAGACCACGAACATGCCCGATCCGGCGATGGAGACGACGGTCGCCGCGGTGACCCACCTGAGCGGCGCGTTGCCCAGGACCGCCCGGGCACCGGCACGGAGGTCGGCCGCCAGGGGAGTGCGGGCGGCGGCGGTGCTCCGCCCGGGCAGGGCCCAGGCGACGGGGACGGCCAGGGCGATGAGCGCGACCGCGCCGGCGACGGCCCCCGGGGCGCCCAGCAGTACGGCCGCCAGGCCCGCCGCGCCCGGACCGAGCAGGCTCGCGCCGCCGAAGGTCATCGCGTCCAATGCGCTGGCCCGGGCCAGCCCCTCGGGGGGTACCACGCGGGGCAGCTGGGCCGTCCAGCCGCCCGACAGCGCCGGGCCGAGCAGGCCGATCACCAGGGCCGTGCCCACGACCAGGGGCAGCGGGACGCAGCCGAGCGCGAGGGCCACCGCGGCCAGGCCGGCGGCGTAGCCCACCAGGGCCGCCGCCAGCAGCCTCCCGGGGCGGGCGGTCCGGTCCAGTGCGGCCCCCACGAGGGGTCCGCCGAGCGCGGCGGTCGCGGTGAGGCCGGCGAGCAGGGCGGCGCCCGTGGCGACCGATCCGGTGGCCGCGGCGCCGAGGAGGAGCACGGCGGGGCCGGACATCTCGTCGCCCACGCGGGCGGTCAGGGCACCGGCGATGTAGCGGAACAGAGCATGGCGCTGTGGCATGGCCGAGACGGTACGGCGGTAACGGGAAAGATCGGAAGAGGCGTTACAGTGGGAGCGTGCCCCCGTCGAACGCCATCACCGGCCGCTCGGTGCGCGCCGTCGCCGAGCGCACCGCCGACCTGCTCAACGCCCTGGCCCGCGACGATGCCCGGCCGGAGGAGATCGCCGGGATCCTCGTCGCCCACGGTGAGAGCGACCTGGCCGTGACCAGGGATGACGTCGAGTCGATGCGCGTGTCCGCCGACCTGCTCCGCGGCGTCCTGGCCGCCCGCGACGCCGCCGAGGGGGCCGAACGGATCAACGGCGTGCTGGCCCGCGTGGCCCGCCCGCCCCGGCTGACCGACCACGGCGGGACCTCCCACTGGCACGTCCACGTGGACAGCGACGACGACGCCCCGCTCGCGGAGTGGTTCCTGGCCTCCGCCGGGATGGCGCTGGCGCTGCTGGTCACCGACCGCCAGCGCCCCCCGGGCGGGCTGTGCGCGGCCCGCGGATGCGACCGCGCCTTCCTCGACGCGGGCAGCGGGAGCCCCCGCCTGTACTGCTCGCGCCGGTGCGCCACCCGCGAGCGCGTGGCCGCCCACCGGGCGGCCCGGTCCTGAGCGCACACCTCACGTGGTGACGGCGACGGCCTCCACCCCGACCAGCTGGTCGTCGTAGCCCAGGACGGTGGCCCCGAGCAGGGCGCTGGGGGCGCCGTGCTCGTCGAACTCCTCGCTGCTCACATGTCGGCCCCGCGCGGGCGCGCGGGCCGCCGGCGCAGGCTCTCGGGCCCGCCGCGAGGGTGTCAATTTATATTGACAGGCCAGGCGCGTCAATTTATATTGACAGCATGGACGAGACGCCGACCGATCCCATCGACCCGGCCACCGGGCTGCGGGCCGTCGCGGCCCTGCGCAAGCTCGCCGACCACCTGGAGGCGCTGCATGTGCGCGAGGCCCGCGAGCAGGCCTGGTCCTGGCAGGCCATCGCCGACGTCCTGGGGGTCACCCGCCAGGCGGTCCACCAGAAACACGCCCCACGGGCGCGGAACTAGGAGTCTCAATGAAGTTGTCAAGCCGCCTGCGGGACCGGTGGGGCGGGGGTGAACACCCTGCCGTCCCGCAGCAGAGCCCACACCACACTCACCCGCCGCCGGGCCAGAGCGATCACCGCCTGGACGTGTTTCAACCCCTCGGCCCGCTTGCGCTGGTAGAACTCCCGGTTGGAGCCCTCGGTCCGCAGGGACGACAGCGCGGACATGAAGAACACCCTGCGCAGAGCTCGGTTGTACCGTTTGGGCCGGTGCAGGTTCCCGGTCCGGAGCCCCGAGTCCCGAGGGACCGGGAGCAGCCCGGCCGCCGAGGCCAGATGCCCGGCATCCCGGTACGCGGTCAGGTCGCCGGCGGCGGCGCTGCGGACCCCTCTCTTGCGCAGCCACGTCTCCAGGCGGACCCGGCCGATCCTGCGCAGCGCGCGCGGGGTCTGGTAGCCGGGGTGGCGTTGATGCGTCGGCCCGTGGAACACCCCGTCGTCATCTCCGTGAACAGCGACTCGTGCGCGGATCTCCATCAGCGACCGGAGCGCCCCGCAGAGCCGGGCGGCCACTCCTAGTCAGCCACTGAAGGCAAGAAACCATCAGCCACACCCGGCCCTGCCGGGCCGCCTGACAACTTACGGAGGAACCATGTTCGAACGCTTCACCAAGGACGCGCGTGACACCGTGCGCGACGCGGTCGCCCTGGTATCGGACCGGGGCGAGGACAAGGTCGCGCCCGAGCACCTGCTCCTCGCCCTGGCGGCGCAGGAGGCGAGCACGGCGGCGCGCGTCCTGCACGAGCACGGCGTCACCACCGCACTCCTGGAGTCGGGCGGCGCGGAGGCCGGGCCGGCCGGACTCACCGAGGAGGAGATCGACGCGCTCAGGGCGGTGGGCGTGGACACCGACGACGTCTTCCGCCGGATGCGCGAGTCCTTCGGCCCCGACGCCCTGCGGCCCGACCCGGCGGCGCGCAGGCCCCGCAAGCGCGGGCGCCTGGGCGGCGCCTTCGACGCCGACGCCAAGAAGATCCTGGAACTGAGCCTCCGTGAGGCCATCGCCCTCAAGCACCGCGGCATCGACACCGGCCACATCCTGCTGGCCCTGCTGCGCCACGGCCTGTCCGCCCCGATGGCCACGGCGCTGACCGGCCAGGGCCTGACCTACGACGGCGTGCGGGAGCGGACCCGCGCCGCCGAGGACGACGCCGCCTGACGGGGCCGACCGACGCCCCGGTGGCCGGCCGGGGCGGAGATCGGGGCCGTCGCGAGGGCGGCCCCGACGGCCCTCAGTCGCGCCCGTCGGCGTGGGGGACCAGCACGCTGAGGCAGGTCACGCACGCCTCCAGCTTCTCGAACTCGGAGATGTCCACCGGCAGCACGCGCCACCGCTCGGCGGTCAGCTCGTGGATGGTCTCGGGCGCCGACGCGCTGACCAGGACGTCCCGTCCGCCCAGCGGGAGCACGTGGGCTCCGGGTTCCTCCGGCGCCCGCCGCAGGGGCGGCAGCGCGCCGCTGTCCACCAGCTCCGGCAGGCCGATCAGGGTGCCGTCGGGCAGCGCGGTCACGGCCGACTTCAGGTGCAGGACCTCGCGCAGCGCGACCCGCTCCACCTTGCGGCCCAGCGGCCCCAGGAGCGCTTCGAGCTGGTCGGCGCCCGCGGCGTTGGTGCGCCCGCCGAGGCCCACGTACACGCACGTGCCCACCTGGAGCACGTCGCCGCCCTCCAGGGTGCCCGGCGCGGTGATGTGCTCCACCCGCAGTCCCAGGGCGCGGGCCGCGGCCTCCGCGCCGCCGACCTCCCCGCGCCGCTCCTCGGCCCCGGGCCGCGTCACGACGGCCAGGCCCTCGCACACCACCAGCGTGTCCTCCACGAACACCGCGTCGGGATGGTCGGGCGCCGGATCCACCTCGTACACCCGCCAGCCGGCCGAGGCGACCGTCTCCTGGTAGATCGCGTACTGGCGCGCGGCCAGCACGGGATCGACCGGGGACCGGGGGATGTGGGTCACGATGCCCTGGTCCAGTGCGGGGCCGGGTCGGCGCATCAGCGCGACCCCGTAGTAGGTGTATCCGTCCACGCGACCTCCAGGGGCGGGGTTGGGAAGTGCTCAACGTATCGCCACTCCCTACCCGGTTCCCGGTTGCGGCACGCGGGTCGTCCGGCTTGTTCGCCGAGCCCGGCCGGGGCAGGGTGGTGGCATGGACGTGATCGTGGTCGGCGGCGGGATCGTAGGGGTGAGCGCGGCGTTCCACCTGGCGCGCAGGGGCGTGTCCACCGCTCTGGTGGACGCGGCGCACACGGGGCAGGCCACCGGGGCCGGCACGGGGATCGTCTTCCCCTGGCCCTTCCCGTGGGACGCGCCGGCGGTGTGGGACTTCAAGGCGCGGGCGGCGGAGCACTACCCGCGCCTGATGGCCGAACTCGCCGAGGACGGCCAGGTCACCGGCTATGAGGTGGTCGGCGGGATGTCGGTGGACCGGGAGGGCGACGACGCCGGGTACGACCTGATGAGCACCCTGGCCGAGCGGCCCGAGTTCGCGTCGATGGGCCGGGTGGAGCGCCTGGCACCGGGGGAGCCGCGGACGCGCTTCCCGCTGGTGCCCGAGCCCTACGGCGGCGTGCACATCGAGGGGATGGCCCGCCTGAACGGCCGCACGGCCAGGGCCGCCCTGTTCAACGCCGCCGAGGAGCGCGGCCTGCGCTACTACAAGGGTGACGCGCGCCTGGCGTGGAACGGGCACAGGGTGACGGGTGTGCACGTGGGGTCGGATGAGCTGGAGGCGCCGGTGGTGGTCGTGGCCGCGGGCGCCTGGTCGGCGGGACTGCTGGCCGTGGCAGGGGTGGAGCTGTCGGTCTTCCCCGTGCGCGGGCAGATGACGCACTTCGCCCTGCCCGGCACGGACACCCGGGGCTGGCCGGTGGTGCGCTTCGGTGAACGCGACTACTTCGTGTCGGCGTTCGGCCCGGACCGGGTCGTCACGGGCGGCACGGTGGAACCGGACGCGGGGTTCGACCGGCGGGTGACCGCGTCGGGGCTGCTGCACAACCTCTCGACCGCGGTCGAGGTGCTGCCCGGCCTGGGCGAGGCCACCGTGGTCGAGACCCGGGTGGGTTTCCGTCCGGGAACGCACGACGGGCGGCAGCTGCTGGGCACCGTCGACCGGCTGCCGGGTGTGGTGGTGGCGACCGGACTGGGGTCGGAGGGTCTGACGTTCGGGCCCTACCAGGGCCTCGTGGCGGCACGGCTGGCCATGGGGGAGGACACGGGGCTGGACCTGTCCCTGTTCCGCCCGGACCGAAGAGCGACCGCAGCCGAAGCTCTCGACTGAGGGCGGGGGACTGGTGACGAACCGGCATCGCCGACGAGAAATGTGATGCGGATCACTCGAAAATCAGGCCGATCCGATTTGACATTTTCGCGATTTCACTTGCTAGAACTCAAGTTCTGCCCTTGAGAGCACGTGGCAGAACTTCTATACTGAGGAGTTTTGGTGAGCCAGGAACTGCCGATCCGCTACCTTCGCGTGGCCTCGTCACACCGGATCACACCGCGGATGGTGCGTGTGACCTTCACCGGGGACGACCTGGCCGGAGCCGCCCTGTCGGGCCCCGACCGCCAGGTGAAGCTGTACTTCCCCCGACCGGGCCAGGACCGCCCCGTCCTGCCCCGCCCCGACGGCGACGTCATGCGCTGGTACGAGGCCTACAACGCGATCCCCGAGGACGAGCGCCCCTGGATGCGCAGCTTCACCGTCCGCGGCCACGACCCCGCGCGGGGCACGCTCGACATCGACTTCGTCGTGCACGGTGACTCCGGTCCCGCGACCCGCTGGGCCCAGGACGTGCGCCCCGGCGCGGTCCTGGGCATGTTCGGCCCCTCGGAGATGTTCGCCGCCCCCTTCGACCTGGCGGGGCCCGAGCACGTGGTACTGCTCGGCGACGAGAGCGCGCTGCCGGCCGTCGGCACCCTGCTGGAGGCCCTGCCCGAGGACACCGCCGCCACCGTCATCGTCGAGATCGCCGACGCGGCGGAGGAGCAGCGCCTGCCCGAGCCCGCCCGTGTCGGCCTGCACTGGGTGCACCGCGACGGCGCCCCGCACGGGCGGCGGCTGGTGGAGCGGGTCCGCGCCGCCGACCTGCCGACGGAGCGCGTGGGGGTGTGGATCGGCGGCGAGGCGGGCACGGTGCGGCGCCTGCGCCGCCACATGGTCGACGAGCGGGGCATCGGCAAGGCCGCCATCGACTTCACCGGGTACTGGCGCCGGGCGCTGACCCAGGACGACGCCCCCACCCCGGAGGACATGGCCGACGCCCAGGAGCTGCTGGCCCGGGCGCAGGGCCGGACCCGGCAGGGATAGCCTCCAGGCGTCCGACCCGCGGGCGGGCACGTGTTCGGACGCTTGTTGGACACTGAAGGCCGGGTCGCCCGGGTCCGAACCGCGCGTGTCGACCGGACATCAGGGCGGCCCGGTCACTCTGGTTCGGTCAGGCGGGTGACACGGTCGGTGTGAACGTCGAAGTCGATCTCGTCCGCAGCGCAGAAACGGAAGTCTGCGCGCCCGGGGCAGGGGGGGCACTGTGTCGCCTTCGGAGTGCCGGTGCCCCCGCCCGCGCTCGACGACCAGGTCGAGGAGAGTCCGCCAGTCGTGCACCGCGGTGTCGGGGACCCTCAGATCCGGAAATGCGCCCATGGCGTGGGGATCGAACAGGTCCTTCACGTCATCCCAGAGCAGATCGGCCCTCTGACCATGCCGGCACCCCGGACCGGCCCTCCCCGGAGGCCGAGCGTCGACTAGAGCATCGCCCGGCCCTCGGGCGGGCACGGTGGGGGCACCGTGGCCCGAACCGTCGTCCGCTCAGGGGGATGGTGACTCGTGCCGGTCGAGGTGGTCGCGGAACCAGTCGAGCATGAAGCGCTGCGCGGCGATCCCGTAGTCGAGCGTCGCGCGCTGGTGGACGAAGACGTCGCGGTCCTCCTCGGAGGGTTCCACGGTGTCGAGGCGGGCGTCCAGGGTCGACAGCACGGCCAGGTCGGACTCCGCGCGCGCCAGGATGTGGCGGAGCACCGGACCGCGCTCGGCCGGCTCCAGCAGACCGAGGAAGTAGAGCCTGGACAGCGCCGCGGTCTCCAGGTCGGTCCCGGTCGGCTCCCGCGTCATCCACGCGCGGAACTCGGCGCGGCCGGAGCCGGTCACGCGGTACACCTTGCGGCCCCGGCCGCCGGGCTCGACGCTGGCGACCTCGATGGAACCGCGCGCCAGGAGGGTGTCCAGTGCGCGTTTGATACTGCCCGAGCTGGCGCTGTAGAAGAGCGCGACGCCCTTCTCGAACCCCTTGATGAGGTCGTAGAAGCTCTGGGGGGCGATCAGGAGCAGTCCGAGGATCACATGGGCCATGGCAGGAGTCTAGCCTCTTGATATCTCTTAGACATGTCTAGTAGACATATAGAACTTGAGGCAAGGAGCGTTCACGTGACATCGCCGCTCGCCACCACCCGCGCCCCGGGCAACCGCGTGTCCACCCAACTCGACGCGCACCTGGCCCGCCTGACGGAGGACTTCGTCGCCCGGCGCGGCCTCCACCACGCCAACGTCGCCCTCGCCAGTGGCGACAGCGGCCTGCACTGGTCCTGTGCCGTCGCTCCCGTCCAGGAGGCACTGCGTCCCGACACGCCCTTCTTCGTCGCCAGCATCACCAAGCGCTTCATCGCCACGCTGGTCCTGCAGGCGCACGAGCGCGGCGAACTCGACCTGGCGGCGCCGATCGGCGGCTACCTGCCGGCGACCGCCATCGACGGACTCCACGTGCTGGGCGGGGTCGACCGGACGTCCGCGATCACAGTGCACCACCTCGCGAGCCACACCTCCGGCCTGCCGGACCACCTGGAGAGGCGGCGTGGCGAACCGAGCCCGCTCCGGCGGACGGCCCACGGCCATGACCTCGCCTGGACCTTCGAGGACGTCCTGCGCACGACGCGCGAGCGCCAGCGCCCGCACTTCGCGCCACAGGACCTCACCGCCACCCGGCAGAAGGCCCGCTACTCCGACACCGGCTTCCAGCTGCTCATCCGCGTCCTGGAGTCGGCCACCGGCCGGACGTTCGCCGGCCTGCTGAGCGAGCGGATCCTCGATCCGCTCGGACTGACCCGTACCTGGCTCCCGGGACACCGCCCGTCCGATCCGGCGGCCCCGCCGCCCTCCCCCCCCTGCACACCGGGCGGCGCCGGGTGGAGCTGCCCTCCCTGATCGAGTCCAGCAACGACCTGTGCGGCACGACCGGCGACCTCCTCGCCTTCCAGCGGGCGCTGCTGGACGGCGCGCTCTTCAACGACGCCGCCACCCGCGACCTGCTCACCGAACGGCGCAACCGACTGCGCAACATTCCGGTCCTGCGCTACGGGCTGGGCACGATGTCCTACACGGTCGGCCGGCTCATGTCGGCCGGACGCCGCCCCGTCACGCTCGTCGGCCACTCGGGAGCCACCGGGGCCTGGCTCTTCCACTGCCCGGAACTCGACCTGCACCTGTGCGGCACGGTCGACCAGACCAGAGGACAGGCCCTTCCCTTCCGGTTCATGGCGGCGTGCGTGCACGCATGGCGCACGGGCGCGGCTCCACCGGCCCGAACCGCCCATCGGTCATGATCGCCATGTGCGGCAGGGGGCCGCTGAGAAGGGCGGGAACGGGTGGAGCACGAGTTCTCGGCGAGTCTGACCACACTGCTGCTGGTGCTGGTCGCCGCGGTGGTGGCGCCGCTGATCGCCGACGTGGCGGCGCGCTGGGTGATCCTGCCGGGCGTGGTGCTGGAGATCGGCCTGGGCATCGTGTTGGGGCCCTCCGGCACCGGCCTGGTCCAGGAGAACGACATCATCACCGCGACGTCGAGCATGGGCCTGGCCCTGCTGATGTTCATGGCCGGATACGAGATCGACCCGGCGCGCGTGAGCGGCGGGCCGCTCAAGCGGGCGGCCGGCGCGTGGCTGTGCTCGCTGGTCCTGGGGCTGGCCGTGGCCTGGCTGGTGGTCGACGGGGCGCAGACCGTCCTGCTGATCGGTCTGGCCATGACCACCACCGCCCTGGGGACCGTCCTGCCCATCCTGCGCGACTCCGGCGTGCTGGGCACGCGCCTGGGCGACCGGGTCCTGGCCGCCGGGACCGTCGGCGAGTTCGCACCGATCGTGGTCATCGCGCTGCTGCTCAGCGGGTACCGGCCGCTGACCGGATCACTCCTGCTGCTGGCGTTCTTCGCGGTCGCCGGCTTCGCCGCCTGGCGGATGGGCACGCGCACCTACCCCCGCCTCCAGCGGCTCGTGCGGGCCACGCTGGGGACCAGTGCGCAGGTGGCGGTCCGGCTGTGCCTGCTAGTGGTGGTCTTCATGCTCTGGGTGGCGTCGAGCCTGGGCCTGGACACGGTGCTGGGCGCCTTCGCCGCGGGGATGATCGTGCGGCTGATGCTGGCCAACAACCACCCCGGCGAGGCCGAGGAGGTCGAGAAGCGGCTGACGGCGGTCTCCTACGGGTTCTTCATCCCGGTGTTCTTCGTGGTCACCGGGGTGCGCTTCGACCTGGGCGCCCTGCTGTCCGAGGTGGGGGCGATCCTGACCGTTCCGTTGTTCCTCGTGCTGTTCCTGGTCGTGCGCGGCCTGCCGGTGTGGCTGTTCTCGCGCGAGGGCCTCCCCGGGCGCCAGGGGCCGGCGCTCGCGCTGTTCTCCTCGACAGCGCTGCCGATCCTGGTGGTCCTCACCACCATCGGCACCCAGGCCGGGGACATGGACAGCGCACACGCCGCGGCCCTGGTCGGTGCCGGCATGCTCTCGGTCCTGGTCTTCCCGCAGGTCGCCCTGGTCCTGGTGGGACGGGAGCGGGTCCGGTCCTCGGCCCCGCCCGCGGGCGGCCCCGAAGGTGAGTAGGTGTACTCAGGCGCACCGCGCCGGGGCGGGCCAGGATGGACCCATGAGCATTCCCACCCCCCAGGCCCGGACCACCCCGCAGTTCTACCTCCAGTCGATCATCGCCTTCGCCGTCTCGACCATCGGCGTCACCGCGGGCATCGCCTACCTGCCCGTCGACCTGTGGATGCGCGCCTTCCTCGGGATGAGCGTCCTGTTCGTGATCACGGCGACCTTCACCCTCGCCAAGTGCGTGCGTGACCGCCAGGAGGACGTCCTGGCCGCCGAGCAGGCCCAGTACTATCAGCAGCTGCCGATCTGGAACGGCGCGGAGCAGCAGCCCGCGCAGCGTTCGTGAGCCGGCGCCGCCGCGCGTGCCACGCGGCGGCGCGTCTCGGACGTGCAGGGATCGTGCCGGCGGTCAGGCGTTGGGCGGAAGAGCGGTTCCAGCGCCCCGCCGGCGCGCCTTGAGCAGGTCGTGGCGCTCCCTGGGGAGCGTGGGCTCTCCCGCGCTCTGGATCTCGAACCCGGCGTCCTCGATCATCTCCCGGTCGGCGCTGCCCGCCTGACCCTCGCTGGTGAGGTAGTCGCCGAGGAAGAGCGAGTTGACCACGTGCAGGGCCAGGGGCTGCAGCGAGCGCAGGTGGATCTCGCGGCCGCCCGCCAAACGCACCTCCACGTCGGGGAAGACCAGGCGGGTGGCGGCCAGGATCCGCAGGCAGCGCTGCGGGGTCAGTTCCCAGGTGCCCTCCAGCGGCGTGCCGTCGAAGGGCATCAGGAAGTTGACGGGCACCGAGTCCGGCTCCAGCTCGCGCAGGGCGAACAGGGCGTCCACGAGGTCGTCGTCGCTCTCCTTCATCCCCGCGATCAGTCCCGAGCAGGGGGAGAGCCCGGCGTGCTTGGCCTGCTCCACGGTGTCCACCCGGTCGGCGAACTCGTGCGTGGTGCAGATGTCGGCGTAACGCTCCTCGGAGGTGTTGAGGTTGTGGTTGTAGGCGTCGGCGCCCGCCTCGCGCAGCCGGTCGGCCTGGCCCTGGGAGAGCAGGCCCAGACAGGCGCACACCTCCACCCCGGGGTGCTGTTCCTTGATGTCGGAGATGGTGGGGGCGAGCCGTTCCACGTCACGGTTCGTGGGGCCGCGGCCGCTGGCCACCAGGCACACGCGCGAGGCGCCCGCCTCCACGCCCGCGGACACGGCCTTGGCCGTCTCGTCGGGCTTGAGCCAGGTGTACTTGACGATCTCCGCTTCGGAGCCCAGGCGCTGTGAGCAGTAGAAGCAGTCCTCGGGGCAGAGCCCGCTCTTCATGTTGACGAGGTAGTTGAGTTTCACCCGGCGGCCGAAGTAGCGCAGCCGGACCTTGAACACGGCGGCGACCAGGTCCATGAGGTCGTCGTCCGAGCTGGAGAGGACTGCGAGGAGTTCGGCGCGGGTGGGGAGCTGACGTCGCAGGGCCTTCTCGGCCAGGGGCTGGAATGTCGTCACGGGGACGATCCTGTCGGCAGAGCCGACCGAGCACAGCCCTCGAACCCGCCAAAAAACGCGGCCCGAGTCTTGTACGGGCCCGTGGCCGCGGCGGAGCCGCCCGGCCCCGGCCATGGTCAACGAACGATCCGAACTTGTCCCAAGGGTGTTGCGCGACCGGACTCCGGCCCGCTTCTGCCGCACCCTGGAGCCGTGGCGCGCCCATCGGTGCGTGCCGGGGAGGGGGCAGCAAGGTGAGCGACGCAGACGGGAAGTCGACAGGGTCCTCCGTCGAGGGGGAGGTGAACATCGTCCATGTGACGCTGATCGCCGCCGCCGCGGCGATGGGCGGATTCCTGTTCGGCTACGACAGCGCCGTGATCAACGGCGCGGTGGACGCGATCCAGCACAGGTTCGGGGTGGGCCCGGCCACGCTCGGCTTCACGGTCGCCGCCGCGCTGCTGGGCAGCGCCGTGGGCGCCGCCACCGCGGGTTGGCTGGCCGACCGGCTCGGCCGTATCCGCGTCATGCAGATCGCGGGCCTGCTGTTCGCGGTGAGCGCGGTGGGGTCGGCACTGCCGTTCTCGGTGTGGGACCTGACGTTCTGGCGGGTGCTGGGCGGTGTGGCCATCGGTATGGCGTCGGTGATCGCGCCGACCTACATCGCCGAGGTCTCTCCGGCGGCCTTCCGCGGGCGGTTGGCCGCACTGCAACAGCTCGCGATCGTCCTGGGCATCGCCATGTCGCAGCTGGTCAACTACGCCGTGGCACAGGGCGCGGGCGGCAGCGCCCAGAACGAGATCGGGCCACTGGAGGCCTGGCAGTGGATGCTCGGCATCGAGGTGCTGCCCGCGCTGCTCTACATCGGGTTGAGTCTGACCATTCCCGAGTCGCCCCGATTCCTGGTGCGGGTGGGGCGCACACCGCAGGCCCGCCGCATCCTGGAGGAGGTGGAGGGCGGCGACCGCGCCCATGTGGACCGGCGTATCGAGGAGATCCACGAGGCCCTGGGCACCGAGCGGCGTCCGCGGCTGCGCGACCTGACGGGCCGCTTCGGCCTGCTGCCCATCGTGTGGATCGGTATGGCGATCTCGGCCTTCCAGCAGCTGGTCGGCATCAACGTGATCTTCTACTACTCCAGTTCGCTGTGGCAGTCGGTCGGCGTGGCCGAGAGCGACTCCCTGCTGCTGAGCCTGTTCACCTCCGTGGTCAACATCGTGGGTACGGTCATCGCGATCACCCTGGTGGACCGGATCGGGCGCAAACCCCTGCTGCTGGTGGGCTCGGCCGGCATGGCCGTGGCCCTGGGCCTGACCGCCTACGCGTTCAGCAACGCGGTGGTGGTGGGCGAGGAGGCCTCGCTGTCGTTCGGCTGGGGTGTGCTGGCGCTGGTCTCCGCCAGTTCCTTCGTGCTGTTCTTCGCCCTGTCGTGGGGTGTGGTGGTGTGGGTGCTGCTGGGCGAGATGTTCCCGCTGCGGATCCGCGCCGCCGCCATGGCCGTGGCCACCGCCACCCAGTGGATCACCAACTGGCTGATCACGGTGACCTTCCCCAGCCTGCGCGACTGGAACCTGAGCGGCACGTACGTCGTGTACTCGCTGTTCGCCCTGCTGTCGTTCTTCTTCGTGTGGCGGTTCGTGCGTGAGACCCGCGGCAAGACCCTGGAGGAGATGCAGGGTTAGGCCTTCGTCCCGTGCAGGGCGAGCGCGCGCCCGCTCCCTGGAGGGGAGCGGGCGCCGGGTGCCTACGTCACCGCGGTCCCGGTGAACATCTCACGCACCTCCTCGGCGGTCGTCTCCCGTAGTTCCTCGTCCAACGACAGCCAGCGGGTGATCCCGACCGACTCCAGGAACCGCAGGTCGTGGCCAGCGATCAGGAGTGCGCCCCGGTAGGCCTCCAGGGCGTTGGTCAGCTGCCGCACACTGGACAGGTCCAGGTTGTTGGTGGGCTCGTCCAGCATCAGCAGCTGCGGCGCCGGAGAGGCCAGCATCGTCGCCGCCAGGGAGGCCCGGAAGCGTTCGCCTCCCGACAGTGTCCCCGCCATCTGCGCGGCCCGGCTCCCCTTGAACAGGAAGCGGGCCAGCTGGGCCCGGATGTGCTGGTCGTCCACGCCAGGGGCCGTACGGGAGACGTTCTCGGCGATGCTCAGCGTCTCGTCCAGGACGTCCAACCGCTGGGGCAGGAACCGCGTCGGCACGAAGACCTCGACCTCGCCCTCCGCCGGAGGCTGCTGCCCGGCGATGGCACGCAGCAGCGTGGTCTTGCCCGCGCCGTTGCGCCCCACCAGGGCGATCCGTTCGGGTCCGCTCACCAGCAGATCCCCCGAGACCAGCCGGCCGAACCGGGGGCGCACACCGCTCAGGCGGAGCACGGACCGGCCGCTCGGCACCTCGGTGTGCGGCAGGTCCACCTTGATCTCGGCGTCGTCGCGCACCGCCTCGGACGCCTCCTCACGCCGCTCGCGCGCCTCGTCGAGCCGCTCCTCGTGTACACCCCGGAGTTTGCCCGCGGACTCCTGGGCCGCCCGCTTCAACGCGCCCTGGACGATCTTCGGAATGCCGCGCTCCGCGGCCGCCTTCTTGGCGGTGCGCCGGCGCCGGGCCAGCTTGATGTGCGTCTCCTCCAGTTCACGCTTCTGCCGCCGCAGGTCGGCGTCGGCGGCCCGCAGGGTGCGTTCGGCCGCCTCCCGCTGGACGGCGAGGGCCTCCTGGTAGGCGCTCCAGGCGCCCCCGTGGACGGTGACCGACCCGGTGCGCAGCTCGGCGATGCGGTCCACGCGCTCCAGGAGTTCCAGGTCGTGGCTGACCACGACCAGGGAGCCCGAACGCCACGCCTCCACGGTGTCGTAGAGCCGGCGACGTGCGAACAGGTCGAGATTGTTGGTGGGCTCGTCGAGCAGGAGCACGTCGGGGCGCTCCAACAGGACCGTGGCCAGGCGCAGCAGGACGGTCTCTCCGCCGGAGAGCCGGCCCACGGTGCGGTCCAGTTCGATCCCGCCCAGGCCGAGCGACCCCAGGGTGGCCAGCGTGCGCTCCTCGATGTCCCAGTCGTCGCCGACCGTCTCGAAGTGCCGTTCGGAGGCGTCCCCGGACTCGATGGCGTGCAGGGCGGCGCGCTTGTCGGCGATGCCCATCGCCTGGTCGACTCTCATGCCGGTGTCGAGAATGACGTTCTGCGGCAGGTAGGCCAGGCTGCCGCCGATGGTCACCGACCCCCGGGACGGGCGCAACCGCCCCGCCAACAGCCGGAGCAGGGTGGACTTGCCGGCGCCGTTGGTGCCGACCAGGCCGGTGCGGCCCCGGCCCAGGGTGAGCGACAGGCCGTCGAAGACGGTCGTGCCGTCCTTCCACTGGAAGGACAGGTCGGAGCAGGCGACGGCGGCGGTCGCGGTGGTGCTGGTTTTCGACATGGGTGTTCTCGCAGACGGAAGCGGTGTGGAAAGGGCTTCGTATGCGAGCACCACGCGGCCATCGGCCGGGAGAGCGGCGAGAGAGTCCTGGACGAGACGGGACGGCTCATGCACCAAGGTTCCATACACGCGACGGACAGGCCGGATACCGGCGCCGTACCGCGTGATGATCGCGAACCTAGATGCGCAACGTCCACCTCGATCGGAGACAACAGGACGTGCACGACCCTACCCACTGCGCGCCGGGTGTCAACCGTCGCCGGAGTGTGATGTGGGGCCGTGCGGCTCGTGGAGGCGGCAGGCAGGTCGGGGGTCGTCGGGACGCGGCTCAGAACTCTTCGAGGTCGACCTTGCGCTGGAGGTACTCCTCGCGGCTGATCTCACCGCGGGCGTAGCGCATCCGCAGCTCCTGCGCCGCGGCGTCCAGCGGCGGGGGAGCGGGGCTCGGCGGAGTGGGCGGAGCGGGGTCGATGGGTCGTCCGCCGACGTTCCGCCGCAGGGCCCGGCCGACCTCGGTGACGGCGAGCACGAAGCAGAGGGCCAGACCCAGGACGACCACGATCGAGATCGCGGCGACGAAGACGTTCACCGTTGCGACTCCTTCGGCTGTGGGGCGGGCCGGCCTGCCCCGCCTCCCTCCTGTCTACTCCCCCTCCGGGCCCGCCGCCAGGGTCCGGCCGCCATTCGGCGCGGACTGGCGCGCCCGCCACCTCCCGAACGCCGTAACCTGGAATGTCGCCATCCGTAGGCCGGTCGAGAAGGGGCGGGATGCGCGTTCTCCTCGTGGACAACCACGACTCGTACACGTTCAACGTCTTCCAGCTCCTCGCCCGCGTGCTCGGTGAGGAGCCCCGGGTGCTGACCAACGACGCCCCGGAGTGGGCCGACCTCGATCCCGCCTCCCTGGACGCCGTGGTCGTCTCCCCGGGGCCGGGCCGCCCGCAGACCGCCCGCGACCTCGGCCGGGTCCCCGCCCTGTTGGAACACACCGGCCTTCCGGTCCTGGGGGTGTGTCTGGGCCACCAGGCCATCGCGCACCTGGCCGGGGCCCAGGTCTCCTCGGCCCCCGAGCCCCGCCACGGCCACCTGACCCGGGTCCGGCACGACGGAACGGGACTCTTCGCCGACCTCCCGCAGGACTTCACCGCCGTGCGCTACCACTCGTTGGCCGTCCCCGAACCCCTGCCCGAGACGCTGGTGGCCACCGCGTGGGCCGAGGACGGCGTGGTCATGGGCCTGCGCCACCGGGACCTGCCGCGCTGGGGCGTGCAGTTCCACCCCGAGTCGGTCGCCAGCGAGCACGGCGCCGACCTGGTCGCCAACTTCCTGGCCCTGGCCCGGCAACATCGCGGGGCGGCAGGTGGCGCCGTCGGCCGGGGGATCCACGCGCAGGAGTTCCCGGAGGCCGTGGCCGCGACCGCCCCCGCGCCCGGGATCCGCTCTGTGACACTGCCGTACGCCGTGGACACCGAGCGCGCCTACGCCCACCTGTACTCCGAGGCGGAGTACGCCTTCTGGTTGGACAGCTCCCGTCCCGAGGGCCCCGCCCGCTTCTCCTTCCTCGGCGACGCCTGCGGCCCCACCGCCGAGGTGCTCACCTACGACGTCGGTGACGAGGGTGTGCGTGTACGGACCGCCGCCGGAACACGGACGGAGCCCGGGGACGTCTTCGAGGCGCTGGACCGCCGCACCGGCCGCACACCGGGGGAGAGCGGCCTACCCTTCGGCTTCACCGGCGGCTACGTCGGCTACCTGGGCTACGAGCTCAAGGCGGACTGCGGGGCCGCCCGGGCCCACACCGCCGCCACCCCGGACGCGGTGTGGATGCGCTGCGACCGCTTCGTCGCCGTCGACCACCACGAGAACCGCACGTACGTGGTGTGCGCGGACCAGGCCCCCGACGCCCGGGAATGGCTCGAGGCCACCCGCGACGCGCTGGCGGACCTGCCCCCGCTCCCCGAACCCGCTCCCCCCGCCGTGCCCGTCGACCTGCCCGCCCTGCTCGAGCATCCGCGCCAGCGGTACGTGGACGGCGTCAAGGCCTGCCTGGGTCACCTCACCGACGGCGAGAGCTACGAGATCTGCCTGACCAACCGGGTGCGTCTGCCCGACCTCGGAGGGGGAGACGAACTGGACTTCTACCGCCGCCTCCGAGCCGCCAGCCCCGCTCCGTACGCCGCCCTGCTGAGGGTGGGCGGCGTGAGCGTGCTGAGTGCCTCGCCCGAACGCTTCCTGCGCGTGGACTCCGACCGCGTGGCGGAGAGCCGTCCCATCAAGGGCACCGCGCCCCGCCACCCCGACCCGGCCGCCGACGCCCGGGCCGCCGCCGACCTGCGCGCCGGCGCCAAGACCCGCGCCGAGAACCTGATGATCGTGGACCTGCTCCGCAACGACCTCGGGCGGGTGTGCGAGGTCGCGAGTGTGGACGTGCCCGCCTTCATGTACACCGAGTCCTACGCCACCGTGCACCAGTTGGTCTCCACCGTCCGGGGGCGGTTGCGTCCCGAGGTGTCCACGCTGGGGGCCGTTCGCGCCTGCTTCCCGGGAGGATCGATGACCGGCGCCCCCAAACTGCGCACGATGGAACTCATCGACCGGCTGGAGTCCTCGGCACGGGGCGTGTACTCGGGCGCGCTCGGCTACGTGTCGCACACGGGAGAGGCGGACCTGAGCATCGTCATCCGCGCCGCCGTGCGGGTCGGGGGAGCGGGAGGAGAGGTCACGGTCGGTGCCGGAGGAGCGATCGTCCTGGACTCCGATCCCGAGGACGAGTACGAGGAGATGCTGCTCAAGGCCGGTGTGCCGGCCCGCGGCCGGTGATCCCGGCGCCCGCGCGAGCGCCCCGGACCGAACCGGGAAAAGGGCTTGCCCGCGCGCCCGGCAGGCCCGAGGCTTGTCGCCCATGGAGATCCCTCGACACCAGATCCGCGCCGGATTCACCAATGTTCGGCGAATAGGCCCGGGCGTTCACGCCCGGGAGGAATCGCCCCGCTCGCGGACTGGGTCAGTGCCACGGGGGTTCCTCTGACAGGTTTTCCGGTTCGGCCCACCGCCGACGCCGGGGTTCGTTAACGTGTTCGAATATGAAGGTGGTCGTTCGGGTGAAGCTGTTGCCCTCGCCTGAGCAGGCGCGGGCGCTTCAGGCGACCCTGGGCGCCTGTAACCGGGCGGCGAACGCCGCCTCCCGGGTGGCGTTCGACACCGGTGCCACTCACAAGTACGCCCTCCAGCAGCGCGTCTACACGGCTTTGAAGGCGGAGTTCGGGTTGTCGGCGCAGCCGGCGGTGCGGGTGATCGGCAAGGTCGCCGACGCCTACACCACCCGCACCACCCACCTGCGCAACGGTCTACTGGGCCGAGAGGGGGCCAAGCGCCGGGAACGGGCCGAGTCCACCCCGATCCGGTTCCGACCCGACGCGGCCCAGCCCTTCGACGCGCGGTGCCTTTCCTGGCAGGTGGATACCCGCACGGTCTCGATCTGGACCACCCAGGGCCGGATGAAGGACCTGGCCTTCACCGGCTCACCCGACCAGCTCAAGACGCTGGCTGAACACCGCCAGGGCGAGAGCGACCTGATCGTCCAGGACGGGGTGTGGTTCCTTGCCGCCACGTGTGAGGTGCCCGAGAAGGCGCTCAACACCGACCCGGTGGGGTTCGTGGGGGTGGATCTGGGGATCGTGGAGATCGCCACCACCTCTACCGGCCAACGCCACGCGGGCCGGGCACTCAACCGGTACCGCAGGCGTCAGAACCGCCTTCGGGCCAAACTACAGAAGAAGAACACCAAGAGCGCCAAACGCGTGCTCAAGCGCCTACGCCGCCGGGAGACGAGGCGGGCGAAGGACGTCAACCACCGGATTTCGAAGAGCATCGTGGAGCGGGCCGAACGCACCGGCCACGGCATCGCCCTGGAGGATTTGAAGGGCATCCGTGGCCGGGTACGGCAGGCCAAACGACAACGCGCCGCCTTGCATTCGTGGAGTTTCGCCCAGTTGCGGGACTTCATCACTTACAAAGCACGCAGGGCAGGAGTGCCGGTGGTCGTGGTCGACCCGGCCTACTCCTCGCAGTCGTGTTCGGAGTGCGACCACACCAGCAGACGCAACCGGCCTTCCCGGGCCGTGTTCGCCTGCACGGAGTGCGGTGTGGTGTTGCACGCCGATACCAATGCTTCCCGCAACCTCGCCCGCAGAGGCGTAGTTGTGTGGAACGCGGGGCGCTACGTCAGCCGCCCCCGCCCCTCTTGAACGAGCGGGCTGGACGCGGGAGGCCTCCCACCACCCAGGCGGGCCCCTACCTGCAAGATCCTGTGGCTTCAGCCACAGGTAGTTGACCGATGACACGGTCACCGTGTACCAGGCCTACCACCCGGCCATCGGCGGCCCCGCCGTCCGCGACGGCCGCTTCCCGTCCTCGTGGAAGCGCGAGCGGATGACCTGGATCAAGCCGTCGTTCCTGTGGATGATGTACAGGTGCGGCTGGGGTCAGAAGCCCAACCAGGAGACGGTCCTGGCGATCGAGGTCACCCGTGAGGGCTTCGAGTGGGCACTGCGCCACGCGTGCCTGTCGCACTTCACCGCCGACGTGCACGCCGACCACGACGAGTAGAAGCGCCGGCTGCGCGAGAACCCCGCCCGTGTGCAGTGGGACCCCGAGCGCGACCTGCACCTGCGTCCTCTGGGCCACCGCTCCCTCCAGCTGGGGCTGGCCGGGGAGTCCACGCGCCGCTACGCCGACGAGTGGGCGTTCTCCTTAACCGACGTGACCGAGCTGGCCCACGAGGTCCACGCCCTGGTCCGAGCGGACGACTTGGAGGGCGCGACGCGCCTGCTGCCGCAGGAGCGCCCCTACCCGATCGAGGAGCGGGCCCTGGACCACCTGCGCCCGGCCCCGGCGTGAGCACCCCGGACATGCCGAAGGTCCCACCGATGTGACTCGATGGGACCTTCGACGTGCGAGACCAATACGGCGGTCGCCTCTCGGCAAGGGGCACAACGCGGTTCCTGCCGCCCGGTCGCCCCGTAGGACGCCGGACGCGGTATTCCGTGAAGGCTGTGTGTGAGCCCGGGGGACACTTTCTACCGCACTGGCCTGCGAAGGGTGTAACCAGGAGGGGGCGCCGGGTATTCCGGGGCCCGGCACCCGGCACCGCGCGCTCACTCGAACACGGGCCCGCCCTCGCGGACCAGGCGCCAGTTCGGCGTGTGGAAGTCGGCCGGGTCGATCGTGCCGGTCTCCGTGGCGTGGTCGATCAGGGCCTGGCGCACCTCGATCTGCTCGTTGTAGACCACCGGGGCGTCGGCGATGTGCGGGAAGCCGCCGCCACCGGACTGGCGGTAGTTGTTCACCGCCATGACGAAGCGCTGGTCGTCGGCCACCTCCGCCCCGTCCAGGGTCAGCGAGGTGATCCGCTGCCCCGGGGACCGTGAGATGTCGATCTCGTACTCCAGCCCCGCGACCTGGTCGAAGTTGTAGTCCGGTGTGCCGCCCGCGTTCGTGATCCGCTCGGGGTCCACCTCCGCCCCCGGCGCGACCTGTTCGAAGTACCGGGCGGAGAACTCCAGGTACGCGCGCACCTGGGCGCCGGTGAGCTCGCTGGCCAGGAGCGTGTTGTCGTAGATGTACAGACCGGCCATGTCGCGGATGCTGACGTCGCCGGCCGGGAAGACCGCCGAGCGGCTGAAGGGCGCCGCGATGGAGATGACGGGCAGGTCGCCCTCCGGGGTCCCAGCCAGGGCCGCGCGGACCGTCTCGATCTGCACGTGCTGGATGTAGTCCACGATCGCGGTGTCCGTCCAGCACGCCCGTGCCGCGCTCAGCTCCTCGGTGGAGGTCGCGATCACCTGGTTGACGTAGTCCACGGCGGTTGCGTGCTGGCCCTCGACCGCCGCCACGACGTCCGGGTCCTCCTCGACGGTGTTGGCGTCGAGGGCGACCGCGCTCTTGGACACGACCCGCCACCGGCCGCGCTCGCGGCGCAGCGCCAGGTCCATGACCGACAGGCGCCGCCCCCAGTAGGAGGGCATCGACATCAGGACGTCCTCGCCCGTGACGCGGTTGGTCACGAACCGCTCCGGCACGTCCCGGTGGGCGTGCCCGAAGAGGATCGCGTCGATGCCGGGGACCTCCTCGGCGACCATGGCCGAGGCGTTCTCCACCGGCAGCCCCTCGCCGTAGGAGGAGGTGCCGCTGTCGCCGGAGTGGGCGCTGACGATGACGATGTCGGCGCCCTCGGCGCGCATGATCGGCACCCAGTGGGCGGCGGTCTCCACCAGGTCGCGGAACTCCAGCTCGCCCTCGACGTGCCGGCGGTCCCAGATGATGGATCCGGGGTTGGTCAGCCCCAGCACACCGACCACCAGCGGCTGCCGGCCGGGTTTGTTCGTGCAGGTCACCCGCATGCGCTTGAGGACGTAGGGCTTGTAGGCGGGGTCGTCGGTGCCGTGGTGGACGGCGTTGGCGCCCAGGACGGGGGCGTCCATCTGCTCGATCCAGGCGTCCAGGTGCGCGAGGCCGTAGTTGAACTCGTGGTTGCCCAGGGCCACGGCGTCGTAGCCGACGGCGTTCATCGCCCGCGCCATGGGGTGGGTCTCACCGGTCTCGGTGAAGGGCTCCACGGTGTTGTAGTACGTGGCCAGGGAGGAGCCCTGGATGGTGTCTCCGGAGTCGAAGAGCAGGGTGTTGTCCGTCCCCCGCTCGGCCCGCACCTGCTTGATCAGGCTGGCGGCCTTGGCGATGCCGATGTGGTCGCCGTCGCCGTTCTCGTACTCCGCGTTCTTGAAGTAGTCCCAGTTCAGGCAGTAGCCGTGGAGGTCGGACGTGCCCATGACGGTGATGAGGGCGTCGCGGGCGGAGGAGGCGGCGGCGGTGCCGGGCCACCCGGCCAGGGCCAGCGCGCCGGCGGCGCCGAGCCCGCCGATCGCACCGCGTCGGGAGAGGGGGGAGTCCGCGGCCATGGTGGTTCTACCTCCGGGGGTTCGGGGAAGCGGGAGCGCTTCAGGTTAGTGAGACGTGCCGCGGTACGGAAGTGCACCGGTGTTAACAATCGGTGCACCCTCCGCGCCCGTCGGGTGCACGCTGTCCCATCAGCCGCCCTGGAGACCGCTCCGGCGGCCGCTACCGGCCGGAGCCGCCGGAGCTGCCGGGGCTGGCGTGCCACAGCCCGCGCGGGGGCGCGGTGACCGGGGGCAGGTCGGCGTAGGGGGAGACGCGGAACCCGCTGGAGTAGCGGATCCGGCGCCCGCCCACGCCCCGGGAGGCCCGGACCGACCCCTGGGGCCGTAGCGCGTCGGCCAGGCCCTCGGCTCCGGACTCATGCCACGCTTCGCCGAGCTCGCCCAGGTCGTAGGCGTGGGAGGCGGTCACGGTGGCCATCCCCGACCCGGACCGGCGCACCCTGCCGCGCACGGCCAGCAGCCAGGACCCGAACACGGTGGCCGCGCACCGGTCCTGCACGGACTCGAAGAAGGTCAGGTCCACCAGCCCGGTCGCGTCGTCCAGGGTGGTGAAGATGATCCGCTGCCCCGACCGCACCGCCGGGGTCTGGGTGGCCACCTTCACCCCCGCCACCAGCACCTCCTGCCCGTTGGGGACCAGGTGCAGGTCGCGGGCGGGGACCAGGCGGTGCCCGGCGGCCAGGGCGGCCAGCAGTTCGGCGTGCCCGTCCAGCAGGTGCCGGTCCACCTCGTACCCCAGCACCTCCAGTTCGGCGCGCACGCGTTCGTCCTCGCTCATCTCCGGCAGCGTCCCCTGCGCCGGGGCGGCCCCCGTCATCGGCAGGGGGATCTGGCCGCTGTCGGTACTGGTGCGGCCCGCGCGTTCCAGGGCGCTGACCTGGAGGAGGAGGTCGCGGCGGTGGGGTGCGGCGGGGTCGGAGCCGATCCGGTACAGCGCGTCGAAGGCGCCCACCCTGACGAGGTTCTCCAGCACGTCGCGGGACAGGCGGGCCCGGTTGGCGGCGTCGGGCAGCGAGTGGAAGGGGCGTTCGGCCAGGATCCGGGCGATCTCGGCCGCGGTGATCCCCCTGACGTCGGCCAGGGAGGCGCGCACGCCCCAGGTGCCGTCCACGTCCTCCACCCTCCACTGGTCCTCCGAGCGATCGATGTCCACGCCCAGTACGGGGACGCCGAAGCGGCGGGCGTCGTCGATGATGGCGCGGCGCGGGTACATGCCGGGGTCGTGGGTGAGGACCCCGGCGTAGAAGGCGGCGGGGTGGTGGCGTTTGAGCCAGGCCGACTGGTAGGTGGGCAGGGCGAACGCGGCCGCGTGGGCCTTGCAGAAACCGAAGGAGCCGAAGGAGGACAGGATCT
The DNA here is from genome assembly GCF_013410755.1 of Nocardiopsis aegyptia. Lineage (GTDB taxonomy): Bacteria > Actinomycetota > Actinomycetes > Streptosporangiales > Streptosporangiaceae > Nocardiopsis > Nocardiopsis aegyptia. The sequence continues at coordinate 6,837,917 of NZ_JACCFS010000001.1, forward strand.
CCCAGACCCGTTCGACGATCCGCGGGTCGTGCCCGCACTCGTCGGCCATGGTGGTGAAGGTCCGCTGCACCTGGGCCCGGCCCTCCTCGGTACCGAGCCGGCGGCGCATCGACTCGGCCTGGTCGAGGCCGCAGCCGGTCATGGCGTGCAGGGTCCCGATGACCTGTTCGTGGAAGATCACGACCCCGCCGGTCGGGGCGAGCAGGTCGGTCAGGACGGGGGAGGGGTGGATCGGCGGGCTCAGGCCGTCGCGGGCGGCCAGGTAGGGGGTGATCATGTCGCTGCCGACGGGACCCGGCCGGAACAGGGAGATGTCGCAGATCAGGTCGTCCATGTCGGCGGGCCGCAGGCGGCTGACGAGTTCGCGCTGGCCGGGCGACTCGATCTGGAAGCAGCCCAGGGTGGCCGAGGAGGAGATCATCCGGTACGTGGACTCGTCCTGGGGCAGGGTGTCCAGGTCCAGGTGCTCGCCGGTGGTGCGCGCCACCTCGTCGCGGGCGTGGGACATGGCCGACTGCATGCGCACACCGATGACGTCGAGTTTGATCAGCCCCATCTCCTCCACGTCCTCCTTGTCGAACTGGACCATGGGGTAGCCGGCGCGGCTGGGTTCCAGGGGCGTGCGCTCGCGCAGGGTGGAGCCGGAGACGACCAGGCCGCAGGGGTGCATGGCGATGTGGCGGGGCAGGCCGTCCAGGCTCTCCGCGAGTCGGAAGAGGGTCTGGGCGGCGGCCGAGCCCAGGCCGGTGCCCTGGAAGCCGCGCAGTTCGGGCAGGTCCTGGGCGGCGGAGCGGATGCGGCGGGCGCGCACGTGGGGGAAGGCCTTGGCCAGGGCGTCGATCTCGTGCGGGGGGATCCCCATCGCGGCGCCGACGTCGCGGATGGCGCTGCGGGCGCGGTAGGTCTCCATCATGGACACGCAGGCGGTGTCGGGGTAGGCGGCGAAGACCGCGTCGTAGGCCTCCAGCCGGCGGGCGGACTCCACGTCCAGGTCGATGTCGGGCAGGCCGACGCGGCTCTGGCTGAGGAAGCGCTCCATGAGCAGTCCGTGGTCCAGGGGGTTGATCGCGGAGATGCCCAGCAGGTGGTTGACCAGGCTGCCGGTGCCCGATCCGCGGATGGAGCACCGGATGCCCTTGTCGCGGATGCGTGCGGCGGCGTCGGCGACGGTGAGGAAGTAGGCCGACAGGCCCTTGTTCTCGATGACCTCCAGCTCGCCGGCCAGGCGGTGCACGGCGGCGGGGTCGCGGTGCAGGCCGAGCCGGTGCAGGCCCTCGTCGCAGTCGCGCCAGAGCCGGTCGCGTGGGTCATGGACGTCGGGCAGGTGGGCGCGGTCCATGCCCAGGTCGGCGTCGGGGTCCATGGCGCAGGAGGCGGCCAGGGCGTTGGTGTGGGCGATCAGGCGGCGGGCGGCGGTGTCGTCGTCTCCGCACAGGCGCCGGGCGACCTCCAGCATCTGCGCGCCGCTCTTGAGGTGGGCCTGGGCGGTGGCGGGCCCGGGCCGGGTCCCGCCGGGCAGCCAGCGGCGGGCCTCGTCCAGGACGTGGGCGACCTCGGCGTCGGTGGAGCGGGGGTAGCGGACGGCGTTGGTGAGCACGGCCAGGGTGCGGGTCCGGGCGGCCAGGTCGAGGAGGGCCTGGGCGGTGTGCCGGTGGCCGGGGGTGTAGTGGTCGACGAGTTCGATCACCGTCTCGGCGGTGGCGCGCCAGCGGTCCAGGAGGCGGTGGGCGAGGCCGGGCCGGCCCTGGGCCATGGCGGTGCCGACGTCGGACTCGGGGCCGAGCAGGACGACGAGGCCGTCGGCGTGCCGGGCCAGGGAGTGGAGGGACAGGGCGGGGGTGTCGGCCGAGGTGTCGTGGGCCTGGGTGACCAGGCGGCACAGGGAGGCCCAGCCGCGCCGGCCGCGGGCCAGGAGGGTGACGCGGCCGCCGTCGGGCGCGGCCACGGCCAGGTTGCAGCCCAGGACGGGGCGCAGGCCCGCCTTCTGGCAGGCGCGTACGTGTTTGACCATGCCGTAGACGCCGTCGCGGTCGGTGAGGGCGAGCAGACCCATGTCGAGTTCCGCGGCGCGTTCGACGAGCCGCTCGGGCGGGGTGGTGCCGTAGCGGGCCGAGGCCGAGGAGACGACGTTCAGGTGCGCGAAGTCCGCGTGCCCGTGGGCCTGCGGCATGTGGTTCCTCCCCTGGGTGGTGCACCGGGTTCGGCACGGGTGCTGTTGTGACCCATGGGGAAGAAGTGCCGAAATCGAACTTATGTACGAATCATAGCTCGGATCGTCGCGAACACAAACCCCTGACCTGCCCAAACGCAAAACCGGGTGGCGCGGGGACGGTCGTCCGGCGCAGGATGGCCGACAGGGCAGGGGATCCCGCCGCCGAGGGAGGACGTGCGCACACGGGTCGGAACGAGGGCATCGACGACGGCGAGGGCACGGACGGCAGCGAGGACGTCGAACAGGCGGTCGCCGCGGAACTGCGCCTGCTCGATCCCGGAGTCCGCACCTCGCCGGACCTGGCCGCGCAGCTGCTCCACCCCGACTTCAGCGAGGTCGGCCGGTCCGGGCGGCGCTGGGGCCGGGCGTCGATCCTCGCGGCGCTGCCGACCATGGCCGGGTCGACCGGCCAGGACCGCGTCCGGGTCGACGGAATGTCGGGGCGCTCGCTCGCCCCGGGCGTCGTGCACCTGACCTACGCGACCGAGGCCGCAGGCGTGCGGGCCCGGCGCAGTTCGCTCTGGGTCAGGGACGAGGGCGGTGCCTGGCGCGTGCTGTACCACCAGGGCACGCCCACGCGTCCGCACGGGTGAGGGCGCGGCCCGGAATCAGGTGAGTTCGAGTCCGCCGTCGATGGTGAGGACCTGCCCGGTGAGCCAGGTCGTTCCCGGGTCGGCGAGCCGCAGTACCCACTGGGCGACCTCGTCGGGTTCACCGCGGCGGCCCAGCGGGATCTGAGCGGCCTCACTCTCCTTGACCCGGGCCACGTCGGCCTCGGTGAGCCCGGCTGCCGACAGTGCCTCGCTCTCGGTGGGGCCCGGCGCCAGGGCGTTGACCCGCACCCCCTCGGGGGCCAGTTCCAGCGCCCAGCAGCGCGTCAACTGCTCGATGGCGGCCTTGGAGGCGGCGTAGTGGGCGGCGCCGGGCATCGGCCGGTGGCCATAGGTGCTGGAGACGTTGACGATCGTCCCCCTCTGGTCGCGCAGGTGCGGCAGGGCCGCGGCGGCCAGGAGGCTGGGGGCGGTGACGTTGAGCGCGAACAGCGCGGCGACGCGGTCCGCGTCGGTTTCGGCCAGCGGCATCATCGCGGTGGCACCGGCGTTGTTGACGAGCACGTCGATGCGGCCCCACCGTTGCGTCGCGGCCCGCGCCACCTCGGCGGGGGCGTCAGGGGCGCGCAGGTCGGCGGGGTGGGCGACGATGCCGGGGTGGTGGGCGGCGGTGGCCTGGAGCGCCTCGTGGCGCCGGCCCACCCCCAGGACTCGGGCTCCGGCGCGGGCCAGGGCGATCGCGGTGGCGCGACCGATGCCCGATCCGGCGCCGGTGACGATGGCGACCCGGCCGGTGAGGTCGGTGTGCTGGTGGTCCTGCTGCGTCTCGGTCAACTCGACTCCTTTGTTCGTTGTTCGTCGAACATCGAACAAGCTAGCATGGAGGCATGAGACGCGCACGCCACCCGGTGGCCGAGGAACTGTCGTTGCCCGACGTGATGGCGGCGCTCAGCGATCCGTTGCGCATCGGGCTCGTTCGGGTGCTCGCCGACGGCGCCGAACGCGGCTGGGGGGAGTTGCGGGCGCCGGTGGCCAAGTCGACGCTCAGCCACCACCTGCGGGTCCTGCGCGATGCGGGGGTGACCCGCACCCGCCAGGAGGGCACCCGTTGCTTCGTCACGCTGCGCCGCCAGGACCTGGACGAGCGCTTCCCCGGGCTGGTCGGGGCTCTGCTGGGAGCGGCCGGCGCCGAGGACGTGGGCGGCGGCGTCCACCTCGCCCCCGGCACCGACTCCTCGGCCGCTTGCCGCTGACGGCCGGCCACCGGTCACCCGGTGTCCGCCGCACTCTCACGCCCGCGGAGTGAAGGACTCCAGGGTCTCGTGGACGACGCGCTCGTAGGAGCCGCGCTCGCTCTGCGGCCCGTACCAGGCGATCCAGTACGCCATGGTCCCGTCCGACTCCGCGACGTGGATCTGGAGGGCGAGGCTGAACCGCTCGGTCTCCTGCCAGCCGAACATCTCGGCCGTGTTGTCCAGGCCCGTGTAGGTGTCCTCGAACATCGCGGCGTCCCAGCCCCCGGGTACGTCGGCGTAGTCCGCCGGGTCGAGTTCCTCCTGGTCCCAGTCCTCGAACCCGAGCTCGGCCGCGGCCTCGTTCCAGGCCTCGACCGCCTCCGTGCCGGCGTCCTCGTGGGTCGGGCCGCTGTACCAGCCGACGGCCATCGCCGTCTCGGGGAAGTCCTCGTCCCCGTCGGGCGGGAGGAAGTGCACCGCGCCCCAGGACGCGTGCGGCTCGATCTCCTCCTCCACCGCCCATCCCCGCGGATGGTCCACGGTGACCCGGTCGCCCTGGTAGCGCTCGTACTCGACGGAGAGGGCGCGGGGGACGAGCAGGTAGACGACCAGCCCCACCGCCAGGAACGCGGCGACGGTCGCCGAGCCCGCGATGAGCGGGATCCGGCCGCGTCCGTCGGAGGCGTTCTGGGGGCTGACCATGGCGGCCCTTCCGTTGGGGGAGCGACAACGGGCGAGCCTAACAAACGCGTCCGGAGCGCCACGGCCGCGTGCGGCGCGGATCCGGTCCGCCGTGGCCCCGCCCTCCCTCCCCGCACCTCTTGACCGGAGTGACCTGCATCACTTACGTTCGCTCTCGGAACACTCGTTCGCAACACGTACAACTTCGGGTCGTCGTGGAAGCCACGCGCCACACCCCCGCCCGGTCCCCGGACCGCCAGGCGCGACACCCCCCGACCGCCGACCGACTCAGGAGCGACACATGCGTCCACACATGAGCGCCCTCGGCGCCGCCACCGTCCTGCTCCTCGCGACGGCCTGCGGCGGCGCGGGCCAGGACGAGACCGGCGACGGCGGACTGCGCGAGGTCACCGCCGGAGCCATCCCCATCGTCGACGTCGCACCCCTGCACCTGGGAGTGGAACAGGGGTTCTTCGCCGAACGCGGCATCGACCTGACCATCGAGCCCGGCTCCGGCGGCGCCGCCGCCATCCCCGGCGTGATCAGCGGCAACTTCGAGTTCGCCTTCGGCAACGTCGTCTCCCTGCTCGTGGCCCGCGACAACGACATGCCCCTGAAGGTCTTCTCCAACGGCGTGGCCACCAACGGGGAGCAGGGCGCCGACTTCAGCGGCGTGTTCGTCCTCGACGACAGCCCCGTGGAGACCGCCGCCGACCTGGAGGGCCTCACCGTCGCCGCCAACAACCTGCTCAACATCGGCGACACCACCGTCCGCGAGTCCGTGCGCCAGGCCGGCGGCGACCCCTCCACCGTCGAGTTCGTCGAGATGGCCCTGCCCGACATGGCCTCCGCCCTGGAGAACGAGCAGGTCGACGCCGTCTGGCTGGTCGAGCCGTTCACCACGATGGCCATCGAGGCCGGCCACCGCGAGATCGCCTCCAACTTCGTCGACACCCACCCCGAACTGACCGTGGCGACCTACTTCACCTCCGAGCAGATGATCGCCGAGGAGCCCGAGCTCATCGACGACCTCGACGCCGCCCTGCGCGAGTCCCTCGCCTACGCCGAGGCCAACCCCGACGAGGTCCGCCGGATCGTCACCACCTACACCGAGATCGACGAGGAGCTCCTGGACCAGGTCCGGATGCCCCGCTGGCCCGCCGAGGTCAACGAGGAGTCCATCGGCGTCCTGGCCGACCTCATGGTCCAGGACGGGATCGTCGACTCCGAGCCCGACCTGACCGCCCTGTACCGCTGACCCCGGGAGCCACCACGTGCCCGACCACCACCGGCCCCCCGCGACGGTCCGCGACCACACCCTGCGACTCCTGCGCGAGCTCGGCCTGACCACGGTCTTCGCCAACCCCGGGTCCACCGAGGTCCCCTTCCTGGTGGACCTGCCCGACGACATCGACTTCGTCCTGGGCCTGCACGAGGGCTCCGTCGTGGGCATGGCCACCGGCTGGGCCCTGGCCCGCGAGCGCCCCGCGCTCGTCCAGCTGCACACCACGGCCGGGCTCGGCAACGCCGTCGGCGCCCTGGCCACCGCCCGCGTCAACCGCGCTCCGCTCGTGGTCCTGGTCGGCCAGCAGGACCGGCGCCACCTCGCGCACGAGCCCTTCCTGGCCGGACACCTGGAGGGTCTGGCCGGGGACTACCCGGTCGCCGTCCACCAGCCGGTACGCGCCCAGGACGTGCCCGGCGCCGTGGCCCGCGCCCACCACGAGGCGGTCCAGGGCCGCGGGCCCGTGCTCGTGGTGGTCTGCATGGACGACTGGGCCCGGCCGATGGACCCCGACCAGCCCCGCGCCGCCCCCGCCCGGGTGGCGCGCCCGCTACACGTGGCCCCCGACGACGCGGCCGCCACCGAGATCGCCGCCTTCCTGGACGGGGCGCGCTCCCCGGCGCTGGTCGTGGGCGCGGGCGCCGACAGCGCACCCGCCTGGCGGGCGCTGACCGACCTCGCCGAGCGGCTGCGCGCACCGGTCTTCCAGGAGAGCTTCGGTGCCCGCGCCGGGTTCCCCCAGGACCACCCCCTCTTCGCGGGCCACCTGCCGGCCGAGCGCTCCCGGCTGCGCGCGGCCCTGCGCGGACACGACGCCGTCCTGGTGGTCGGCGCCCCCGCGCTGCGCCAGTACATCTACGCCGACGGCCCGCTCGTGGACCCCGGGACCCGGCTGGCCATGGTCGGTGACGATGACGGCGAGGCCCACCGCGGAGCGGCCGACCTCGCCGTCATCGCACCCGTGGCCGCCTTCACGGCCGCGGTGGCCGCCCTGGTGGACGACCGCACGAACGCTCCCGCGCCGACCCGCTCCGGTCCGGCGGCGGGTCCGGACCGGGAGGTACCGGCGCCGCCCGCCGAGGGCGAGCCCCTGCGCCCGGCACACGTCCTGGCGGCGCTGGCCGCACGGGTCGGCCCGGACACCGCCGTGGTCGAGGAGACCCCCTCCAGCCGGCCGCGGCTGCACCGCCTGCTGCCCGCCCGCGCGCCCCTGGGCTTCCTGTCGGCGGCCATGGGCGGCCTGGGCTTCGCGCTGCCCGCGGCGACCGGCCTGCGCATGGCCGCCCCGACCCGCCCGGTGGTGGCGGTGGTCGGCGACGGCTCGGCCCTCTACCAGGTCCAGGCCCTGTGGAGCGCCGCCCGCTACCGTGTCGGTGTGCTCTTCGTCGTGCTCTCCAACGGCCGCTACGCCGTCATGGACCGCCTGGCCGAGCACGGCGGCGGCAAGGCCCCCTGGCCCGACTTCCCCGAGGTGTCGCTGGCCGCGCTGGCCCGAGGGCTGGGCTGCCCGGCCGTCGAGGTCGCCACGCACACCGAACTGTGCCGGGCCCTGGACGAGGCCACCGCCGGCCTGGCCGAGCGCGAGACCCCGCTGCTCCTGGACGTCACCGTCGCCCCCGACCCCGACTTCGCCCCCTGAGCGGGGACCGGGCCGCCCCACCACGAACGGAGAGAGAACGCATGCCACCCACGCCACTGCCGCCCTTCCGCGCCGACCACGTCGGCAGCCTCCTGCGCCCCGAACGCCTGCTCTCCGCCCGCCGCGGCCACGCCGAGGGAACCGTCGGTGACCACGAGCTGCGCACGATCGAGGACGAGTGCGTCCGCGAGGTCGTGCGGATGCAGGAGGACGTCGGCCTGCGCACGGCCACCGACGGCGAGTTCCGCCGCTCCTCGTGGCACATGGACTTCATCTACGCGCTGGGCGGTGTCTCCAAGGTCGAGGACCACCTGACCGTCACCTTCCACAACGAGAGCGGCGACATCGAGTTCACCCCGTCGGGCCTGCGCATCGCCGAGCGCATCCGCTCGGAGGGCACGATCTTCGGCGACGCGTTCTCGTTCCTGGCCGAGACCGTCACCCGCAACACCCCGAAGCTGACCATCCCCTCGCCGAGCATGGTGCACTACCGGGGCGGGTCGGCCGCGATCGACCCGGCCGTCTACCCGGACCAGGAGGAGTTCTGGGCGGACCTGTCTGCGGCCTACGCCGCACAGATCCGGGGTCTGGGGGAGCTGGGCTGCACCTACCTCCAGCTCGACGACACCAGCCTGGCCTACCTCAACGACCCCGACCAGCGCGGCATGCTCGACGGGCGCGGCGACGACAGCGACCGGCTGCACGTGCGGTACATCCGCCAGATGAACGCGGCCCTGGCCGGCCGCCCCGAGGGGATGCGGGTCACCACCCACATGTGCCGGGGCAACTTCCGCTCCTCCTGGGTGGCGCGCGGCGGGTACGACCACGTCGCCGAGGAGCTGTTCAACGAGCTGGCGGTCGACGGGTTCTTCCTGGAGTTCGACGACGAGCGCTCGGGCGGGTTCGAGCCCCTGCGCTTCGTACCCGAGGGCAAGTTCGTCGTGCTGGGCCTGGTCACCACCAAGCGCGGCGAGCTGGAGAGCAAGGACGCGCTCAAGCGCCGGATCGAGGAGGCCGCCCGCCACGTGCCGCTGGAGCAGCTGTGCCTGTCGCCCCAGTGCGGGTTCTCCTCCACCTTCGAGGGCAACGACCTGACCTACGACGAGCAGGTCGCCAAGCTGCGGCTGATCGTGGAGACCGCCGAGGAGGTCTGGGGCTGACCCGTCCGGGGTCAGGCCACGGCCGCGGGGGCGATCTTGTCGAGCTCGGCCAGGGCGGCGGCCACCGCGGGGCGCTCTCGCCCGCCCGGGCGCGTGCAGGTCAGCAGCTTGCGCGCCGGGGCGGGCGCTCCGCGCAGCCGGAGCCGCGTCACCGGAAGAGCCGGTGAGAAGTCGGCCAGGCGGGGGATGAGCGCCACCCCCAGCCCGTGCGCGACCAGCGTGGCGCAGGCGCCCCAGTCCAGGGCCCGGTGGGCGCACTCGGGGGTGAAGTCCGCCGCCCCGCACGCCGACATGGCGTGGGCGTGGCAGGTGCTGCCCGGCGTGGGCAGGATCCACGGCTCCAGGGCCGCCTCGCCCAACTCCACACCCGCGCCGTCACCGACCTCGGCCAAGCGGTGGCCGTCGGCTACCACCAGGTCCAGCTCCTCGTCCAGCAGCGGTTCCTGGTCGAAGCGGGGGTCCGACCTGGGCGGCGTGCTCGGGGACGACTCGATGACGGCGAGCTCGATCTCGCCCTGGAAGAGCATGTCCAGGCACCGGCCCGGTTCGGCCTCGTGCAGGCTCACGGTCAGACGCGGGTACTGGTCGCGCAGGGCCGCCGTCATGGGGGCGAGCAGGCGCGACATCGCCACGGGGAAGCCCGCCACGCGCAGCGTCCCGGCGGGTTCGGTGCCCGCGTCGCGCAGCTGGTTCTCCGCCACCTCCCAGCGCGCCTCGATGGCGTCGGCGTGCTCCAGCAGGCTCTGGGCGGCGGCGGTGAGCCGCACGCCCCGGCCCCGGGGTTCGAGCAGGGCCACGCCGAGCTCGCGGCCCAGCTGGCGGATCTGCTGGGAGGCGGCCGAGGGCGTGAAGTGCAGGGCCTCCGCGGCGGCCGTGACCGTGCCGTAGTGGGAGACGGCGCGCAGGATGCGCAGGCGGCGCAGATCGATCATGTAGGTGATTCTTCACGGTCGCGTTCACAAACTCAACCTGGACATTGACGGTTGTGAGGGCGGAGGCTGAAGGGGACCGCGACCGAACGAGTGAGAGGTGCGCCATGACGACCGTCTGCCCCCACTGCGGATGGCCCGACGACCAGCCCTTCCACGTGGTGTCCCGACACGGCACCGGCACGGGACTGACGGCCTGGATCCGCTGCGCGTGCGGTTCGGTACAGGTCCGTGAGATCGGTCCCGGCGGCGCGCGCATCCTCTGGCGCGGACGGCCGGACCCGGACGCCCCGCGCGAGCGCTGCGGCGCCTGAGACCGTCCACAGGTTGCGGAACGGTCATGTTCGACCTGCGACGGTACGCGATACGGTAACGGACATGGGAGACACACCGACACGACCGTCCACGTCGGCGGAGGACTACGTGAAGGTCATCTACGACCTCCAGGAGCGCGGCACCGGACCGGTGACGATCTCCGGGATGGCCGAGCGGCTGTCGGTGTCCAACTCCTCGGTCTCGGGCATGCTCCGCAAGCTGAGCGACATGGGCCTGGTGGAGCACCAGCGCTACGGCGCGGTCAGCCTCACCGAGTCCGGCACCCGGGCCGCGCTCGCCGTCCTGCGGCGGCACCGGCTGCTGGAGACCTACCTCGTCGCCGAACTCGGCTACTCCTGGGACGAGGTGCACGACGAGGCCGAGATCCTCGAACACGTGGTGTCGGACAAGTTCGTCGACCGGATCGCCGCGCACCTGGGCGACCCGGTGGTGGACCCGCACGGCGATCCCATCCCCACCCGCGAGGGCGGCATCGTCGAGCGCGAATCCTTCCTGCTGGCGGAGGCCGAGCAGGGCACCCGCGGCGTGATCGTGCGGGTCAACGACACCGATCCCGACCTCCTGCGCTACCTCGCCGACATCGACATCGGCATCGGCATGACCGTGGAGGTCCTCAAGCGCCAGACCTTCGCCGGATCGCTGCAGATCGCCGTGCGCCCCGATGAGGGGGCGCCCGAGCGGTCCCAGGACCTGGGCCTGGTCGCCGCCGAGGCCCTGTGGATCAGCCCGGACGCCAAGTAGGGCCCCGCGCCGCGGGCGGGCGGGGCCCCGCCCCGGTCAGCCGCGCGGGCGCACGCCGGGGGTGCCCTCGTCGATGACGAAGCGCGCCAGGTCGCCGACCGGCGCCCCGGGCTCGCTCACGTAGTCCACGACCCGGTAGTCGGCGGTCCACTCGGTGGGCGTGACCACGTTGCGCACGTAGCCGCGCCGGCGGTTGACGTAGTGGATGTGCGGGTTCTCCCGGAGCTGGACGGCGTCCGTGGGGCGCTGGTCGAGGCCGTCGCCGCCGCTGGTGAAGGACGTGCCCACCAGCTCGGTGGCCACGGTCGCCGAGTCAGGGTCGTCGAAGTCGGCCTTGACGTCGCAGACGTAGTTGGCGTGCACGTCGCCGGTGACCACGACCGGGTTGGCGGCGTGGGCGAGCCGGTCGCGGACGCTGTCGCGTTCCACCCGGTAGTTGTCCCAGGCGTCGTCGCTGAAGGCGGTGTCGTCCCCGTCGGCGAAGTCGCGCTGGGAGAAGAACACCTGCTGGGCCAGGACGTTCCAGCGCGCCCGCGAACCCGCCAGACCGTCGAAGAGCCACTCCCGCTGTTGTTGCCCCAGCAGCGTCCGGGCGGGGTCGTCGCGTCCGACGTCGTCCTGGACGCTGCGGTACTGGCGGGTGTCGAGCAGGTACAGGTCGACGAGGTCGCCGTAGGAGAGCCGGCGGAACAGCCGCAGGTCCGGCCCGTCCGGGCGCTGGGCCGAGCGCAGCGGCATGTGCTCGTAGTAGGCCTGGAAGGCGCGGGCGCGCCGGCGCAGGAACTCCCGGGGGTCCACGTCCTGCCCGTAGGAGGTGTCGTCCGCCCAGTTGTTCTCGACCTCGTGGTCGTCGAAGACCACCGCCCAGGGGAAGGCGGCGTGCGCGGCGCGCAGGCCCTCGTCGGTCTTGTACTGGGCGTGCCTGATCCGGTAGTCGGACAGCGAGGTGGTCTCGTGCGCGGGCAGGTGGCCGCGGCCGATGGTGCCCTGGCCCCCGCCCTCGTAGATGTAGTCGCCCAGGAAGGCCACCAGGTCCAGGTCCTCCTCCGCCAGATGGGCCTGGGCGGTGTAGTGGCCCTGGGTGTAGTTCTGGCAGCTGGCGAACGCGAAGGAGAACCGGTCCGGGGAGGAGCCCGGCGCCGGGGCGGTCCTGGTCCGGCCGACCGGGCTGATCTCGTTGCCCGTGCGGAACCGGTAGAAGTAGGTCGCTCCGGGGCGCAGGCCGTTGACCTCCACGTGGACCGAGTGGGCGGCCTCGGGGCCGGTCTCGACGTGCCCGGAGGCCGCGACGCCGCGGAAGTCCTCGTTCTCGGACACCTGCCAGAGCACCCGCACCCGCCGGTCGGGCATGCCGCCCAGGCCGTCCTCGGCGAGGGGGTCGGGGGCCAGGCGGGTCCAGAGCACGACGCCGTCGGGGAGCGGGTCGCCGGAGGCGACTCCGAGGGTGAAGGGGTCGGACACGCGCGACCGCGCCCGGGGCGCGGCGGCGGCGTGCGCGGCGGGCGCGCCGATGCCGGCCAGGGCGGCGGCGCCCAGGCCGACGGCTCCGCCGACCAGGACCTGGCGGCGGGTCGCGGCGAGCGCTGTGGCGGACGTGGCGTGGGCGGAGACGGGAAGGGCGGGAGCGGAGGGCACGACGGGGGTCGGTGCGGGGGAGCCGTGGGGGGAGGGGACGGTACCGGACATGCGCGGTCTCCTGAGGTTCGGCGAAGATCCCGCCCTGGGCCGGGTGGCGAGCGGGACCGTGCTCCATCCGGCCACGGGAGGCGGAACGTCCCAACCACGGCGTGGTGAACGTTTCGACCCGATGCGTGACGACAAGGTTACAGAAAGTCGCCACAATCGGACGTCGGGGCGCGCTGAACTGCGCTAAGTCGCGCTCTGTCAGGCGGACGGCACAGCACGTGCCCGGACGGAGTCGCCCGCAGGAGCGGTCCGGTGGCCCGCGGCGTCCGTCAGTCGACCGGCTCCGGGGGAACGCCGGGCAGGCCGTCGATGCTGGCGGCGTTGCGGGTGCGCCAGTAGCCGGGGAAGTGGTCGGGGCCCTGGCGCTCGTGGTGGCGGTCCAGCAGGTCGCGGTCCCCGCGCAGGTCCATCAGGGGCACGGAGAAGCCGCAGGAGTCGGAGATGCGCTCGACGTCGACCACGATGACCGAGCGCTGGCCGGTCGTGCGCTCCTTGGGGAAGTGCGCCCGCAGGTCGTCGAACTCGGGGTCGGAGGGCAGGACGACCCGGCCGCGGCCGTGCAGGCGCACGATGTCGGGCGGCCCGTCGAAGGCGCAGAACATCAGCACGATGCGGCCGTTCTCCCGCAGGTGGGCGATGGTCTCGGTGCCCGATCCCGTGTAGTCGAGGTAGGCCGCCCTGCGCTCGCCCAGGACGGCGAAGGTCCCGCTCATCCCCTTGGGGGAGACGTTGACGTGGCCGTCGCCGGCCAGCGGCGCGGTCCCGACGAAGAACACCGGCTGGGCGAGGAGGAACCGCGCCATCCGGTCGGTGATGGTGTCGAAGGTCTTGGCCATGACCCAGAGTCTTCCATCGCGCACCTGGCGGAGGTCGGGCGGGTGACGCACGCCCGGCGGGACGGCGTTACACTTCGGATATCCGAAGTGTTGTTCGAGGAGGCACAGCATGGCCGTGGAGCACCCGAGGTACCCCCGAGCACCGTTCCGCACGCCCTCGGCGTCCGGCTTCCTCTACGCGGGGCTGACCGTCGACCCGCCGCGCACACCCCTCGTCCGCGCCAGCGCCGAACGGGACGACGCCGTCGAGGCGTGCGCCCAGGCGGCCCGCGCCCTGGCCGACCGCCCCGACGTGCTCGGGGCCAGGGTGTTCGAGGCCGTGCTGATGCCCCCGCTCAAGGGCGCGCCCCGTTTCGACGTGACCATGCTGGTGGAGACCGACGGGCCGCAGAGCCTGGACGCGGTCCGCGCGGCCGCGGACTTCGGCGCCCTGGGCGCGGACCTGGTCATGCCGGCCGTCAACCCCGCCCGGATCGGCGACACCGAGGACCCCGCCGACGGCGTCTACCTCTTCAACCACTTCGTGGCCGAGGACGGCGACGCCGGCGTGCGGGTGTGGGAGGACCTGGCCGGCTGGTACACCGCCGTGCTCGGCGTCGACAACTCCCTGCCGCTGCGCGCGCTGGAACCGTCGCGGTTCGCCTTCGTCAACTACGCACGCCTGCCCGGCGGGGCCGCCGCCTTCCTGCTCGGCCAGCTCGTGCGACCCGGCTTCCACCGGTTCGTCCGGCGCCGGCTCCGGGAGCACGGCATGACCGCGCTTCCGGTCCTGTACCGGCCGGTCTGAGAACCCCGGTTCGACCTGCGCCGATCCCCGGGACCGATACCATCGGCCCATGAACGGGGATGTCGACGACGGCGCGCGTGTACCCGACCGTGAGCTGGTCGAGGGGGCGCTGCGGTACGTCCCCCTGCTGGAGACCTACTACCGGCGCGCGCACACCGAGATGCCCGACGAGCTGCGGCACCTGTTCCAGGACCACCACCTGACCGCCCGGCACGGCGCCGTCCTGGCCCAGCTCGCCCACGACCAGCGGCCGAGCGTGGGGGAGCTGTCCGCCCGGCTCGGCGTGGGGCTGTCCACGGTCAGCGAGATGGTCGGCGACCTGTCCCGGGTCGGCCTGGTCGTGCGCCACCGCGACCCGGAGAACGGGCGGCGGGTGCTGGTGGCGCTCTCCGACGACCACAAGGACACCATGCGCGCGTTCATGGCCAGCCGGGCCGGCCCCCTGGTGCGCGTGTTCGAACAGCTGACCCCGAGCCAGCGCGAGGGGTTCGCGGCCGGACTGCGGGCCTGGGCGGAAGAGGTCCGGCGCGGCTGAGCGCGCGCCCGCACACGGGCGCCGGCGCACGCATTTCCCCTCGCGCGGCCGGGGCCGGACGCGTATCCTGAGGGCATGCGTCGACGACATTGATCCTCCACACGGTCCGCGGTCCGGGCACGAGGCCCGCCGGGTGCACTCCCACCCCGGTGTCCTCGTCCGCCCGACCGAAAGACCTCCATGCCATCGCTGCCCCCGCGTGCGCCGAGCACGCGCCTGTCCCGTCTGACCTGGCCCGTCTTCGCCTACGCCCTGTTCGAGGAGTTCATCCTCCTCTACCCGCTCTACGCCCTGCTCTTCCACGACACGGGCCTGAGCGTGGCCCAGATCAGCTCCCTGTTCGTCATCTGGGCACTGAGCGGCGTCGTCGTCGCCGTGCCCGCGGGCGCCTGGGCCGACGTGGTCCCGCGCCGCCACCTCCTGGCCGCGGCACCCCTGCTCGCCGCCGCCGGCTTCACCCTGTGGCTGCTGCTGCCCTCCTACGCCGTGTTCGCGCTCGGCTTCGCCCTGTGGGGCGTGGGCGGCGCGCTGTCCTCGGGCGCCTTCGAAGCACTCGTCCACAGCGAACTCGACCGCCGGGGCGCGGCCGACCGCTACGCGCGCGTGATGGGCACGGCCCGTGCCCTGGGCGTGGCGGCCGTGGGCACGGCCACCCTGCTCGCCGTCCCCGTCATGGCCGTGGGCGGGTATCCGGCGGTCGGGGCCGCCAGTGTCGCCGCGTGCGCGCTGTGCTCCGCGGCGGCACTCGCCCTGCCCGAGCACCGCCTCCCCGACACCTGCCCGCGGGCGCCGCGCACCGCGGCCGCCCGCTACGCCGCGGTGCTGCGCGGTGGGCTGGCCGAAGCGGCGTCGAGCCGCCCATTGCGCCGCGCGATCGCGCTGGTCGTCGTGGTCACCGCCCTGTGGGGCGTGCTGGACGAGTACGTGCCGCTGCTGGCCGACGAGGCCGGAGTCCCCGCCCGGACGGTCCCGGTGGTCGTCCTGGTGGTGTGGGTGCTGGTCACCCTCGGCGGTCTGTTCGCGGGTGTCGGCGAGCGCCTGGGGCCGATCGGCCTGGCCGTGGTCACGGCCCTGGCCGCCGTCGCGGTGGCGGCCGGCGCCCTCCTCGGCTCTCCCGTGGGCTGGGTCCTGCTGGGCCTGGGATTCGGTGCCTGCCAGATGCTGAGCGTGGTCGCCGACGCCCGCCTGCAGGCGCGTATCACCGGCCCGGCGCGGGCCACGGTCACCTCGCTGGCGGGTCTGGGCACCGACGTTCTCACCGTCTGCGTCTACGGGCTCTACGCCGGCGCGTACGCGTTCGTGGGACACGCGGTGGCCTTCACGCTGGTCGCGATCCCCTATCTCGCGGTCGCTCTGGCCCTGGTCCGCCTCCGACCCCGAGCGTCTATTCCTGCCCGCCCCTAAGGTTGCTCAAACTTGGTGTTGTCTTTCCCACCAGCCCCACCCCAGGCAAAAGGGCAGGTCATCACGTACGTTGCACGTATGAACTTTATCGGATCGATACCCAAGTCGATGTTTGCAGTGACCTCCGGCGTGCTTCTTACGGGAGGACTCCTCCTGGCCGGCACGGGCCCCGCCGCCGCCGCGTCCGCGAACCAGGCCGCCGCCAACGCCCTCAACGGCGCTCTGGAGTCCGACATGGCCGGCCACATGACCGACGAGCACGTCGCCAACGCCCGTGAGGTGGTCGAGGTCGCCAAGGAGCGCGACCTCGGCCAGGAGGCCGCCACCATCGCGATCGCCACCGTCATCGTCGAGACCCACCTGGACAACCTGCCCGGCGGCGACCGCGACAGCGTCGGCCTGTTCCAGCAGCGCGACCACTACGGCTCGCACGAGGACCGGCTCGACCCCAGCTGGGCGGCCGACGCCTTCTTCGACGAGATGGAGTTCGTCTACCCCGACGACAGCTGGGCCGACGAGCCGATCGGCGACGTCGCCCAGGGCGTGCAACGCTCCGCCTACCCCGACCGTTACCAGTACCAGGCCGAGGACGCCGAGACCATCGTGGACCGTCTCTGGTAGAGGTCCGCTTCCGGTCACGTCCGCCCCAAGACGTGCCCTGCAGCGTGCGGACCCCGCTCTCGCACGCTCGACCACCACCGACACCGACCCGAGCCTCGCGGCGGCGCCGAACTCCGGCGCCGCCGCAGGCGTCTCCTCCTGTAGTCGGGCGTGACCGCGCCCCGACGCCGCGGCGGGCGTGCGCGCGCCGCGGGCTCCGTGCCCGAGGACGGCGGGTCACGGCGCGCGACGGGCCGTAGGCGTCGAGGGACCGCCTGCGGCCCGATCGCCGTATCGGGCGCCCTTCCCTGCCGCCGCTGCCTGTCGCGCCCCTTGCGCGGGTGACTAGCATCGGATCTTGTGGCACACCAGACGAGGAACACCGCGAACGGTGACGGCCCGCGCACGGCCTCAGTGCGCGGGATCAGCGTCAGTTACACCGACCGTGGAACCGGATACCCCCTCCTGTTCATCCACGGCCACCCCTTCGACCACACCATGTGGGAACCGCAGGTCAGAGCACTGGCCGGTCGCGGCTACCGGGTGATCGCCCCCGACCTGCGCGGTTACGGGCGCAGCACCGTCGTCCCGGGCACCACCACCCTGGACACCTTCGCCCGCGACCTGGCCGCCCTGCTCAACCACCTGGAGCTGGACGTGGTCGGCGTGGTCGGGCTGTCGATGGGCGGTCAGATCGCCCTGGAGCTGTACAGACTCTTCCCGGACCGCGTGGACGCCCTGGTCCTGGCGGCCACCAACCCGCACGCCGAGACCGAGAAGGGCCGCCGCGCCCGGGCCGAGACCGCCGAGCGGCTGCGTACCGAGGGCATGGGCGGCTACACCGACGACATGCTGGTGGGTATGATGAGCGCCGCCAACGTGCGCGACCTGCCCGCCGTCGCCGACCACGTGCGCGCCATGATGTACGCGGCCCCGCCCGAGGGCGCCGCCGCCGCCCTGCTGGGCCGGGCGCAGCGCCCCGACTACATCCCGCTGCTCAAGCGCATCTCCGCTCCCACCCTGCTGGTGGTCGGCCAGGAGGACGAGTTCACCCCGCCCGACTTCACCGAGTCCATGCACGTCCTGGTGCCGGACTCGACCGTGGAGATCATCGAGGGCGCGGGCCACCTGCCCAACCTGGAGCGCCCCGACCGGTTCAACGAACTCCTGCGCCGCTTCATGGAGGCCGGGCGCCGCCGCGTCTGGGGCGGGTGAGGGAACGCACCCCCGCCCGCCGGCGTGCGGTCGTCGGCCCGGCCGGTCAGGACCCGCCGGCCCCGGCCTCCGACGGAGGGGCGCCGGCCCGGTCCCGCTCGGGCGCGTCGGCTGCCTCCGCGTCATCAGGGCCGTCCGGGGGCCGCAGCATCCCCTTCTCCGTTCCGGCGACCACGCGCGTCACCGTCAGGTCGCCGGTGACGTTGCACATGGTGCGGCCCATGTCGAGGATGGCGTCGATCCCGGCGACCAGGGCCACCGGCCCCATCGGGAGTCCGACCGCGGTGGTGGCCATGGACAGCATCAACAGCCCCGCCCCGGGCACCCCGGCCGTGCCGACCGAGGCCAGCACGCCCACGGCCACGACCGTGGCCAGCTGCGCGAGGGTGAGCTGGACCCCGGCGACGTTGGCGACGAAGACGGTGGCGGCGCCCACGTAGATGGCGGTGCCGTCCATGTTGATGGTGGCGCCCAGCGGCAGGCTGAACCCGTACACGCCCTCGCGGACCCCCATGCGCTCGGCCGCCCGTGAGGTCACCGGCAGCGTTCCGCTGCTGGAGCGGGTGACGAAGGCGGTCAGCATGGGGTCCTTGGCCGCGGAGAAGAACCGGCCCACACCCGCGCCGACGAGCAGGAGCAGGAGCACGTACACGACGATCTGCAGCAGGATCGCCAGGTAGACGGCCCCGGTCAGCTCCAGCAGCGGACGGACCGCGTCCAGTCCGGTCTCGGCCAGCACGAGCGCGATCAGGCCGAACACGCCCACGGGCGCGTACTCCAGGACGCCGCGGATGACCTTGAAGACCAGCTCCACCGCGCCGTCGACCCCGCGCCTGAGGAACACCGCCAGGTTCCGGGTGCGCTCGTCGGCGCTGTTGAGCATGAACGTCAGGGCCAGGCCGAAGACGACGGCGCCGAACATCACCGCCAGGACGTTGCCCTCGGCCAGGGCCTGGAACGGGTTGGCGGGGACGATGTTGAGGAGGGTCTCGCTGACGGCCGGAACCTCGGCCGCCTCCTCGGCCTCACCGGGCATGCGCAGACCGGTGCCGGGCGAGATCGCCAGCGCCAGCAGCAGCCCGACCGTGATCGCGAACGCGGAGGTGAGCAGGTAGAGGCCGAACACCTTGAGGCCGATCCGGCCCAGCCGCTGGGGCGAGACGGCCGCCACGCCCGCGATGAGCGTGGTGACCACGAGCGGGAGCACGAGCATCTGGAGCAGCCGCAGGAACAGCTGGCCCAGGACGTCCAGCACCGGCAGGGCCCAGGCACCGCCGCCCGACAGGTTGATGGCCAGGCCCACGACGACGCCCGCGACCAGGGCGACGGCCAGCTTCCAGATGAGGGGGATGTCGAGATAGCGCCGCCAGAGCGAACGCGGTGCAGCGGTGGAGTCCATGGACCTCGTCGTCCTTCGTCCTCGGGGGAGTGAATGGTCGGTTTATACCGAATGCCCGGCCGTTGACACGTCACGATCATGTTGCCGTCCGTGACCGGCGTCGCCGCGATGCGGCGCCCGCCGCCGGGCCGGGGCCGCCGGTCTCGGGCCAGTCTGCCCGGAACCGGCGGCCCCCTACCGCGTTCGGCGTCCCCGTTCCCTCGTCACTGCACCCGCTCGACGGGCAGCCAGAGCTCGGCCTCGGCGGACGAGGCGCCCTCGCCGTACTCCACGCGCAGCATCGAGGGGCCCTCGACCATGCGGTAGGCCGGGTGGGCGGGGAACCACTGGGCGAACGCGTCCGCCCACAGTCGCTGCAGGGACTCCGGGAAGGTCTCCGGTCCCTCCTCGGAGGGGAAGACCACCCAGGTCCCGGCGGCCACCTCCAGCCCTTCCATGCCCTCGGGCACGGCCGCGGAGGTGGCGGCCGCCCGGTAGTAGTCCAGTTCGCTGCCCTCGCGGCGCTGGGCGTCGACGTCGTCGGTCACCGACACGACCCCGCGCGGCTCCTGGTCGGACAGCCGCCCGATCTCCTCGGTGGTCGCCGGGTCGATCCCCCGGACGAACGCGGTGATGGCCGCGTTCTCCCCCTCGTACACCAGCGGTACGCGGGCCCGGACTCCGACGAGCCGGAACGCCTCCTTCTCGACGATGCGGTAGCGCACGGCGGAACTCCCTTCGATGGTCAGACGAAACGTCATCCTCGGTTGGGAGGTGAGCACCGCGCCGGTCCGGCGCGCCTCGCCGGGGCCGACCCCGTGCATGGCGCGAAAGGCCCGGGCGAAGGCCTCGGCGGACCCGTAGCCGTAGCGCACCGCGACGTCGAGCAGCCCGTCGTCGCCGTCCACCACCTCCGTGCCCGCCAGGGTCAGCCGCCGGCGTCGCACGTACTCCGACAGCGGCATCCCGGCCAGAGCGGAGAAAAGCCGGCGGAAGTGGTACTCCGAGGTCAGCGCGGCCCGCGCCAACTCCGCCACGTCCACCGGAGCCCCGAGGTCCTCCTCGATCATCTCCAGAGCCCGGTTCAACCGGTCCAGCATGGCTCTCTCCTCCCTTGGCCACCACCGACAGTAGGAACGGGCGCCCCACCCGCACCCGACAGTTCGCGACCAGCTCCGGTCGGACACCGCGGGTCACATCCAAGCACCCGGAGTGCTACCGGTTCGGTTCCCGGGCAAGTCCGGGACATCCTTGGGCAAGGAGCGTGTCTGGCGCGACGTGGCGTGGGTACCGAAGGCACCATCAGGCCCAGGATGGCCCCCAGGCCGACCCCGAAAAGGAGGTGGCGGGGCGGGGGAGACGCGCCCCGCGGATCATGGACCTAGGTTTTCTGCGACCTCTGTACGAGAGCGACAGCCTTGTCGCCTCGGTGCACCTGGACACCAGCCGCGACACCACCGACGCCGACAGGGCGATCGAGCTGCGCTGGCGTCACCTGCGGGACGAGCTCGCGGAACTGGGCACCGACGAGGCCACGCTCGACGCGCTGGCGGAGGCCGTGGTCGAACGCACATCGCGCGCGTTCGGCAGTCATGGGCAGGCCCTGTTCGCTTCGGAAGGGCAGATCCTCGACGCGCACACCCTGGCGGTCCCTCCCCAGCGCGACAGCGCGACGTGGATGCCCGTACCCGACGTCCTGCCCCTGGTGGTCGACCGCGACCGCCGGGTCCCCTACGTCCTGGTGGCGCTGGACAGGGTGCACGCCAAGGTGTTCGGCTATCCGGCCCACCCCACGCACGGGGCCGTGTCCGAGGACGAGCTCACCGGTGAGGACGCCCGCGGAATGGACGTGGAGGCGCGCGGCGGTCCCGGCAACCGCAGCGGCTACAACGGCCGCTTCGCCAACAAGTACGTCCAACAGGAGCTCTGGCGTGAGAACACCGCCGCCGTGGCCGAGCGCGTCAGGGAGGCGGTGGCCCAGGTCGACGCCGAGGTGATCCTGGTCGGCGGCGACGACGAGGCCATCTCCTACCTGCGCGACAACCTGGGCGAACGCCGTCTGACCATCCCCGTGCGGCACATCTCCGGGGGGCGGGGCGGCACCGGCGCCCAGGAGCGGCTGCACGAGACGGCCGAGCAGGCCCTGCGCGAGTTCGTCGTACAGAAGCACGACGCCTTCCTGGCGGAGTACCAGGAGAAGCTCGCGCACGACCAGGCCGTGAAGGGGACCTACGAGACGCTGCCGATGCTGTCGGAGAAGCGCGTGGAGATTCTCGTCCTGGGCGCCGACCGGTCCCAGGAGCCCCACCTGTGGGGTTCCGTGGACGAGCCGAGCATGGTGACGTCCAACCCGTCCAAGCTGGGCTCGCCGGACTCGGTGTTCAAGGCCCCGGCCAGCGCGGTGATGCTGCGCTCGGCGGTGATGGGCCATGCCGCGTTCACCGAGATGCTCGACCACGGTGAACCCAGCGGGGAGAGCGGGGCCACCCTGCGCTTCCCGAAGTAGCGGCCGACGCCGTCGCGGCGGCCCCGTGCTCGCAGCGGGGCCGCCGCGCCCGCGGCACCGGGCCGGCAGCGGCGACCTGCCGGCCCTCGCGGCCGGTGCGGACTCACGCCCGCCGGGCCCTCCCGTGGACGAGTGGGAGGAAGACCTCGTCCACGATCTCGACCACGACCGCGTCGGGGATCTCGGGCCGGCCGCGCAGGGCGTACTCGCCTCGCAGCAGGGTCATCGGCGCGGAGGCCACGCGCGGGTGCACGGCCTGCGCGTGGGCCTCGCCCCGCGCCACCGCCCGGCCGAGGACGGCCAGCCAGTCGGCGTCCATGGCGCTGTCGCCCGCGTTCTCGCGCAGCAGGGCGATCAGCCGCGGGTCATCGCCGGCGGCGAGCAGGTCCCGCAGGACGGCGCCCCGCGGGGAGGACCAGGTGGCGTTGGCCCGCCGCAGCAGCGCCAGCGCGTCCCCGCGCAGGGAGCCGGTGTCGGGCGCGGGTTCGCGGTCGCTGGCCAGGTGCCGGTAGGCCGCCACGCCCAGGGCCGCACGGTGCGGCCAGCGCCGGTAGATGGCGTTCTTGTTGGTGCCGGCGCGCCGGGCGACCCCGTCCATGGTCATCCCCGCGTAGCCGGACTCGCGCAGCTCCTCCGCCGCCGCCCGCAGGATCGCCTCCTCCAGTGCGGCGCCTCTGCGCCTGGGCCGGGGACCGGCCCCCTCCTCGTGCGTCCCGGACGTCATCGCCGCACCCTCCATGACCCGCACCCCCATTGACGGTACCGAGCGTACCGTAAGAAGTGTCGATGATGTACTCTCCACGACACAAGCAAGGTACTACGCGTACCCTTTTTGCGTTCGCCATGGACGAGACCGGAGACCCATGCGCACCCTCGGCATCACGTACGACACCGGATTCACGACCGCCGGCACGACCACCCACGAACCCTTCGACCCCGCCACCGTGCGGCGCGAGATGGAGATCATCCGCCGTGACCTGCACTGCGACGCGGTCCGCGTGACCGGGGGAGTGGCCGAGCGCCTGGAGACCGCCGCCCGCCACGCCGCCGACGCGGGCCTGGAGGTGTGGTATTCGCCGTTCACCAACGGCCTGACCCGCCAGGACCTGGCGGCCTTCCTCTCCGACGCCGCCGACCGCGCCGAGCGCCTGCGCCGCGGGGGCGCCCGCGTGGTGCTGCTCACCGGATCGGAGATCAGCCTGTTCACCGACGGCTTCCTGCCCGGGGAGACCCTGGAGGAGCGGCTGGCGGTCCTGGCCGCACCCGAGCGGCTGCGGGCCGCGCTTCCAGCGCTGCACACCCGTATCAACGACTTCCTCGGCCGGGCGGCGGCCGACGCGCGCACCCGGTTCGGCGGGAGGCTCACCTACGCCTCCCTGCCCTTCGAGGGCGTGGACTGGGCGCCCTTCGACCTGGTCGCCACCGACGCCGGCTACCGCGACGCGGCCACCGCGCCCGCGTTCCGGGACCGGCTGCGCGAGCTCACCGCGCAGGGCAAGCCGTTCGCCGCCACCGAGTTCGGCTGCACGACCCACCGCGGCGCCGCGGATCTGGGCGGGCGGGGCGAGTCCGTCGTGGAGTGGGACGAGCGGTCGCGTCCCGTGCGCCTGGCGCCGACCGTGGTGCGCGACGAACGGGAACAGGCCCGGTACGTGAGCGAACTCCTGGCCGCGCACGAGGAGGAGGGCACCGACGCGGCCTTCGTCAACACCTTCGCCCGCCGGGACCTGCCCACCTCCGACGATCCCGCGCGGGACTTCGACACCGCGAGCTTCGGCGTGGTCCGGGTCCTTCCGCACGGCCGCACCGGAACCGCCTGGCCGGGGCTCCCCTGGGAGCCCAAGGAGGCCTTCCACGCGCTGGCCGCGTTCGGGCGCGCCAGGACCCGGTGAGACCGGGGGAGGGACGGGCGAGGGGGTGGGGCGGGGCGGCCTGTCAGGAGGCGGCGGTCATGCCCAGCAGCGTGAGCAGTTCGGGCTCGGTGACGAAGTCGATGCGCTGGCCCCGCTCCCGGTAGGTCTCGGCCTGGCGGTGCTTGGCGGTCTTGCCCCCGCCGCCGTTGCCCCCGACCACGAGCACGTCGGTCTTCTTCGTGACGTTCTTGGCCGGATGCCCGCCCGCCTCGGCGACGCGGCGCCACACCTCGGGCTTGTCCATCGACTCCAGGTCGCCGGAGACGCACACCGTGCGCCCGTACAGCGGCCCGGAGGGGTCGGCGTCGGAGGAGGGCTGGGGGAGCGGAGTGCGCGAGACCCGCTGCCAGTGGGAGAAGCGGTCCTCACCCGCGGGCGCTGCGGCGGGCACGGACACCGGCTGCGGCGGCGCCGGGGACGCGATCCGCACGCTCTCCAGCCGTCGCAGCCGCACTCCGGAGGCCTCGGCCAGCTCGGGCAGTGACGCTGTGCCGTGCCGGCGCATGGCGGCGATCATGATGTGCGCGGCGGCCTCGGCGTCGGCGTCGGCGCGGTGGTGCCGGGTGATCGTGTGCCCCACGTGGGCGCTCACGGTCGGCAGGCGGTGGTCGGGCAGCTCGCCCCAGGTGCGGCGGGACAGCACCAGGGTGCAGGCGTAGTCCCAGGCCGGGTGGGACAGCCCGCTGATCTCGCTCGCCTGGCGCAGCACGCCCATGTCGAAGGCGGCGTTGTGCGCCACCAGCGGGCCGCCCTCGCTGAACTCGACGATGCGGTCCAGTACCTCGGGCCAACCGGGGGCGTCGGCGACGTCGGCGGCGGTGATGCCGTGCACGGCGGTGTTGTGCCGCGAGAAGAAGTCGACCGGGCCCGGCGGGCGGATCAGCGTGGTGAGGCGGTCCTCGACCACGCCGCCGCGGACTCGGACCAGGCCGACCGCGCAGGCGCTCCCGCGGTCCTGGTTGGCCGTCTCGAAGTCGATCGCGGTCCAGGCGTCGCCCACCGCTCACCTCCTGATGCTGGGAACCGTGTCGACAGTACCGCCGCGCGACCCCCGCCATGACCGGTATCGGCACTCCGGCCGGCATCAGGGCGCCGCGGGGCCGTGTCCCGTGGCCGCCGCCCCTCGCGCAGCAGGGTGAGGATCCGCGAAAGACGCCCTAGTCTCATGCCCGGGCCCCTCCGCCGCGGGCGGGCCCGGGGAGGGGAGGAGCGATGGGTGAGGCGACCAGCGCGGGCGAGGTCACACGCGCGGCGCTGTTGCCCGCCGCCCAGGGGGCGCGCGCACTCGTCGGACACCTGTTGGGCGGACTCACCGCCGCGCTGACCGCGGTGTGGGCGTGCGCCTGCGCCCTGGTCCTGTTGGCGGCCCTTGCACGGCCCCGGGCCAGGCACGCGGCGGGCGCGCTGGCCACGCGGTGGACCCTGGCGCTGTCCCAACTCGACGCGGCCCGGCGGTCCCGCTGGTACGACTCGACCATCGTCGCGGGGTCGGACCCCGCGACGCGTGCCGCCCATCTGCTGGCCCGGCTGCCGCTGAGCGCCGCGGGGCTCCTCCTGCTCATGGCGACCGGGATGATGACGGCCCTGTTCCTGGGCGGAGCGGCGGTGGAGGCGGTGACCGGAACCGCCTCGCACGTGACCCTGACCCTGCCGGGCGTCCAGTGGGGGGCGTCCACCCTCACCCTGGGCGTGACCTTCGGCGTGATCCTGCTGGGCCTGCTGTGGGCGTTCTCGACCGGGCTCGCGGCCGCCGAGCGCGCACTGGCCCGGCGCCTGCTGGGTCCCACCACCGAGGACCTGCTGCACCGCCGGATCGACGAGCTCACCCGGACCCGGTCGGGGATCGTGCGGGCCGTGGACGAGGAGCGCCGCCGGATCGAACGGGACCTGCACGACGGCGTCCAACAGCGCGTGGTGGCGCTGGCGATGCTGCTGGGGCGGGCCCAGCGCGGACGCGACCCCGAGCGCGCCGCCCACCTGGTCCGCCAGGCGCACACCGAGTCCCGGCTGCTGGTCGACGAGCTGCGCGAGGTGGCCTGGCGGGTCTACCCCGCGGCCCTGGACACCCTGGGGCTGGAGGCCGCGCTGACCGAGGCGGCCGAGCGCACGCCCCTGCGCACCACCGTGCGCTACGACCTGGCCGCCGACCCTCCCCCGGAGACGGCCACAGCGGTGTACTTCGCCGCGCGCGAGGCGATCACGAACGCCGTCAAGCACGCCGACGCCGACGAGGTGTTCGTGGACGTGCGCCGGTCCCCCGCGGGCGTGGAACTCGTGGTCCGCGACGACGGCCGCGGCGGGGCCGACCCCGACGGCGGCGGCCTGACCGGGCTGGCCCGCCGCGTCCGCGCCCTGGACGGCACCCTCGGGCTGGACAGCCCCGAGGGCGGCCCCACCACCGTGCGCGTGTCCCTGCCCATGACCGCGACCGCGTGAACCGACGACAGCCCGAACCCACGACAGCGCGAATCCACGACACGAAGAGGAACCCATGCGACTGGTGATCGCCGACGACTCCGTCCTGCTGCGGGAGGGACTGATGCGGCTTCTGGAGGAGGAGGGACACACGGTCCAGGCCGCCGTCGGCGACGCCGCCGCGCTCCTGGACGCGGTCGCCGAGCACCGGCCCGACGCGGCCGTGGTGGACGTGCGCATGCCGCCGACCCACACCGACGAGGGCCTGCGCGCCGCACTGCGCATCCGCGCCGAACACCCCGGCGTGGCCGTGCTGGTGCTGTCGCAGTACGTCGAGCGGCGCTACGCGACCGAGCTGCTCACCGACTCCTCCGAAGGCGTGGGGTACCTGCTCAAGGACCGGGTGGCCGAGGTCGCGGAGTTCCTGGACGCGCTGGAGCGCGTGGCCGCGGGCGGGGCGGCCTTCGACCCCGAGGTGGTCCGGCGGCTGCTGGCGCGCACCACCCGCGCCGATCCCGTGGCGCGGCTGACCCCGCGCGAGCGCGCGGTCCTGGAGCAGATGGCCCAGGGGCTGAACAACACCGCGATCGCCGAGCGGCTGTTCGTGTCGCTGAGCGCGGTGGAGAAGCACGTCAACGCCATCTTCGACAAGCTGGAGCTGGGACGCGCCGACGGCTACAGCCGACGCGTGATGGCGGTTCTGCGCTACCTGGGCTCCGCGGAAGAGCGGGGGACAGCGAGTTCGGACTCGTAGGCGGCGCGCGGGCGGGGCGCGGGCTCAGTCGGTGCGGGCCGCGGCGCCCATGGTCAGCGGCAGCTCCGCGGGCAGGTCGTCCAGGCGGGCCACCTCGTGCAGGTGGTGCACGCCGGGGGAGAGGCCCTCGGTCAGTCCCGCCGCCCAGGCGGTGATGTGCGCGGTGGCCCGGGACTGGCCGCGCCCCCGTGCCCAGCGGCGGAGGCCGCCGCAGTGGGCGAGGACGATCCAGGCGTCGGTGCCCAGCGCGTGGACGCCGGTCGGCATCCGGGAGGCGCCGGGCACGTGCGTGAGCAGGGCCAGTCCCGTGGTGAGCGTGCGCGAGTCCAGCCCGAAGCGGGTGCGCACCGGGCGGCCGAGGTCGCGGGTCAGGGCGTGCTGGTCGCTGAAGTCGGCCCGGTACAGGCGGCGCCGCCCCAGCCCGGGCAGGTCGACGGCGCGCCCTTGGGTGAGGTTGCGGACCGGTGCGCCCGTGGCGGGATCGCGGAAGCTGCGCCCCAGCAGCCCCAGGGACCAGGCGGTGGCGGCCGCGCCGTGCTCCTCCCCGGCGCCCAGGAGCACGGCGAGGTCGAGCGGGTCCTCGCCGGGTGCGTCGGCGTGCACGGCCGCCGCCAGCAGGTTGGTCAGTCCCGGGGCCAGGCCGACGCTGAGCAGGACCGGTGAGCGCGGCAGCAGCCCCTCCACGGCGCGCACGTAGTCGGTGGTGGCGGTGGCGTCGACGAAGGCGCGGCCCTGATCGGTCGCCGCCGACACCAGGGCCGGGTCCTCGGCGCCGGAGGCGTTGACGACCACGTCGACTCCGTCGAGTGCGTCGCGGTAGCCGCGCAGACCGGATTCGGACAGGTCGCAGGGGCGGTCCGCGCGGCGCGGATCGCGTCCGGCCGTCGACACGGTGTGGCCCCGCTCGCGCAGAGCCGCTGTGGTGGGAGCGCCCACCGCGCCGTAGCCGCCCAGGACGAGTGCGTGCATGCCGCCTCCAAAGTTTTTGTAGTGACGCTACAATAAAGTACCCGGAGCAGCACGCCCCCCGCACTGGAGGACCCCCGATGGACGCACCCGCCGCCGACGGCCGGGCCGCCCGGTCCCGTGCTACCCGCGCCCGGGTGGCCGCCGCCGCGACCCGGCTGTTCACCGCCCACGGCTACTCCGCGACCAGCATCCAGGCGGTGGCAAGGGAGGCCGGGGTGGCGACGCAGACGGTGTACTACGCCTTCGGCACCAAGCCGGCCGTCCTGAAGGAGGCGCTGGACCAGGCCGTGGCCGGGGACGCCGAGCCGGTGGCCACCCTGGAGCGGCCCTGGGTGCGCGCGGCGCTGGCGGCCCCCGACGCCCACACGCAGGTGCGCCTCCAGGTGGAGGGGACCAGGGAGGTCATGGAGAGGGTCGCGCCGCTGGCCGAGGTGGTGCGCGCGGCGGCCGGCTCCGTCCCGGAACTGGCGGAGCTGTGGCGGACCAACACCGAACAGCGCCGGACGGTGCAGGCCGTCTTCGCCCGCGCCCTGGCCGGTCGCGGTGTGCTGCGTCCGGGGCTGGAGGTGGCCGAGGCCGCCGACACCGCGCTGGCGCTGCTCAGCCCGGAGGTGTTCACCCTGTTCACTGTGCACAGCGGCTGGACGGCCGAGCGGTGGTCCCTCTGGGCGCGCGACGCCGTGCTGCGCCAGCTCACCCACCTGGCCGACACTCCGCCCGGCCGGTGACCAGGTGTGTTTTGCCTCCGTCGCGCCGACCGGTACACCTGACGGTCATGGGCGACGGCAGAGGGATCACCTGGGACGGCTTCGTCAACACCCGCGATCTCGGCGGGCTCCCGACCCGTCACGGCACGCGTACCAGGACCGGGTCCTTCCTCCGCTCCGCCGACCCGCGCTTCGTGACGGCCCGGGGCTGGCGGGCCGCTCACACGGCGGGAGTGCGCACCGTCGTGGACCTGCGCAACCCCGGCGAGATCCGGCCGGGCACGGATGGGGGCCGGGCGCACCCGGCGGGCGCCGCGCAGTTCCCCGCGGCGACGGCCGCGGCGCCGCTCCCACCGGGTCTCGTACGCGTGGAGGTGCCGCTGGACGACGTCGGGGACGTCGGGTTCTGGCAGGAGGTCGACCGCCGGGGGCTGCACGGGACCCCTCTGTACTTCCGGCCCTTCCTCGACCGCAAACCCGAACGGTGCGCGGCCGCGGTCACCGCGCTGGCGCGGTCCGGGCCCGGTGCGGTGCTGTTCCACTGCGGGGCGGGACGGGACCGCACGGGGATCGTCGCCCTGCTGCTGCTCGCCCTGGCGGGGGTGGAGGCCGAGGCGATCGCCGACGACTACGTGCGGTCCGCCGCCGAGCTCGCGCCGCTGTTCGCCGCGATGGGCCGACCGGACCAGGGGCCGGTGATCGAGTCGCGCCTGGCCGAGCGCGGGCTGACGGCGCGCGGGTGCGTACTCGACGTCCTCCGGGACCTGGACGCGTGGTCCTACCTTTCGGCGGCGGGGGTCGCCGAGCGCGACCTCGCCCGGCTACGGGCGCGGCTCCTGGGCTGAGCGTCACGCGCGGGCTCAGGCGTGGGACGGCTCCTCCAGGAAGGCGCGCACGGCGGCGCCGACCTCCGCGGGGCGCTCGACAGGGGACCAGTGCCCGGCACCCTCGACGACCACCAGTCGTGCGTTCGGCATCCGCTCGGCGGCTTCGCGCGCGAACCGCACGGGGACCAGATCGTCCTGGGCGCCGTGAACGACCAGTGCGGGGCAGTCGATTCGCCCCAACAGCGGCCTCAGGTCGGTACGCATGCTCCGCGGCCCGATCTCGTGGCGCTGCCAGTCGCTGTAGGCGTGCCGCTCGCGCTTGGCACGCAGTTCCGCGTAGGCCGCGGCGGCGAGGTCGTCGAGGCCGGCCACGGGTCCCTTGAAGGTGCGGTCGCGCAGGCCCCGGTGCACCAGCCCGGGCGTGAGCGCCAGAGCGGTCAGCCGGGACAAGGGGGCCTTGACCAGCACGTAGGCCAGGCCGTGGGCGGGCACCCTGTCCTGGATGCCGCCGCTGTCGATCATCACCAGACGGTCGACCCGTTCGGGGTACTCCAGGGCGAAGCCGGCGGCGACCGCACTCCCCATGGACAGACCGACCAGGGTGGCCGAGTCCAGCCCCCAGTGGTCCAGCAGCCGCCCCAGCACGCCCACCTGCCCGGCCTGGTCGGCCCGCGCGGCCCAGGGCCAGCTATCGCCGTGCTTGGGCATGTCAGGGAGGAACACCCGGTGGCCGCGTGCCAGATCGGGGCCCAGGTGCCGCCAGCTCAGCAGGCCCCGGTCCATCCCGCCGCCGTGCAGCAGCACCACGGGCGGGCCCTGCTCGCCCATGGTGTGGTAGGCGAGGTGCCCCTCAGCGAGATCGACTCCGCCCGGGACCGCGTCGACGGTCATGTCGCCTCCTCCTGGCCGCGTTGGCGTTCCCAGCGCTCCAGAAGCGCGGGCAGCTCTTCTTCGAGGAAGCCATAGAGGTCCCTCACCGCGGCCAAGCGCCGACGGCGCTCGGGCGCGTCGTCTTGCAGCACGCCCAGGCCACGTTCGGCGATCTGGCGGAAGCGTGCGGTCTCGGCGTAGCGGCGGGCGAGCATCCGGCTCCAGCCGTCGGCGGCGATCCGGAAGTACTCCTGGCGCTCGCCGCGTTTGCGCACGCCCTCGACCAGGCCGCTGGGGGTGAGCATGCGGGTGGCTGTGCTGATGGAGCTCCGGCTGACCTGGAGGACGGCGGCCAGGCGCGCGGCGCTCTGTTCGGGCGGATCGCTGATCAGGAGCCATCCGATGACGCGTCCGGCGATCAGCGGCAGCCCTTCGCGTTCGAAGAACACCGCGACCTCGTCGACGAAGGACAGCTCCTCTTCGGTGGGATCGTTCACGCTCCTTACACTACAGTCATTGCAGTCATTACTGCAATGACTGCAATGCCCGGAAGCCGCCTAGCACCTCCTTGTGATCGATCACGCGGAAACACGCCTGGGATGTGTAAGTTTGGACCGCTTGTGGTAAAAAGTTAGGCGTGCCGAACTTTAGAGATGGTGCCCCTTCAAAACCTTGGTCGGCCGCTCTCGCCGCCACGGCCGCGCTCACCCTGGCCGGCACCGCCTGCTCCGCCGCCGCCTCGGACCCGGCCGACGACGACGGCCGCCCCACGGTCCTGACCACGTTCACCGTGATCGCCGACATGGCCGAGAACGTCGCCGGCGACCGCGTCGAGGTCGCCTCCCTCACCCGGCCCGGCGCCGAGATCCACGGCTACGAGCCCACCCCCGACGACCTCGTCCGCGGCCAGGACGCTGACCTCATCCTGGAGAACGGCCTGGGCCTGGAGGCCTGGTTCGAGCAGTTCACCGCCCGCGTGGACGCCCCCACCGCGCTGCTGACCGAGGGCATCGAGACCATCCCCATCGCTTCGGGCGAGTACGAGGGTGAACCCAACCCCCACGCGTGGATGTCGCCCGACAACGCCCTGGTCTACGTCGACAACATCCGCGACGCCCTCACCGAACTCGACCCCGAGGGCCGCGACCACTACGCCGAGAACGCCGAGGCCTACAAGGACGAGATCAGCGAGGTCGGCACCTACCTGGAGTCCGAACTGGCCGCTGTTCCCGAGCCCCGGCGCGCCCTGGTCACCTGCGAGGGCGCCTTCCCCTACCTGGCCCGCGATGCCGGACTCACCGAGCGCTACCTGTGGCCGGTCAACGCCGAGACCGAGGCCACGCCCCAGCAGGTCGCCGCGGTGACCGAGTTCGTCCGCGACAACGACGTGCCCGCGCTGTTCTGCGAGAGCACCGTCAACGACGGCACCCAGCAGGCCGTGGCCCGCGAGACCGGCGCCGCCATGGGGCGGACCCTCTACGTCGACTCCCTGTCCGAGGGCGACGGACCCGTCCCCACCTACCTCGACCTGCTCCGCCACGACGCCGAGGCGATCGTGGCCGGGCTCACCGACGCGACGGGAGGCTGAGATGACCGCGGCCATCGAGGTGACGGGCGCCACCGTACGCTACGGCGACGTCCTGGCCCTGGACGACGTCGGACTCACCGTCGCCCCCGGCCGCGTCTGCGGGCTGCTGGGCACCAACGGCTCCGGCAAGTCCACCCTGTTCAAGACCATCCTCGGCCTGGTCCCCACCGACAGCGGCCGCGTACGCATCCTCGGGCGCACCGGCACCGCCGCCCGGCGCCGCGGACTCCTCGGCTACGTCCCCCAGGCCGAACAGGTCGACTGGGCCTTCCCCGTCCGCGTGCGCGACGTGGTGATGATGGGCCGCTACGGACACATGGGAGCGCGCCGCCGTGCCCGCCCCGCCGACACCCGCGCCGTCGAGCACGCCCTGGCCCGCACCGACCTCACCGACCTGGCCGACCGCCAGATCGGCGCGCTCTCCGGAGGCCAGCGCAAACGCGCCTTCGTCGCCCGCGCCATCGCCCAGGAGGCGGACGTGCTGCTCCTGGACGAGCCCTTCGCCGGGGTCGACAAGCGCTCGGAGGCCACCATCACCGAACTGCTGCTCCAACTGCGCGACGGCGGCCGCACGCTGCTGGTCTCCACCCACGACCTGGCGCAGGTGCCCGCCCTGTGCGACGAGGCGGTCCTGCTCCAGCGCCACGTCGTCGCCCGCGGCACACCCGAGGAGGTCCTGCGCCCCGAGACGCTCATGGCGGCCTTCGGCGTCCCGGCCCAGGAGGAGGGAACACCGTGGACACCCTGATCACCGGCGTCGTGGAGTGGTTCACGGTGCCCCTGCAGTTCGAGTTCGTCCAGCGCGCCCTGCTCGTCGGCGTCGTCGCCGGCGTGGTGTGCGCGGTGCTCTCGTGCTGGATGACCCTGGTGGGCTGGTCGCTCATGGGCGACGCCGTCTCCCACGCCGTCCTGCCGGGTGTCGTGCTGTCCTTCCTGTTCGGGCTGCCCTTCGCCGTGGGAGCCCTGGTCTTCGGCGCCGGGTCGGTCGCCCTGATCGGGGTGGTCAACCGCACCTCCCGGGTCAAGGAGGACGCCGTCATCGGAGTCGTGTTCACGACGATGTTCGCCCTGGGGCTCGTGCTCATCTCCCGGGTCCCCAGCCAGACCGACCTGGGCCACATCCTCTTCGGCAACGTCCTGGGCGTCTCCGACTCCGAGATCTGGCAGATCCTGGTCCTGGCCGCCGTGGTCCTGGCGGTGGTGTGGTTCAAGCACCGCGACCTGACCCTGTACGCCTTCGACCCCGTCCACGCGCACGCCGTGGGCATCAACCCGCGCCTGCTGGAGACGCTGCTGCTCGGTCTGCTGTCGGTCACCGTGGTGATCGCCCTGCAGGCGGTGGGCATCATCCTGGTGGTGGCCATGGTCATCATCCCCGGCGCCACCGCCTACCTGCTCACCGACCGGTTCGAGCGGATGCTGGCCATCGCCGCCACCGTGGCCGCGGTGGCGGCCGTGACCGGGGTGTACGCCAGCTTCCACCTCAACGTGTCCACGGGCGGATCGATCGTGCTCGCCCAGGCGGCGGCGTTCACCGCGGCCTACCTGTTCTCGCCCCGCCAGGGCGTGCTCCGGCGCCGCCGGGTGCGCCTGCCGCGGACCCGGACCGCCACGGGCTCCTAGGCCGACCAGTAGCGGACTCCGGGCCTCGACCCATGTCTTGGACCTCCACTTTTGCGGTTCCCGCACAGAAAATTCGCCAAGGGCACGCGGATGGCGCCAAGGTATGGGAGGCCGGCTGGCCCACCGCGGATGGCCGGCCACCGGGTCGACCTCCCCCGGTGGCCCTGGGCCGCGCCGCCCCGAGGCGGAACCGGCAGCTACCCCCCGGTGTGGGCCGCCCGCTCGAAGGCACGCGACTCCGCCTCTCCCACCAGACGTTCCTGTTCGGTGCCCAGGGCGGCCCGGTCGGCCGTGGAGGCCTGCCGCAGCGCCCTGCGCCGTCCGCTCCGCCTGGCCTGCGCGAGGGAGGCGTCGCGGTCCATTCCGCTCTCCTCACCCGCCAGCACCAGCGCGTCCCGGAAACGTCGCAGGTAGGCGCGGCGCAGAGTGAAGTACAGCGTCATCACGATCACGAAGTTGACCAGCGCCTTGAACCCCGTTGCGCCGGTTCCCTGGAGAATCGGTAGGTTGATGAACGAGTGCATTCCGAGGGCGAGCGCGACCAACAGCAGGGCGGCCGAGACGGTGCGCGGCGGCGGTCGCCAGCCCTTCGCCGCGATCAGGCCCACGGCCGTTCCGGTGAGGGCCGAAAGCGCCCAGTGGGTGCCCCATCCAGTGATCAGGACACGCGCGATCGCCGACTGCACGACTACTTCGACCCCGCCGAGGCCACCGTGCCCAGTCACTTCCTGTACCGCCATGAAGAGGTTCTCCATCACCTGGAACCCAAGGCCAACGAGCGCTCCGATGATGAATCCGTCCACGGGCCCCCGAACAGCGTAGGGAAAGGCGACGGCGATGAGGACGATGCCCGCGAGCTTGAGGATCTCCTCGTCAACCGGTCCCGAGACGGCCGCGCCCCACAGATCCGACGCCTGCGGACCCGCCGCCTTGGCGAGGATGGCGTCCAGCGCGACGTTGGCGAACAGTGCCAGTCCGGTCGCGGCGAACAGGCCCCAGGCCACGGCGACCAGCGACACGGCCGTCCCGGGCGCCCGCACGGGCCGGATACGGCGCAAAAGCCAGTACCCGAACACCAGCACGGCGGCGCTGACGAGGAACGCGCTCACCCACACCGCGGGGAAGGCCACGGCGACACCGAACATGCGGTACGCCAACGACCCGAACGTGAACAGGCAGACGACGCCGATCACGACGAACGCGACCTGTTCGGGTACGGCCGACCTGCCCCTCCCCGTCTTCGGCGACGGAACCGTCCCTCCGGGACGCCTCCCCTGGGTCGGGACCCCGATCGCCGCAGTTTCCGACGATCCGGGTTCGCGCTGAGCCCTACCCATGTACGCCCTCCTCGGAGAAGGTGACCATGTGCGCGAGTTGCTCCGATGTCACGCCGGGACCGCCGTCCGTGCCCTGGAGTAGCAGCCGAACCGCGTAGCCAGAACTCGGCGCGGGCAGCACGACCATGGTTCCCGGCCCGCGGGACCTGCTCACGTGCGCCGCCCAGCCCTCGGTACCGTCGGCGGAGGCGACCGGTCCGGGCTCGCCCACCTCGGTGGAGAGGTCCTCTGAGAGCAGGATCCCGCGCGCGCCCTGCCACCGCTGGGCCATGTCGGGCTGGTCGGCCTCCCAGTCCTCGGGCCTTACGACATCGAGCACGGCGGAGGCGCGTTCGAGTCGGTAGGACTGCCCCGGGTGGGAGGCGCTCACGTCCACCCCCCAGCCGTCGTCGGCAAGGACGAGCACCGCACGGGTCGTGCCGTCTCCCCCCAGGTCCAGTTCCTGCCCGGAGGAGACCGGGCTCGTGCCGGGTATCGCCGCGTTGGCCAGCGACCACCCCGCGGTCACCAGGGCGATCAACGCGAGCGCGACACCGATCGCGATCCAGCGCGGTGCCGCGCGTTCGGCAGCCGTCTCCAGTGCCACCACCGTGGAACCTCCTCGTCCGAAACGTCTTGGTTCAGATTGGTTCAGACGACATCCGATTCCGCGCAGGGGGGAAGTGACACGCCGACCATGGCGAAGCGTTGACCTCGCTCTCCGCGGGTGCGGGTCCCGGCGGGGCCCGGAACGCGGCCGTCACCCCGGGCCGGCCTGGGTTCGAGCACGAAGCCGGACCGCGCCAAGTCATCAGTCCCGCGACCCTGGCCACCGCCGTCGGCGTCCTGGAGTCGGTATCCGACGCTCACCTCACGGAGTTCGCTCGGCGGCCCTGCCGGGGCGCGGGGCAGCCGGCTCCGAGGGCTGGCCGGTGCCCAGGATGCGCGCCGTGAAGCCCGCCAGCCGTGCCCGCATCCGCTCCCGCGGCATGTGCTCGTGGCCCGCCAGGTACTCGACGAGGTCGGCGCGGACCGCGGCCAGCAGTGCGTGGGCGGTGAAGCCGCTGTCCTCCAGGCCCGGGACCTGTTCGAGCAGGCCCCGGAGTAGGGCGTGCCACCGCTCGTAGTGCTCTGCCTGGTAGGGGCTGCCGCTGTCCTCCAGGGCCAGAGCGAGGTGGCGGTTGTCGAGTTTGAAGCACAGCAGGGCGTCGAGCAGCGCCGGGATCCGCTGGAGCGGCGCGGCGCCGGGCCCCAGCGGCGGCGGCCCCTCCTCGACGGCCCTGCGCACCGGCTCCTGGCGCGCCTGGAAGAGCGCCCGGATCAGCCCCGTGCGGTCACCGAACGCCCGAAAGAGCGTTCCCTTACCGACGCCGGCCGCCGTCGCGACGTCCGCCATGGTGACGTCCTCGGCGCTCGCGCGGTCGGTGAACAGGGTGTCGGCGGCGGCGAGGACGGCCGCGCGGTTGCGGGCCGCGTCCTTGCGGGATCTGGGTTCGGGCACGCGACTCCTCCGGTTGCAAAACGGACCTCTGGTCCGTATTGTCCAAGTGGACCTCGGGTCCGGATTCTACTGGATGGAGCACCACACCCATGACCACCCACACCCGCCCCGCGGACCTGTTCCGCGAGGGCCTGTGCCGACTGCTGGACAAGGACATCACCGGATGGATCGGCCTGTGGGCCGAGGACGGCGTCATGGAGTTCCCCTTCGCACCACCGGGCCGGCCGAAGCGCCTGGAGGGCAGGACGGCCATCGCCGACTACATGCGTCCCTACCCCGAGCACATCGACCTGCACGACTTCCCCGACCTGACCGTCCACCGGACCACCGATCCCGCCACGATCGTGGTCGAGATGCGCGGCGTGGGCCGCCTGGTGAGGACCGGCGCCCCCTTCGACACGACCTACATCGCCGTCGTCACCGCTCGGGAAGGGCGCTTCACCGCCTACCGCGACTACTGGAGCCCGCTCGCCGTGGCCGAACCCGGAGCCGACTTCGCCGGGGGCACCCGATGACCGACACCCCCGCCACCCTGGTCATCGGCGCCACCGGGACCACCGGCTCGCGCACCGCGGCGCGGCTGACCGCCGCCGGCCACCGCGTCAGGGCCGCGAGCCGCCGCGCCACACCGGTCCCGGACGCCGAACCGGTCCGCTTCGACTGGTACGACCCCTCCACCCACGGCGCCGCGCTGGAGGGCGCCGACCGCCTCTACCTCGTCCCGCCCGTGGGCGAGACCGACCCCGCCGCGGTCATGCTGCCCTTCCTGCGCCGGGCCCGCGCCGCCGGCGTGGACCGCGCGGTCCTGCTCAGCTCCTCGGCCCTGCCCGAGGGCGGCCCGGGCGTGGGCCGGGTGCACAGTGCCCTGCCCGCCCTGTTCGAGTCCTGGGCCGTGCTGCGGCCCTCCTGGTTCATGCAGAACTTCACGGGCGCGCACGCCCACGCCGCCACGATCCGCGAGCACGGCACCCTCTGGACCGCGACCGGTGAGGGCCGGGTCGCCTTCGTGGACGCCGACGACATCGCCGCCGTCGCCGTGCGCGCCCTGACCGACGACCGCGCCCCCGACACCGACCTGGTCCTGACCGGACCGGAGGCGCTGAGCTACGACGACGTCGCCGCGATCATGACCGAGACCACCGGCCGGCCCGTGGTCCACACCCGTGTGAGCCACCAGGCCATGTGCGACCGCCTCGCGCGACAGGTACCGCCGGAGTTCGCGGCGCTGCTGGCCGGCATGGACCTGGCCATCGCCGAGGGCGCGGAGGACCGCACCACCGACACGGTCCGGCGCCTGACCGGCCGCCCGCCGAACGGCTTCCGCGCCGTCGCCGCACGGGAGGCCGGGGCCGGGTGAGATCCGACCCACCACACGCGTGGGGGCCGCCGACCGGGTAGCGGTCGGCGGCCCCCACGGCGGGAGCGGCGCGGCTCAGACCAGCATGGCGAGCTGGCGCGCCTGGGCCACCAGTGTGCCGCTGGAGTCCCAGATCTCCATGTCCTCCTCGTGCAGGCCGCCGGCGACGTGCTTGGTGTAGACGCGGCACGCCAGCCACCCCGGGGCGGGCCTGGCGCGCACGTGCACGGTCAGCTCGACGGTGATGGTGCTGAACTCACCGATCTCCAGGACGGCGGGGATGGCGAAGTCCACCATGGCCGCCAGCGACCCCGTGTCGGCCTGGCGGCCGTCGGCGAAGCGCATCCAGAACTCGTTGTGCGGGCGGCCGTCCTTGTGGCCGTCCAGCCAGCGGGGCCGGTCGGGGAAGCGGTAGTCCACGCGGTGCGCGATGCTCACGCCCTCGGGGCGGTCGAACTCCGGCAGCACGGGGCAGTCCTCGGGCGCGGGCAGCCGCGGCGGGCCCTCCAGGGCCAGGACGCGGGCCGCGGGGTCGGGGGCCAGGTCGCCGTAGGTGGCGGTGGCGCGCACGATCTCCTTGCCGCCCTGCTCCAGGACGCTCTCGCCGGTGGCCGTGCGGCGGCCCTCGCGGATGGTCCGGGTACGGATGTCGGCGGGGCCGGGGGCGGCCGGGCGCAGGAAGAAGGCGGAGGCGACCAGGGGGTCGGGCTGGCTGAGGGTCTGGCCCAGCGCGTTGAGCGCGGTGCCCAGGACGTAGCCGCCGTTGGGGTGGGTGGTGAAGGTGGTCCAGCCGTCGGTGAGGGTGGCTGTGAACGCGCCGTCGTCGCGCTTGTCGACGCGGGTGTCCCGGTCGTACTCGAACTCGGCGGCGGATGGATCAAGGCTCATGCCTTCATGTTACTCGCCAGTAGGTCGGCGTGGCGCACCGAGTCCTCCACTGCTTGACCCTCACGCGGCGTCAGGCCCTAGCGTCGTGCACACGTCACCACCAGTGAGGGAGACCGTTGGGACACACCGTCGGCGAGGTCGCGCGGATGAGCGGGCAGACCGTGCGAACACTGCACCACTACGACCAGATCGGGCTGCTGGTGCCCGCCGGACGCACCGCGTCGGGCTACCGCCGCTACAGCGACGAGGACGTGGAGCGGCTCCGCCAGATCCTCACCTACCGCGAACTCGGCTTCGGACTGGACCGGATCGCCGAGATCCTCGACGACCCCGGCGCCGACACCCGTGCCCACCTGGCCCGCCAGCACGAGCTGGTGACCGAACGCATCGAACGGCTGCGCGCGATCGCACGCGGCCTCGAACACCTGATGGAGGCCGACACCATGGAACTCGACCTGACCGCCGAGGAACGACTCGAACTCTTCGGCGACTTCGACGTGGACGCCCACGCCGAGGAGGCCCGGCGCCGCTGGGGCGGCGGCGAGGAGTACGCCCGGTCCCAGCGACGCGTCGCCTCCTACACCAGGGCCGACTGGGAGCGGCACAACGCCGAGGCCGCCGGGATCTACCGCGCCCTGGCCGGGCTCCTGTCCGAGGGGGCTCCCGCCGACGGCGAAGCCGCCATGGACCTGGCCGAACGGCACCGCGAGCACATCACCCGCTGGTTCTACGACTGCACCACCCCGATCCACCGCGGCCTGGGACGGCTGTACGTGGACGACGAGCGCTTCACCGCCACGATCGACGCCCACGCCCAGGGCCTGAGCGCCTACCTGCGCGAGGCCTTCGCCGCCAACGCCGACCGCCAGGAGGCGCGCGAAGAGCGCTGAGCGGCCACCGCGCCGCACGCGGCCCCACCGGCCCCGGCCACTGCCCGCCGCCCCTGGCGCACCCCGGGCACCTCCTAGTAGTCGCGCCAGGCCGGGGCCGCGTCGGCGGCGTAGGCCGCGAAGTCCCTGGGCGCCCGCCCCGTCACGCGCAGCACGTCCTCGCTGGGCTCGGCGTCGCCCATCGCCCGCAGCGCGGCGAACGCCTCCACGGCGCCGCGCGCCTCCTCCTCCGCCAGGCCCGCGGCGACCTGCTCGCGCACGAACTCCTCGGGATCGCCCTGGAAATCCACCGGGTACCCGGCCGCGCCGCTGATCGCCTCGGCGGCCTCGCCGAAGGTCAGCGCCCGCGGACCCGTGACCTCGTACACGCGCCCCGCGTGCCCGTCCGTGGTCAGGGCCGCGGCCGCCACCGCGGCGATGTCGGCCGCGTCCACGAACGCCTGCCGCACCCCGACCACCGGCAGGGTGATCCGCCCCGCCCGCACGGACTCGCGGAAGAACCCCTCGTCGAAGTTCTGGTCGAACCAGTCGCAGCGCAGCACGGTCCACTCCGCGCCGCTCTCGCGCACCGTGCGCTCGGCCGCCAGCAACCGCTCGTCGCCCATCTCCTCGATCGCCCGGCTCGACAGCAGCACCAGGCGCCGCACGCCCTGGTCCACCGCCAGCCTCACGAACTCCGGGTCCACCGGGACCCCGTCCGGCGCCATCAGGTACACAGCGCCCGCCCCGTCCAGCGCCCCCTGCCAGGTCTCGGGCTCCGACCAGTCGAAGGGCACCCTGCCGCGCCGTGAGGCCGCCCGCACGGGACGGCCCTGCGCGCCCAGGAGTTCGGCCACCCGCCGCCCGGTCGTCCCGGTGGCGCCCAGCACGAGAATCGGTTGTTCACTCATACGACCACCCAAGCATCCGCGGCCGACATTCGCGACGACCCGCGACGGGCCGTGGCCCCTCGACGCGCGTGGCGGCGCCCGATCCGGGGCACGGGAGAGGCAGTGCCGTGGGCGCCCGGTGGGTCCACGCATCCGCCTGAGGGAGAGACCGCCTGTGCGCTGGACCGTCCATTCGGAGAAGTCGCTCTACACCGACCCCTGGATCGACCTGCGGATCGCCGAGGTCGAACTGCCCGGAGGCCGGCGCATCGCCCACCGCCTGCTGCGCCGCCCGCCCGGTGCGGGGGCCGTGGTGTGCGACGACCAGGACCGCGTGCTGCTGCTGTGGCGGCACCGGTTCATCACCGACACCTGGGGCTATGAGATCCCCATGGGCGGGGTCCTGCCGGGGGAGAGCACGATGGCGGCCGCGGCCCGCGAGACCGAGGAGGAGACCGGCTGGCGGCCCGGCCCCCTGCGCCCGCTGCTGTACGCCCAGCCCTCCAACGGCCTCACCGACAGCGAGCACCACGTCTTCGTGGCCGACTCCGCCGAACGCGTGGGCGCCCCCACCGACCACTGGGAGTCCGAGCGGATCACCTGGCTGCCGCTGGCACGGGTACCGGACCTGGTCCGGGAGCGCACGCTGGTCAGCGGCACGTCGATGAACGCCCTGCTGTACCTGTACGCCACCCGCCCGCGGCCCTGAGGAGGCGAGCAGGCCCCGTCGGGGCCGCGGGCGGTCCGGCGGGCTCAGCCGATGAGCATGCCCGCGATCGCGGCGCTCATCAGGTTGGCCAGGGTTCCGGCCAGGATCACCCGCAGGCCCAGTTCGGCGATCTCGCCCCTGCGCCCGGGGACCAGGCTGCCGACCCCGCCCAGCAGGATCGCCAGCGAGCCGAGGTTGGCGAACCCCGTCAGCGCGAAGGTGGTGATCGCCGCGGTCTTGGGACTGAAGTCCTCGATCTGCGGAGCGAAGTCGACGAAGGCCACGAACTCGTTGAGCACGATCTTCTGCCCCACGAAGCCGCCCGAGGCGACCGCCTCGCTCCACGGCACGCCGATCAGCGTCATGACCGGGGCGAACACGTAGCCGATGAGCTGCTGGAAGCTCAGGTCCGGCGCGCCGAACAGTCCGCCGACCGCGCCCAGGATCAGGTTGAGCAGGGCGACCAGCGAGATGAACGCCAGCAGCATGGCGCCGATGGTCGCCGCCAGCTTCAGGCCGTCCGCCGCGCCCCGGGCGGCGGCGTCGATGACGTTGCGCGGCCTGTCCTGCCCGGCCTCCTGCCCCTCTTCGGCAGCCTCCTCGGTGGCCTGCCCGCCGTCCTTCGCCTGGACCGACACACCCCCGGGGACCTCGGCCGGGGCGGGCGCCGCGCCCGCGCCGCCGGCCCGCTCGGAATCAGTCACGCCGACCGCGGTCTCGGCCCGCTCGGTCTCGGGGATGATGATCTTGGCCATCAGCAGCGCCGCCGGGGCGGCCATGAAGCTGGCCGCGATCAGGTAGTCCAGCCGCGCTCCCAGCAGCGAGTAGCCCAGCAGCACCGTCCCGGACACGGTCGAGACGCCGCCGACCATCACGGCGAACAGTTCCGAGCGGGTCATCCTGGCCAGGTAGGGGCGGATGAACAGCGGCGCCTCGGACTGGCCCACGAACACGTTCGCGGCGGCGTTCATCGACTCGGCCCGGCTGGTGCCCAGCACCCACTGCAGGGCGCCGCCGATGACGTTGATGACCCTCTGCATGATGCCCAGGTGGAAGAGCACCGCGACCAGGGAGGCCACGAAGATCACCACGGGCAGCACCTGGAGGGCGAAGACCATGCCCTCGCCCGCCACCAGGTCGCCGAACAGGAAGTCGATCCCGGCGTCGGAGGCGTGGATGACCGCGCCGACCCCCTGTGAGGCCCAGGCGAGCGCGCGCTGCCCCGGCTCCCAGTACAGGACCAGGACACCGATGGCCAGCTGCATGGCCAGCGCGCCCAGGACCGTGCGCGGCTTGATCGCGCGCCAGTCGCTGGAGAACGCGACGGCGATGGCCATCAGGGCGGCCATACCGCCCAGGCCCCAGAGTATGTTCATGGTTCTCTCTCGCTCGTGTGCGCCCGGCCGGTCAGAGGCTGGGACGGCGTAGCAGGGTCTCGGTGAAGTGGGTGCTGAAGTCGCGCGGCCCGGTTCCCAGGGCCACCCGGCCCGTGTGGCGGGTGCGGTCCAGGATGTGCGGCGGGTAGGAGTAGCGCTCGGCCTTGTCCTGGGCCAGGAACACGGTCTGGCCGCGGCCCAGCTCGCTCGCGCACTCCACGACGACCGTGCCGGTGGCGGTGGTGACGAAGGACTCCTCGGCCGCCACGCCGACCGCCAGCGGGTCGTGCAGGGGGCAGGAGCCGTCCCCGTGGTTGGTCTCGTAGGCCCGCAGGTAGGTGCGCATGAAGCGGGCGGTCATCTCCTGGCCCGGGCCCGCGGCGTCGAGCCGGGCCAGGTCCTGGTGCGTGAAGCGCCAGCCGTGGGTGGCGTCCAGGCCGACCATCGTGTACGGGATGCCGCTGGAGACCACGATGTCGGCCGCGTCCGGGTCGGCCCAGACGTTGAACTCGGCCAGCGGGGTGCAGTTGCCCGGCACCCGGGCGGCTCCGCCCATGAAGACCAGGCGGCGCACCCGGCGGGCCAGGCCCGGGTCCTGCAGGAGCGCGGCGGCGACGTTGGTGAGCGGCCCGGTGGCCACGACGGTCAGTTCGCCCTCGTGGCGGTGCGAGAGCCGCAGGAGCGCGGCGGCCGCCGACTCCTCCTGCTCGGGCGCCGTGGAGTCGGGGAGCTCCTCCTCGCCCAGCCCGGTGGGTCCGTGGAAGCCCGAGTCGCTCACGACCCGGCTGACGGTGCGGCCGGCGCCCCGGTGGACCGGGACGTCACCGTCGATGCCGAAGGCCCGCGCCAGGCCGCGGGCGTTGCGGAAGGCCCGGTCCACCGGGGCGTTGCCGCCCACCGCGGTGTAGGCCTTCAGGTCCCACAGCCCGGTGCCGAGCAGGTACTGCAGTGCGACGGCGTCATCCAGGCCGGGATCGCTGTCGAGCACGATCGGTGCGGGTGCCACGGCACACCTCTCTGTCGGTAAACGTTCTCACACACGTTGCTCGGTGATCTGGCTCATGTCAATCCGGGGTCGAGAAAAGCCGAGGCCACAGGCGACTGTCTTGGCGGATGTGACGGTGATAACGTTTACCCACAGCTACTCGTTCACGGTGAGGGGTCCGCACATGCCAGAGGTGACGCTGCGCGATGTGGCGCGGGAGTCGGGCTACTCGATCGCCACCGTCTCCCGGGTCCTGGGCGGCACCCGCACCGTGGGGGCCCAGGCCGACCGCAAGGTCCGGGCGGCCGCCGAGCGCCTGGGCTACCGCCCCAACCAGGTGGCCCGCGCCCTGCGCAGCCGTTCGACCGGGACCATCGGCCTGGTCCTGCCCCAGATCACCAACCCGTTCTTCCCCATGCTCGTGCGCGGTGTGGAGCACGCCCTCCACAGCCGCGGGCGCGGCCTGCTGATCGCCGACTGCGACGACGACCCGGAGCTGGAGGCCTCGCGCATCAGCGCGCTGCTGGACCGGCAGGTGGACGCCCTGCTGGTCATCCCCGTCCACGAGGCCCACAGCCGGGCGGCGGTGGCCGCCGGGGCCCAGCGCACACCCCTGGTCCAGCTCGACCGCCGCTGCGGCACCGACGTCGCCGACTCCGTGGCCGTGGACAACACCGCGGGCATGGCCCTGGTCCTGGACCACCTGGCCGGCACCGGCCGCCGGCGCGTGTGCTTCCTGGGCTCGGCCGGCACCGACTCCGCGGCCGTGGAACGGCGCACCGCCTACCGCAACGGGGTCGCGGCCCTGGACCCCGCGGGCGCCGAACGCGTCGAGCTCGGCGACTTCTCCGTGGAGTGGGGGCGCGCCGCGGCCGAGCGCGTGTGGCCCTCGCGCCCCGACGCCGTGGTCTGCGCCAACGACCTGATCGCGGTGGGCGCGATGCAGCAGCTGCGCCGGATGGGGGCGGACATCCCTGGCGAGGTCGCCGTCACCGGGTTCGACGACGTCGCGATCGCCTCCCTGGCCGAACCCGCCCTGACCACCGTCCGCCAGCCCGTCACCGGGCTCGCCGAGGAGGCGGTGCGGCTGCTCGACCAGCGCCTGAGCGAGCACACGGACCGGCCCCACCACGCGATCCGCCTCGCGCCCGAGCTGGTCGTACGCGCCTCCAGCGCGCCGGGGACCACGCGGGAGTGACGGCGGACGCGGCCGCCGTCGGCCACGGGCCCGGCGCCGTCACCGCCGCGGCACCGGGGGAGCGGCGCCCCGGAGGAGCGGGCGAAGCCGTGGCGTGACCTGTGCCACATGTGAAGACGGCTTGCGCCGAGCCGTCACACCCGCGCGCCGGGCGGGGTTCAAGGCGGTGACAGGGGACCACGACACCGCCTTTGGAGCACTCCCATGTACGACGCCCACGTCATCACCACCGTCCTGGCCGCCGCCTTCGTCGGCTTCTCCGCCGTCTGCGTCTTCGCCCGCGCCCCGTGGGTCACCGGGCCCCTGACCGACTACGGCGTCCCCGAGTCCTGGATGCTCTGGCTGGGCACCGCCAAGGCCGCCGGCGCGGTCGGCCTGCTGGTGGGCCTGT
Organism: Nocardiopsis aegyptia; assembly: GCF_013410755.1. Lineage (GTDB taxonomy): Bacteria > Actinomycetota > Actinomycetes > Streptosporangiales > Streptosporangiaceae > Nocardiopsis > Nocardiopsis aegyptia. The sequence goes on from NZ_JACCFS010000001.1 coordinate 6,882,779, forward strand.
TCGTGCCGGTGATCGGACTGCTCGCCACGATCGGCCTGTGCCTGTACTTCACCGGCGCGGTCATCACCGTGCTCCGCGCCCGCGTGTACGCCCACGTCGCCGCCCCGCTGTTGTACGCGGCCCCGGTGGTCGCCGCCGCGGTGCTGGGCGCGGCGGTCTGAGCCGCGAAAACGGCTCGCTCCACCGCGCGCCGGCCGGTTACCGTACGGGCATGGAAGCCACACCCGACCACCGGCGCGGCGCCGACGTGGCCCACGCCCTGGCCGACGTCGCCGCGCAGGTGGAGCGGGCCTGGTCGCGCACGTGCGCGCGGTGGGCCGTGGCTCCCGGCGGCGACGAGGAGACCGACCTGGCCCGCCTGGTGGCGGCCGAACCCGACCTGTTCGACTGGCGCGTGGTGGACGCCGCCCTGCAGCGGCTGGACTGTCCCGAGTGCGGGCGGGCGCTGGGGTCGGGCGCACGGGGCTGCGACCCCTGCGACGCGGCCGACGGCCACCGCTACGCCGCCCGCGAGCACGACCGGCCCGGCGTCCCGCCCGGCAACGAGCACGCCCTGCGCGTGGCCTGGTCGGTGAGCCGCCACCCGCACCGACACCCGCCGCGGGCCGTGTGCGGGTTCGAGCTGGGGCTGCCCGAGGTGCACGCCGGGCGCCTGCCCACCACCGCGCAGGCCCAGGCCTACCGGGCGATGATCGACCGCCTCACCGACGCCGAGGTCGAACGGGTCACCTCCCTCGCGGAGCTGGCGGCCCTGGCCGGGCGCCGCGCGGGCTGACCCCCGGCGCCCGGCGGGGGTGGCGTGCCCGCGCGGGCACGGCCGGGCACGCCGCCAGGGGACCGGCCCGTGCCGGCGCCCGCCCCTCAGCGCAGCAGGGGCAGGCGCCGGGTGATCTTGTTGACGTCGGCGCGCCGCCCGTACAGGGCCAGCCCCACGTACTCCACCTCCTCGGGCCCGGTCCGGGCCAGCGCGTCCAGATAGGACACGTAGTCGCGGGAGCGGCGGGCCACCTCGTTGAACCCGACCACCGTGACCCCGCGCCCGTCGGCCTCGGCCTTGAGGGTGCGCAGGGCCCGGCCCGAGGCGGCCAGCATCGGCACGGGGTGCGGGTTGAGCCCCGCGTGGACGCCGCCGCCGGCGTCCTTGCCGTCGGCCGCCACCGAGTTCTCCAGGCGCCCGCCCAGGGCCAGGCCCAGCACCGCGCCCGCGTTGGCCGCCAGCGGAGCCTCCAGGTCCTCGCGCAGGACGACGACCACCTTGGTGGACGGACGCGCGGCCTTTTCCTCGTTCATCTGCTGTGTCATGGGTCCTGACACTAGGCATACGCGCGGAACCTGCGGCCTGGGTCCGAACGAAATTCCGACATGAGCGTAGGCTCACCCGTATGGACGAACTTGATTCGGCGATCGTGCGCGAACTCCAAACGGATGCGCGCCAGACCAACCGCGCACTGGCCGGACGGCTGGGCATCGCGCCCTCCACCTGCCTGGAGCGGGTGCGCCTGCTCCAGCGGCGCGGCGTCATCCGCGGCTACCACGCCGACATCGACCCGGCGGCGCTCAACCGTGTGGTCGAGGCGTTCATCTCGGTGCAACTGCGCCCGCCCAGCCGCCAGGTGATCGAGGGCTTCAAGGCCGCGATGTTCGCACTGCCCGAGGTCCTGGCGGTCTACGTGGTGGCCGGCGAACAGGACTTCCTCGTGCACGTGTCCCTGCCCTCACTGGACACGCTGCACAGCTTCCTCATCGACCGGCTCACCCAGCGCCGCGAGGTGATGAGCTTCCGCAGCCAGATCATCTACGACAGCGCCCGCAAGAGCGTGCACGCGCCCCTGGAGTGAGGGCCCCTCACAGCACGACGACCCTGTCCTGGCGGCGGGCGCGCTCGGCGGCGAACACCACCCGGTGCGTGGCGATGCTCTCGGCCAGGCCGGAGCGGATCAGCTCCGGCCGCCCCTGGTGCAGGGCCGCCACGAAAGCGGCCACCAGGCCCGCGTCACCCCCGCCGTGCCCGTCCGGCCCCTCGGGGGCCCGCTCCCAGGTGTCGGTGGTCGTGGTCCGCCCGGTCAGGAAGTCGAAGTGGTGGACGTGGCGGCCGTCGCCGGTGACCTGCCCACGCGTGCCGAACACCGTCGTGCGGCGGTCCTCCATCGGGGTGAAGGCCGTCATCGTGAACGAGGCGGTGGCGCCGCCGTCGAACTCCAGGTTGACGACCTGGTGGTCGGCGACGTCGTTGTGGCCGCCGTACACGCACCGGCCGTAGTCGCCGTGGCGCAAGGCGCGCTCCACGGCCTCGCTGGTGAGCTCTCCGGCCATCACCTGGGTGAAATGCCGGTGCGGGCTGTCCTCGCGCAGCCCGTCGCGGTACATGCGCGCCGCCGAGTACGGGCAGGCGGCCTCCACCTGCCGGGGGCAGTGCACGCACCGATCCGCCGCCCCGGCCGGGCGGTGCTCGGGCCGGAAGTGGTGCAGGCCGCCGAAGGATGACACCCTGGCCACGGGCCGCCCGACCAGGTAGGCGAGCCAGTCCACGTCATGGCAGCTCTTGGTGAGCAGGCTGAAACCCGAGGTGCGCTCGTCGTGCCAGTTGCCCCGCACGTAGGAGTGCGCGAAGTGGGCGTGGCCGACCGGCTCCAGGTGCTGGACGCTGACGACCTCCCCGATCGCACCGGACTCCACCAGCGCCCTGAGCGCGCTGGTGTAGGGGGTGTAGCGCAGCACGTGGCACACGGCCGCCGTCACACCGGCCCGCTCCACGGCCCGCCCGATCGCGTCGCAGTCCGCCTCGGTGGTGGCCACGGGCTTCTCCAGCAGCAGGTCGTAACCGGCCCCGGCCAGCGCGGTGGCGGCGCCCAGGTGGTCGTGGTCCAGGGTCGCCACGACGGCGGCGTCGGCCAGACGCGGGCGGGCGGCCAGCTCCGCCCAGCCGGTGAAGGCGTGGTCACCGCTGATCCCGAAGGCGTGCGCCAGGTCCTCGCGCCGCGCCCGGTCCGGCTCGGCGACGGCCACCACCCGGGCCGCCCCGGTGTCGGCGGCCATGCGCGCGTAGGCGCGCCCCCGGGCCCCGGCCCCCACCACGGCGAGCGTGAGCGGGCGCCCCAGCGCCGCCCCCAGGTGGTCGGTGAGGTTGACGTGATCCATCGCGCGTCTCCGATCGGCTCCGGTCCCCGGTTCGGCACGATAGCGCCTCGACGGCGCCACCGTGTGCAACACCACACCGGATGCGAAACGCGTGTGCCACACCGCTGACAACGCCCGTAACATGGGGTTCTCACCGCCGTCGGCCGCTCTGGGTGAGGCGACTGTTTCTTGCGTGTTACGGCTGGACATGTCGCGGACACGCAAGCTTCCTACCTTCGGTTTTGTCACCAACCGTCGAACAGGAAGGCCCGGCCGTGACCCCCGAGACTGGCCAACGCGCCGCCCGCACGGGCAAGAGCTGGATCACCGACTGGGATCCCGAGAACGAGACGTTCTGGCGGGAGAAGGGGCGCCCGGTCGCCCAGCGCAACCTGTGGGCCTCGATCTTCTCCGAGCACATCGGCTTCTCCATCTGGAGCATCTGGTCGGTGCTGGTCCTGTTCATGACCCCCGCCACCGGGTTCGACTGGGCGCCCGAGCAGAAGTTCCTGCTGGTGTCGGTGGTCGCCTTCGTCGGCGCGGTCCTGCGGGTGCCCTACACCCTGGCCGTGCCCTTCTTCGGCGGCCGCAACTGGACGATCATCTCCTCCACGATGCTGCTGGTCCCCACCGGCCTGGCGGTCTTCCTCATCCAGGCACCGCAGACGCCCTACTGGCTCTTCCTGGTCCTGGCGGCCATCGCCGGCATCGGCGGCGGCAACTTCTCCTCCTCCATGGCCAACATCAACTTCTACTTCCCCGAGAAGGAGAAGGGGTGGGCCCTGGGCATGAACGCCGGCGGCGGCAACATCGGCGTGGCCACCGTCCAGCTCGTCGGCCTCGGCGTCATCGCGCTCTTCACCGCACAGGGCGGACACTTCGTCCCGCTGTTCTACGTGCCGTTCATCCTGCTGGCGATCTGGGTCGCGATCCGCCACATGAACAACCTCGCCGGTGCCCGCAGCGACGCCTCCGCCCAGCTCGCCGCCACCAAGGACCGCCACTTCTGGATCATGTCCTTCCTCTACGTCGGCACGTTCGGATCCTTCATCGGCTTCGGGTTCGCCTTCGGCCTGCTGCTGCAGAACCAGTTCGGCCTCGAACCCCTGCAGGCCGCCTCCATCACCTTCCTCGGCCCCACGATCGGCTCGCTCATCCGCCCGATCGGCGGCAAGATGGCCGACCGCTTCGGCGGCGCCCGCGTGACCCTGTGGAACTTCGTCGCCATGGTCGCCGGCACCGGCGTGGTCGTGGCCGCCATCAACGCCGACTCCCTGGCCGTGTTCATCGGCGCCTTCTGCGTCGTGTTCGTCCTGACCGGCATCGGCAACGGCTCCACCTACAAGATGATCCCCTCCATCTACGCCGCCAAGGCCCAGAACGCCATCGCCCAGGGCGCCCCCCGCGAGGAGACCCTGGCCTACAACAAGCGCATCGCCAGCTCCATGCTCGGCCTGATCGGCGCGATGGGCGCCATGGGCGGCGTCGCCATCAACCTCGTCTTCCGCGAGTCCTTCCGCGCCACCGAGTCGGCCGCCCCCGGCTTCCTCGCCTTCCTCGCCTTCTACACGGTGTGCGCGATCATCACCTACGCCGTCTACATGCGCACCCCCGCGGCCACCGCCTCCACCACCACCCCGACCGGCACCACGGAGACCGTCGCACGATGACCCACGGCACGAGCACCCAGACCCACTGCCCCTACTGCGCCCTGCAGTGCGCCATGCACCTGGAACCCGGACCAGACGGACGGCTCGCCGCCCGCCCGGCGGACTTCCCCACCAACCGGGGAGGCCTGTGCCGCAAGGGGTGGACCTCCGCAGAGGTGCTCACCGTGCCCGACCGCCTCACCCGACCGCTGATGCGCAAGGACCGCGGCTCCCCGCTCACCGAGGTGGACTGGGACACCGCCCTTGACCACATCGCCGAACGCCTGCTCGCCCTGAGGGCGGAGTCGGGTCCCGACACGGTGGCGGTGTTCGGCAGCGGCGGCCTGACCAACGAGAAGTCCTACACCCTGGGCAAGTTCGCCCGCCTGGCCCTGGCGACCTCCCAGATCGACTACAACGGCCGGTTCTGCATGTCCTCGGCCGCGGCCGGCTCCACCAAGGCCTTCGGGCTCGACCGCGGGATGCCCTTCCCGCTCACCGACGTCGGCCAGGCCGAGGTGGTCCTGCTGGCCGGCGCCAACCCCGCCGAGACCATGCCGCCCATGATGGGCCACCTCTCCGCACCCACCCTGATCGTCATCGACCCGCGCCGCTCGGCCACCGCCCGCGTCGCCCTGGACAACGGCGGCGTGCACCTGGCGCCCCGCCCCGGCACCGACCTGGCCCTGGCCCTGGGGCTCCTGCACGCCGCCCGCATCCAGGGCTGGGCCGACGACGACTACCTCGACCGCCGCACCACCGGCTTCGACCGGGCCTGGGAGCACGCCGCCGCCTGGTGGCCCGAACGCACCGAACAGGTCACCGGGGTGCCCGCCGCACGCATCCGCGCCGCCGCCGACCTGCTCGGGCGGGCCGCCCGCAACCGATCCGCCTACATCCTCACCGGACGCGGAACCGAACAGCACGCCAAGGGCACCGACACCGTCTCGGCGTGGATCAACCTGGCCCTGGCCCTGGGCCTGCCCGGCCGCCAGGGCTCCGGCTACGGGTGCATCACCGGCCAGGGCAACGGCCAGGGCGGACGCGAGCACGGACAAAAGGCCGACCAGCTGCCCGGCTATCGCAAGATCGCCGACCCCGACGCCCGCGCGCACGTGGCCGACGTGTGGGGAGTGGACCCCGACACCCTGCCCGGGCCCGGCCGCTCGGCCTTCGAACTCCTGGACGCCCTGGGCGAGGGCGGCGGGCCGCGCGCCATGCTGCTGTTCGGCTCCAACCCCCTGGTCTCGGCCCCCGACTCGCAACGGGTGCGATCACGCCTGGCCTCCCTGGACTTCCTGGTCGCCGCCGACTTCGTGCTCTCCGAGACCGCCGCGATGGCCGACGTCGTCCTGCCCGTGGCCCAGTGGGCCGAGGAGTCGGGCACCATGACCAACCTCGAAGGCCGCATCCTGCGCCGCAACCGCGCCACCGCACCCCCCCAGAGCGTACGCACCGACCTGGAGGTGCTCTCCGCGCTGGCCACCCGCCTCGGCCAGCCCTCCGAACGCTTCCCCACCGACCCCGACACCGTCCTGGCCGAACTGGGCCGTGCCTCGGCCGGGGGAGCGGCCGACTACTCCGGCGCCACCCCCGAGCGCCTGGCCGACGGCGAGGCCCTGTACTGGCCCGTGCTGCCCGGGTCCGCCCCCACACCGCGCCTGTTCCTGGACGCCTTCGCCCACCCCGACGGGCTGGCGCGCTTCGTCGCGGTCGCCCACCGGCCCCCCGCCGAGGAGACCGACGCCGAGTACCCGCTGCTGGCCACCACCGGCCGCCTCATGGGCCACTACCAGTCCGGCGCCCAGACCCGCCGCGTGCGCGAACTGAGCGCGGCCGAACCCGAGGTGTACGTGGAGGTCCACCCCGACACCGCCGCCCGCGCCGGACTCGCGGCCGGGGAGTGGGCCACCGTCTCCTCCCGGCGCGGACACACCCGCGCCCGGGTGCGCATCGACCACACCGCCCGCCTGGACACGGTGTTCCTGCCCTTCCACTTCGGCGGCGAACACAGCGCCAACAACCTCACCAACCCCGCCCTGGACCCCACCAGCCGCATGCCCGAGTTCAAGGTCAGCGCCGTGCGGCTCGAACCCGCACCCGCCCCTTGAGGACCGCACCCGCCCACCCCGTCCCACCAGACCCGGCCGACGCCGCCCGGGACGCCCACACCCACCCACCTGGAGGCAGTAGTTGAGCACCGTGCAGGGCGCGTCCCCGCGCCAGATCGTGGTCGTCGGCAACGGGATGGTCGGCGCCCGCTTCGCCGAGGAGACCGCCAGGCTCGACCCCGAGGGGCGGCGCGTCCACGTCACCGTCATCGGTACCGAACCCCACCCCGCCTACAACCGCGTCCTGCTCTCAGGCGTGGTCGCGGGCGACTACACCCCCGAACAGATCCGCCTGCCCGTGCCCGAAACCCCCGGCGTCACCGTCCGCACCGGCCTGACCGCCACCGCCCTGGACACCGCCCAGCGCACCCTCACCCTGGACGACGGCTCCCAGCTGCCCTACGACGAACTCGTCATGGCCACCGGCGCCCGCGCCTCCTTCCCGCCCGTCACCGGCGTCTCGGCCAAGGACGGGCGCCCGGGCGAGGGCGTGACCGCCCTGCGCGATCTGGCCGACTGCGAGCGCCTGCTCTCCCTGGTGCGCCCCGGCGCCCCCGTGGTGGTGCTGGGCGGAGGCGTCCTGGGCCTGGAGGCCGCACGCGGCCTGGCCGGGCGCGGCGCCCGGGTCTCGGTCGTGGAGTCCTCGCCCTGGATCATGCGCCGCCAGATCGACAAGCCCGCCGCGAAGATCCTGGGCCGCCTCTACGAGGACCTGGGCGTGACCGTGCACTCCTGGCGGGTGGCCTCGCGCTGGGTCCCGGGCACCGGCCTGGAACTGGACGACGGACGCGTCCTGCCCGGCGACGTCCTGGTCGTCACCGCCGGGGTGCGCGGCAACACCGAACTCGTCAAGGACGCCGGGATCGAGGTCGAGCACGGCATCCTGGTCGACGACTTCCTGAGCACCTCCGACCCGCGCGTGCACGCCATCGGCGACTGCGCCCAGCACACCGGCGGCGGCGCCGGCCTCGTCCAGCCCGGCTGGGAACAGGCCGCCGTCCTGGCCCGGCGCCTGACCGGCACCGACCCCCAGGCCCGCTACACCGGCTCCAGCCCCCTCACCCGCCTCAAGGCCCAGGGGATCGAACTGACCTCCTTCGGACAGGTGCACGAGGACGACGACGCACCCGGCCTGGAGACCGTCACCGTCAGCGACGCCCACGGAGGCCGCTACGCCAAGCTCGTCGTGCACCAGGACAAGGTGGTGGGCGCCGTCCTGCTCGGCTTCCCCGAGGCCGCCGCCACCGTCTCCCAGCTGCACGACACCGGCGCCCCCGTGCCCGCCGACCGCCTGGCCCTGGTCCAGGGGCTGCCCACGGCCGCCCCCCAGCAGGACGCCCCGGGCACCCCCGAGGCCCTGGTGTGCCGGTGCAACGCGGTCACCCGCACCGACATCGAGCAGGCGTGGCTGGACGGGGCCCGCGACCGCGACGCCATCGCCACGGCCACCCGCGCCACCACCGGGTGCGGCGGATGCGTGCGCGACGTCAACGCGCTGCTCGCGGGCCTGGACTCCAGCGACGCCGCGCCGGTGAGCTGACCCGCGCCCACCGGTGCCCGCCGCACAGCCACGGCGGCGGGCACCCCGACGGCGTCAGTGCGCCATCACCGCGCACACCAGCGCGGCCGCGGACGCCAGCGTCCGCACATGGTTCCAGCGCACCCACACACCCTCGAAGGCCGCCCGCACCTCCGCGGGATCACCGACCCGCTCGGCCGGGCCGGCCTGCTCCAGAGCGTTGTTGCGCGGCACGTTCACCCCGAAGGTGATCACGTACACCGCCACCAGCAGCACCAGCGAGGCCGCCGAGAACACCGCGGCCCCCGCCTCACCCGAACTCGCGTGCAGCACCAGCGAGGCCAGCACCGTCACCGGCGCCCCCACGAACACCACCGCGAACCACGGGTTGAGGATGGCGGCGTTCATACCCTGCATCGCCTCGATCATCGCGCGGTCGCCCACCCGCGCCAGCCCCGGCATCACCGCGATCGAGAACGCGAAGAACAGCCCGGCGAAGAGCCCGGACAGCACCACCGCCGACACCGGCACGAGCGCATGCATCGTCTCCACCATCCGCACACCCCGGGTCCCTCTCGTCCACCGAAGCGGCCACTATGCCCGATCCGCGCCCCCACACGCCACCGCACCTGCGCCGCCGCCCCCACCACCACCCCACAGACCTGGCCTACCGTTCAGTATCAAAGGCGATCCGACACCGATCGTCGGACCAGACCCCCTTTTCCTGCCCCCGGTGTCGCTATAACGTCGTCAGGTGTGCGCCTTCCCCCACTCGTCGGCCGTCAACTCCACCAACGCCGCCTGCGCGCCGCCGCCGCCCCCGGAGCCGTCGTCCTCCTGGCCGGCCCGGCCGGATCGGGCAAGACCCGCCTGGTCCACACCCTGACCGAGGACCCCGACACCACCGTCCTGACCGGACGCTGCCCGCCCCGCACCGACCCCTTCCCCTACGCCGCCCTGGTCGAGGCCCTGCGCCAGGCCCCCGTCCCCGACGGGCTCAGCCCGCTGTGCGGCGCCCTGGCCCCCCTGCTGCCCGAACACACCGCCCACCTGCCCCGCCCCCTGCCCCCCGCACCCACACCCGCCGCCGACCACCACCGCACCTACCGCGCCCTGGCCGAACTCCTGGACGCCCTGGGACCGGCCGTCCTGGTCCTGGAGGACGCCCAGTGGATCGACACCGCCACCCATGACCTGCTGCGCTACCTCACCCCGCGCCTGCCCCCGCACCTGTCCCTGGTCCTGACCTACCGCCCCGAGGAACTGCCCCGCTCGGTGCGCCTGGCCGCCCTGGCCGCACGCACACCCCCCGGCACCCGCCACGACGAGATCACCCTGGGCCCCCTCACCACCGCCGACGTACGCACCCTGGCCGAAGACGTCCTGCACCCGCACCCGGTCACCCCCGCCGACGCCCACCGCCTCAGGGACTGGACCGGCGGCCTGCCCCTGGCCCTGACCCAGACCCTGCACCACCTGGCCGCCACCGCCACCCCCGACACCGAACCCCTCATCCCCGCCCGCCCACCCGTACCCGCACCCCTGCGCGACTGGCTCCTGGACCGCGTACGCACCCTGGGACGCGACGCCCGCCGCCTGGTCCACGCCGCCAGCGTCCTGGAGGGCCCCGCCCACGAGACCCACCTGGCCCGCATCGCCGGCCTGCCGCCCGAACGCGCCGACAAGGCCCTGGCCCAGGCCACCCGCCGCGCCGTACTCACCGCCACCGCCCCCGCCACCCTCACCCCCGCCACACCCCTGCTGCACCAGGTCTGCCACGACCACCTGCGCCAGGACCGGCGCCGCCGCCTGCACCGCGCCGCCCTGGACGTCCTGGGCCGCACCGCCGACCCGCCCCACGCCCTCCTGGCACGCCACGCGCGCGAGAGCGGCGAGAACGACCGCTGGACCGAACACGCCGCACGCGCCGCCGAACACGCCCTGGCCGCGGGCGAGGACGCCACCGCCGTCGCCCTGCTGCGCGACGCCCTGGCCCGCCCCGACCTGCCCGCCCCCCGCCGCCGCGACCTGGCCCTGAACCTGGGCCGCGCCGCCCTGACCGGCCTGAGCGCCGACCACACCATCACCGTGCTGCGCGACGTCCTGACCACCCCCGGCATGAGCGCCGCCGAACGCGGCGAACTACGCATGGAGCTGGGCCTGCTCCTGCTCAACCAGGCCGCCCGCGGACACACCGCACGCGGCGAACTCGTACGCGCCGCCACCGAACTCTCCACCCGCCCCGACCTGGCCGCACGCGCCATGTGCGCCCTGGCCGTGCCCCGCTCCACCCCCGACCCCGTCGACACCCACCTGCGCTGGATGGACCAGGCCGTCACCGCCGCCCGCCGCAGCCGCAACCCGGCCACCCCCCAGGTCGTGGCCGTCAACCAGGCCACCCTGCTCGCCCAGATCGGCGACCCCGCCGCCTGGGACATCGCCCTGCCCGACCCCGGCACCACACGCACCCACCCCGGCCCCGAAGTCCTCGCACGGCGCCGCGAGTTCGCCCGCGGCTCCCTCAACCTCGCCGACGCCGCCCTCATGCTCGGCCACTACGACCGCGCCGACGGCCACCTGGACGACGCCGCCCAGTACTCGCCCCCCGACCAGACCCCCTACGTGCACGCCAGCGCCCGCACCCTGCGCCTGATGCTGGACTGGGCGCGCGGACGGTGGACGGGCCTGGCCGAACGCACCGAACGCGACCTGCGCTCACCCAGCCTGGCCCGCCTGCACGCCGTCACCGCCGAACTCACCCTGGTGCGCGCCGCCCTGGCCCTGGCCCAGGGCGACCCCGCCACCGCCCAGGCCCGCCTGGGCGACCTGCGCGCCGACACCGGCGCCGAGGACGCCCCCGACTACACCGTGCCCGTACGCGCCTTCGCCGCCGGGCTGTCCGCCCGCCTGGCCACCGCCCAGGGCGACCCCGCCGCCGCCTGGCACCACGTCCAGGACCTGGTCCTGCTCATCGCGAGCAAGGGCGTGTGGGTCTGGGCCGCCGACCTGCTGCCCGGCCTGTGCGCCCTGATGGCGTGCGGGCGCCGCGCCGTGGCCCGCGACCTGTGCACCCGCTTCGCCGCCGGACTGCGCGGCACCGACGCCCCCGCCGCCCGCACCGCCCTGCTGCGCCTGGAGGCCGCCCTGGCCCACGACGAGGGCGGCCACGAACGCGCCCTGGCCCTGTACCGCCAGGCCGAGCAGGGCTATGCGCGCATGCCCCGCCCCTACGACGCCGCCCAGGTACGCGAGGACAGCGCCCGCACCCACCTGGCCCTGCCCGGCGGCCGCGGCACCGCCGCGGGCGTGGGGGCCCTGCGCGCCGCACTGGAGCAGTACAGCGCCCTGGGCGCCTCCTGGGACGCCGCCCGCGTGCGGCGCGCACTGCGCTCCCAGGGCGTGCACACCGTCCCCGACACCGGCCGCGGACGCCACGGCGCCCGCCTGTCCCCACGCGAGGGCGAGATCGCCGCCCTGGCCGCCCAGGGCCGCACCAACCGCGAGATCGCCGCCCTGCTGCACCTGTCACCGCGCACCGTGGAGACCCACGTGGCCAACGCGCTGGGCAAACTCGGCCTGCGCTCACGCCGCGAACTGAGCGCCCCCACCGACGCCGCACCTACGTAGCCGCCCCCACAGCACCGAACTACGTAGCGACTACGTATTGTCCGGCCACGGTGCGCCACGCACGATGACGCCAGGGTGATGACCCCATCGCCCCAGGGCGAGTATCCGCGAAGCACGCCCTGGTGATCCCCCGCCCACGAAGGGTTCCCCCATGCGAAGAATCGGTGCCGCGTTCGCCGCGGCCCTGTTCCTGCCCCTGCTGGCCGCCGCACCCGCCTCCGCCGCCCCCGAGGTGCCCGACTTCCTCACCGACGCCGCCCCCGGCGAACGCACCTACATCGTCGTCCTGGACGAGGACGCCGCCCCCGACGAGGTCGCCGACCGCAACGACGACGACCCCCACGGCGTCTACGAACACGCCCTGACCGGCTACGCCGCGGACATGACCGCCTCCGAGGCCGCCGACCTGCTCCAGGACCCCGACGTGGCCTACGTCCAGGAGGACCAGCCCGTCCACGCCTTCGACCAGGACGTCCCCACCGGCCTGGCCCGCGTCTTCGCCCCCGACAACCCCAACCTGGACGTCAACGGCCAGGACGACTACGTGCCCGACGTGACCGTCGCCGTCCTGGACACCGGCGTGGACGGCTCCCACCCCGACCTGAACGTCTCCCACTCGGTGGACTGCACCAGCGGCACCTGCACCGCCAACACCGCCACCGACGGCAACGGCCACGGCACCCACGTCGCCGGCAGCGCCGCCGCCATCGACAACGACCAGGGCGTGGTCGGCGTCGCCCCCGGCGCCAACGTGTGGAACGTCCAGGTCCTCAACTCCGCCGGCAGCGGCACCCTGTCCGGGATCGCCGCGGGCGTGGACTACGTCACCGCCAACTCCGACCAGGTCGCCGTCGCCAACATGAGCCTGGGCTGCAACGGCTGCACCGACCAGGCGCTGAGCCAGGCGATCACCGGCTCGGTCGACGCGGGCGTGGCCTACGCCATCGCCGCCGGCAACGACGGCGTGGACGGCGCGAACTTCTTCCCCGCCAACCACCCCGACGTGCTCACCGTCTCCTCCATGGCCGACTCCGACGGAGCCCCCGGCGGCAACGGCGGAACCCTGTCCTGCCGCGGAGACTCCGACGACACCCTGTCCACGTTCTCCAACTACGGCGCCGTCATCGACATCGCCGCCCCCGGCTCCTGCATCACCTCCACCTGGCCCGGCGGCGGCTACAACACCATCAGCGGCACCTCCATGGCCTCACCCCACGCCGCCGGAGGACTGGCGCTGCTGGCCACCGGCGAGGCCAAGCCCACCGACCGCGCCGGCGTCATGGCCCTGTACGACACCCTGACCGGCGCCGGCAACCACGACTGGACCGACACCTCCGGCGACGGCGAGCACGAACCGCTCATGGACGTGGGCGACCCCGCCGTCTTCCCCGCCGACGGTGACACCGCACCGCCCGACGGCCCCGTCGCGCGCGTCACCCACTCGTGCGACGACACCACCCTGGAGTGCTCCTTCGACGGCAGCGGCTCGGCCGGGCAGGTCACCGACTGGGCGTGGGACTTCGGCGACGGCACCACCGGCAGCGGCGCCACCACCACCCACACCTACGCCGAACAGGGCACCTACGACGTCGCCCTGACCGTCACCGACGACGCCGGGCGCACCCACACCACATCCACCGAGGTGTCGGTGGGCACCCCCGACCACACCGCGCCCACCGCCGCCTTCACCGGCTCCTGCTACTCCTTCTTCTCCTACTGCAGCCTGGACGCCGGCTCCTCCACCGAGGGGGACGCCGCCATCGAGTCCTACCACTGGGACTTCGGCGACGGCACCACCGGAAGCGGCGCCACCACCTGGCACTTCTTCCCCGGCCCGGGCACCTACACCATCACGCTGACCGTCACCGACACCACCGGCGCCACCGGTTCGCTGTCCAAGACCGTCACCCTGTCCTGACACCCGCACCCGCGGCCCCCGACCGTCCCACGGCCGGGGGCCGCCCGCGCGCCGGCGCCCCCTCCAGCGCCCCTGCCGCGGCGAAATCCGCACACCGTCCCGAACCCGGCCCCCATCGGCGGCGTCTGACCAGCAGGTGACCGGCACCCCACCGGCAGACCACAGACCAACCGCGAGGGAGTCCCCCAGACCATGTCCACACGACTGACAGGAGCGGTCGGCGCGGCCGTGGCGCTGAGCCTTCTCCTCAGCTCCTGCGGCATCATCCGCGACCTGACCGGCGGCGAGACCGGAGCCGACCCCCAGACCACCACCGAGGAGGAGACCGCCGCCGAGGAGGTCACCTACCCCGAGCTCCCGTTCGTCCGCCAGGCGCGCATGTCCGTCGAGGACGGCAACGACGTCCAGTTCGAGCTCACCATCAACAGCCTGGAGAACAACGGCGAATACCTCATGCTGGAGGTCGAGCACAACTTCCTCGAACCCCTGCCCGGCACCGTCACCGCCCGCAACGCCCCCGTCCGGATGATCGACCCCATCTCCGGCGAGGTCATGCGCGCGCTCAACGACGCCCGGAACAACGACGAGAACTACGGCACCTACTTCGTCCTGGGCGACCCCTTCATGCCCACCCACGAGGGCCTGCCCACGACCATCCGCCGCTACTTCCCCGCCCCGTCCGAGGACGTGGAGTACCTGTCCCTGACCGGCGCCGGCGTCGGCCACATGCCCGGCATCCCCGTCACCAACGTCGACGAGTTCACCCAGGCACCCGAGCCCAACGCCCAGGAGTACATCGACCCCGACACCTTCGTGCAGGAACCGGAGCTGCCCGAACAGATCTGGTACCCCGACAACGTCCCCGAGCCGGGCCTGGACACCTCCGCCTACCTGCAGTCCATCGAGAGCTTCGTGGACGGGCCCACCGCCTCCACCACCCGCTCCGGCGACCAGGAGACCATCGCCCTGCACTCGGACAACATGTTCGAGGTCGACGAGTCCGAACCCACCGCCGAGGCCGCCGAGACCATCCGCCAGGCCGCCCAGTCCCTGCGCGAGAACCTGGGACCGGACGTCAACGAGATCACCATCATCGGCCACACCGACGGCCAGGGCGCCCCCGACTACAACCAGACCCTGTCCGAGCAGCGCGCCGAGGCCGCCAAGGCGCTGCTGGAGGAGGAGCTGGGCTCGGAGTTCACCCTCGTCACCGAGGGCCGCGGCGCCACCGAACTCCTGGCCGAGGAGGGCGGCGCCGACGACGAGGCCGCCCGCGCCCGCAACCGCCGGGTGGAGTTCGCCTACCAGGTGCCCCTGGACGACACCGCCTCCAGCGAGGGCGACCAGGGCCTGGACTCGGCCAAGCGCCACGTCGGCCCCCCGGCCCCCTACTTCGAGAACACCGGGCCCTTCACCACCGTCTCCCACAACGACGTGGACCTGCACGTGTACCCGATGGTGCGCGACGGCGCCTACCTGGTGCAGATGGTCGGCTTCCAGAACTCCACCCTGGAGGAACTGGAGGCGGACCTGGACGTGGACGAGGCCGTCATCCCCGGCAGCCCGGCCCAGTACACCGAGGGCACCATGGGCGGGTTCCGCCTGGAGGAGCCCGACACCGGCATCATCCGCTACGTGGTGCGCATCCACATGGCGGGCGGCGAGTACGAGGACTTCGCGGACGAGATCCACACCCTCGCCCCGGGCGAGCAGTACTTCGCCATCGCGGTCTTCCCCGCCCCCGCGCTCGACGTCACCGAGATGACCCTGTACGCCGGATCGTTCGGCGAGGTCGCCGGCGTGCCCATCCAGTAGCACCCGCACATACAAGGTGCCCCGCCCGAAACGGGCGGGGCACCCTCATGCGCGCACCCCCAGGGGCGCGGCCCTCACCGCACCGGGGCGGGGGAGCGGCCCGGCTCCACCTCGGGCAGACCCCGCTCGCACAGCCCGCACTCGGCGCGCCGACGCACCGCGTAGGCGGCGGTCGCCACCACCAGGGCCGCCCCCCACAGCCCCATCGACACGAACACCACGCTGTGCAGGTGCTCGGTCAACGGGCTGCCGGACAGGTCCTCCGTGGCCAGCTGCACGATGGTGCTGCGCCCCATGGCCACCAGCGCCACCGCCACCACCGTGGCCGGGACCACCGCCAGCGGGACCGGCACGCTCCGGCCCGCCAGACCCACCATCCACCGCGGGAAGCGCACCCCCCACCGCTGCACCAGCCCCAGCGTCAGCACCGCGCCGACCGCCCCGGCCGAACCCAGCCCCACACCGATCATGATCGTGTACGGGTCGGCCATGATCATCGCGGAGTCGGCCTCGCTCATCCCGGGCACGACACCGAACAGCCACGGGAAGCGCAGCATCGGGTAGAGCAGGGCCAGCACCACACCGGCCGCCACCGCCCAGCGCCCCACCACGGCGGCGCGCGCCCGCACCCGGCGCTCGCCCTGCGCGCTCCAGTGGTCGTCGCGCCCGCAGCGCTGGCAGGCCCGGCGCCGGGCCCGGCGGTGCGTGAGCGCCGCGGCCACCCACAGGGCGGTGCCCAGGGTGCAGAACAGCAGGACCAGAGCGGTCGGCTCCAGGACGGCCTCGATCCAGAGGGCGAACAGGCCGGGCACGAACCAGCCCACGAACGGCATCATCATGGAGTAGCCGAACAGCGCCAGCAGCGAACCGTCGAGGAACACCAGCAGGACCGCGGCCGCCATCGCCCAGGCCGCCGCCTCCGCCGGTCGCCCGCCCGCGCCCTCGCGCCGCAGCAACAGCAGCGCACTTACCACACCCGCGGCGCCCACGGCGATGGCGGCGGCCGCGGCCGTGCCCAGGCTCTGCCCGGTGAACAGCGACCCGAAGCCGTCGGTGTCGGGCACACCCCGGGGCAGGACCCCCGCCAACCAGCCCAGCCCCACCCCCAGCAGCGCGGCCGACCAGGCCAGGACGGACCAGGGGACCAGAAGGGGCCGCAGACCCCCGGAGGCGGACGGGGAGACGGTGGGCGGTGCGGGGGCCATGGGGCTCACTCCTCGGTGGTGGCGTGTTCCTTCGATGCCTCCACCCTGGCGCGGGTGGGGGCGCCCCCACCTCCCCCCACAGCCCGAACCCCCTCCCTCCCACGGGGGAGGGGAGGGGCCGGCGCGAACACGGCTCAGGGGCAGCGGCGGGCGGTGGCGAAACGCTCCCGGTAGGCCGAGGGGGTCAGTCCCAGGTGGCGCCAGAAGACCCGCCGCAGCGACTCGTCGCTGCCCAGCCCGCACCGCCGGGCGGCCCCCGTCACACTCTCCCCGGCCTCCAGCAGGGCGCGCGCCGCCTCCAGGCGCACCGCCTCCACATGGGCGGCGGGCGTGGTGCCCAACCGCTCCCGAAAGAGCCGCGCCAGATGCCGCGTGCTCACCCCCGCCCGTGCGGCCAGCGCCGCAGCGCCGTGGTCGGCGGCCGGATCGGCGGCCACCGCGTCCAGAACCGGGCGCAACACGTCCTGGCGCGGCCGGAAGGTGCGCGAGGCCACCGAGAACTGCGACTGCCCGCCCGGCCGCTGCAGGAACACCACCAGGTCGCGTGCCACCTCCCGGGCCAGGTCCGAACCCTCGTCCTCCTCCACCATCGCCAACGACGCGTCCAGTCCCGCACTGACCCCCGCCGAGGTCAGCACCCTGCCGTCACGCACGTAGATCGCGTCCGCCTGCACCCGCACCCCCGGGTGCAGGCGGGCCAGCAGCGCGGCGTGGCGCCAGTGCGTGGTCGCCCGCCGGCCCTCCAACAGGCCCGCCCCGGCCAGCACGAACGCGCCCGTGCACACCGAGGCCACACGTTCGGCCCGCCCCGCCAGCTCCTCCACCGCACCGGCCAGCCCCGGCGGCCAGGGGCTGCGCGGCAGCTCGGGCGAACCCGGCACCACCAGCGTGTGCACCGGCCCCGTCCCGCCCACCGCACCGTCCACCTGCAGGCGCAACCCGGCCGAGGTGCGCACCGCCTCCCCGGTGGGCGAGCACACCCGCACCGTGTAGGACCCGCCCAGCCCGGCAGCGGTCGCGAACACCTCCACCGGAGCGGTCACGTCCAACAGCCGTACACCCTCATAGGCCACCACCACGATGGCGCGTCGTCTCATACGGGCGAGCCTAGCCACCACCGATGTCCGAATTTGCGGGGTCGGTGTCCACAAGGACATCGTCGGCGCGCCCGCGCCCCTGCCAGGATCGAACCCGCCGAACCCCCGCACGAGGAGACCGCCATGACGCGCCCGCCCCTGCCGCCCTTCACCGAAGCCGACGCCCGCACCAAGGTCCAGGCCGCCGAGGACGCCTGGAACACCCGCGACCCCCACAAGGTGTCACTGGCCTACACACCCGACTCCCAGTGGCGCAACCGCGACCGCTTCCTCACCGGACGCGACCAGATCCGCGCCTTCCTCACCGACAAGTGGCAGCGCGAACTCGACTACGCCCTGCGCAAGGAACTGTGGGCCTTCGGCGAGGACCGCATCGCCGTGCGCTTCCAGTACGAATGGCACGACGACCAGGGCCGGTGGTGGCGCAGCTACGGCAACGAACTCTGGGAGTTCGACGCCCAGGGACTGATGCGCCGCCGCGAGGCCAGCATCAACGACGTGTCCATCACCGCCGACGAACGCCGCATCCACGGCCCCCGCCCGCCCCACGAGCACGGCGTCCCCTTCCCCCTGGCCTGAACCACCCCCACGGGGGCTCAGCCGCGAGCGGCGGTGAAGGCCTTGTCCAGCGCCGAGACCAACGCCTCCACCGGCTGGGCCCCCGACACCCCGAACGCCCCGCCCATCACGAAGAAGGGCACCCCGCTCGCCCCCATCCGCCGCGCCTGGTCGGCCTCCTGGCGTACCTGGTCGGCGAAGTCCTCACCCTCCAGCACCCGCCGCGCCGCCCGCGCGTCCACACCCACCTGCGCCACCAGCTCCACCAGCGTCTCGGCGTCACTCAGATCACGGGCCTGCACCAGCTGCGCCAGCAGCAGGCGGTCCATCACCGCACCGTCGAGCCCGCTGCGCCGGGCCAGGTGCACCAACCGGTGCGCGTCCAGGGTGTTGACCATCAGCGCGCCCGCCAGGTCGTAGTCCAGCCCCTCCTTGGCCGCCACCACGGCCACCTGCTCGGTCATCGCCCGCACCTGCTCGGTGGAGGCCCCCATCCGCGCGGCCAGCGACGCGTACACCGGCTCACTGCGGCCCCGTGGAAAACCCGGATCGAGCTGGTAGCTGTGCCAGACCAACTCGACCTGCCCGGCGTGGTCGAAACGCTCCAGGGCCGCCTCCAGCCGGCGCTTGCCGATGAAACACCACGGGCACACGATGTCGGACCACACGTCGACCCGCACGAACGGACCCCCCACTCTCACCCTCCACGGCATTCATCCCACCACCAGCCAGTATGCGGTGCGCCCCCAGCAAGGACAATGACGTCCTCACACCAGGGCCAGACGCACCCCCAGCGCCGCGAACGCCCCCGCCAGCACCCGGCGCACCCACACCACAACCCCCGGCCTGGCCAGCACCCGCTCGCGCACCAGCCCCGCACAGGCCCCATAGAGCACGAACACCACCAGCGTCATCACCATGAACACCGCCCCCAGGCCCAGCATCGACACCAGCGCCGAAGGCTCACCCACCGCCACGAACTGCGGCAGGAACGCGAAGAAGAAGATCGTCAGCTTCGGATTGAGCAGATTCACCAGCACCCCCGCACCCACCACCCGCCACACCCCTCGCTCGCCCGCCCCACCCGAAACCTCCAACGCGCCCCCGTCCCGCCACACACTCCAGGCCATGAACAGCAGATAGGCCACACCCGCATACCTGAGCACCTGGAAGGCCACCGCACTGGTGTGCAGCAGCGCCGCCAACCCCGTGGCCGCCGCCACCAGGTGCGGCACGATCCCCAGCGTGCACCCCAGCGCCGCCACCGCCGCACCCCGCACACCCCGCGCCAGGCCCGCCGCCACCGTGTACAGCACCCCCGTCCCCGGCGTGAGCACCACCACCAGCGCCGTCACCACGAACCCCACACTCACCGCGACCTCCCACATCCCGACCCGACCCGTTCACCACCCCACCCTGGCCACACAATGGACCCATGAACAGGTCCACCGACCACCCCGACGACAGGTCCACAACGGCCGGCGCGGACTTCCTCCAACTCGACCCCGCCCACGCCCCACCCGGACACCTCACCGACTGGCTCACCGACCAACTCCGCCAGGCCCTGACCCGGCAGCGCCTGGCCGTGGGCTCACGCCTGCCCGCCACCCGCACCCTGGCCGCCGACCTGGCCATCTCCCGCGGCGTGGTCACCGAGGCCTACCGCCGCCTGGCCGACGAAGGCCACCTGAGCACCCACGGCCGCGGCGGCACCGTCGTGGCCGGCACCCCCACCGCACCCGAGACCACCCCCACCCGCCACCACACCGCCCCGCCCCACCCTGCCCACCCACCCCGGCACCGACATCTTCGACCGCCTGCGCCACAGCCCCGCCCACCACGACCTCACCCCCGGCACCCCCGACCTGGCCGCCTTCCCCCGCGCCGCCTGGCTGCGCGCCGAACGCACCGTCCTGACCCAGGCCCCCACCACCGACCTGGGCTACCACGACCCGCGCGGCCACCCCCGCCTGCGCACCGCCATCGCCCACCACCTGGCCCGCTACCGCCGCATCAGCGTCCACCCCGACCACGTCCAGATCGTCTCGGGCACCGCCCAGGCCCTGGCCCTGCTCGCCCAGGTCCTGCACCAGGACGGCATCGACACCATCGCCCTGGAGGACCCCGGCTCCCTGGGGGTGCGCCAACACCTGCACCACGCCCGCCTGCACACCCCGCCCCTGGGCGTGGACGAACACGGCGCCCGCACCCAGGACCTGGCCGCCACCGGCGCCCCCGCCGTCCTGCTCACCCCCGCCCACCAGTTCCCCACCGGCACCGTCCTGTCCGGGCCCCGGCGCCGCCACCTGCTCACCTGGGCCCGCCAAGGCGGACTGGTCATCGAGGACGACTACGACGCCGAACACCGCTACGACCGCGCCCCCGTGCCCGCACTGCACTCCCTGCTGCCCGACCAGGTCTGCTACACCGGCAGCATCTCCAAACTCCTGGCCCCCGCCCTGCGCCTGGGCTGGATCCTGGCCCCCGCCCGCCACCGCAACCGCCTCACCGAGGCCAAACGCTTCAGCGACCTGGGCAGCCCCGTCCTGCTCCAGCTCGTCCTGGCCCACCTCATGGAGAACGGCGCCCTCGAACGCCACCTGCGCACCCTGCGCGCCCGCCACCGCAAACGCCGCGACACCCTCATCCGGGCCCTGGCCACCCACCTGCCCCACGCCCACGTCCACGGCGCCGCCGCCGGGCTGCACCTGACGCTCACCTTCAGCACACCCCTGGACGACACCGCCCTGGCCCGAGCCGCCCTGGCCCGCGGCGTACGCACCCACCCCCTGTCCTGGCACCGCCAACGCCCCGGACCCCCCGGGCTCGTCCTGGGCTACGCCGCCGCCACCGGCATCCCCGAGGCCGTCGCCGCACTCGGCCGCGCCCTGGCCCACACGCAGTCCACGTAGGTCCCGAGCAGGATCCCCTGGCGAGCCCGCTCGAACGCGCACACGCCCGAGCCGCCGAACGCGATCACCCGGGGTTGACCGACTGCGCCCGCCGGGACCGCTTCGGCCCGCGGTTCACGCGGTTCGCCGCAGGCGGGACCGCGCCCCTAGCGCCGGCACGAGGTGTCCTCGGGTTCGACCTCCAACAGGTCCTGCACTGTCACGCCTTCAGGGAGGGCCTCGTCGTACTCCCTGAGCTCCTCGCCCTCGTGGACCAGGGCACTCGCCTGTGGTGCCTCGTCGGAGCTCCGCGGGTTCGCGTGCGGCTCGGCCCGAGCCAGCTCACGCGCCAACGCGTCGACGGTCTCGCCCATCATCCGGCCCTCGAAGGTCCCCTCGCCCCGCAAGAGGGGTTCGGGCGAGTTCCGGCGTGCCTGGGCCGATTCCACCTGGCCCCCGCTCTCGCCGTTGCCGACCACCCCGTCATCGGCCGGGACCACGGAGTTGTTGTCCAACCCCATCCACATGGCCGGCCGGGGTTCGTCGCCCGGTGTGCAGCGCGCTTCCTCCCAGTCGATCGCGATGACGTAGTCGTGGCCCACCTCCACACGCGGCTCGTCCTGTGTACCGATCGGCGTCATGTTCTCCACGCCGCCGTTGAACACGAACCCCCACGCGGGGTACTCATACGTTGCCGGCGCCGACTGTGCCGGGTCGGGGGCCGACCACAGGACCCGCCGCACGTCCAGGGTGACCGTGCGGCCGACCATCCCCTCCCCGCGCTCGACCTCGACCGGCTCCGGTTCGTGCACCCGCTCGTCCACGGCACGGACCAGGACCACGTGGTCGGCGTTGCTCACCCAGTCCCGGGCGCTCTGGCCGGCCTTGCGGTAGGAGACGCCGGCACTGGTCAGGGGAAGTTCGTCGGGGCCGGGTTCATAGGTCGCCGCGTTGACGGCGACCACGACCGCGGCCACACCCGCACCCGCGGCCGTCAACACCCGAGCGCGCCTGCTGATACCGGACATGGGGAGGCCTTCCTGGTGGGCGACGCCGGTGGAACGGTACAAGCACCACCCCGTCGGGGTCCACGGGCCCCACAACCCCCGGGGACGCGCCGGCCCGTGCCACGCGGCCGCCGCGCCGGCACCGCTCACCTGCCCGATCCGGCCCCGAACGTGCCGCCCACCACACCGGCGTGACCAATCACGCACCCCCCACCAGCCATGACAGGACATCGAAACACCGCCGACACAGACGGCTGATGCGCGGGTAACACCCTGCGGGTTGCCTGAAACACGACCGCACCCGCACCAGGAGGAGTCCCACCCGCCATGGAAGAACTCGTCGTCATCGGCAACGGCATGGTCGGACACCGGCTCGTCGAAGCCCTCCGCGACCGCGACACCGGCCACCAGTGGCACATCACCGTCGTGGGCGAGGAACCCCGCACCGCCTACGACCGCGTCGCCCTGTCCTCCTACTTCGACGGAGCCAGCGCCCAGGACCTGTCCCTGGGCGACCTGACCGGGCCCGGCGTGGACATCCACGTCAACGAACGCGCCACCGGCATCGACCGCACCGCACGCACCGTCACCACCGCCTCGGGCCGCACCCTGGGCTACGACCGCCTCGTCCTGGCCACCGGCTCCACCCCCTTCGTGCCCCCCATCCCCGGCCACGACCGCGACGGCTGCCACGTCTACCGCACCATCGAGGACCTGGACGCCATCACCGCCTCCGCCCAGGGCGCCACCACCGGCGTGGTCATCGGCGGCGGCCTGCTCGGACTCGAAGCCGCCAACGCCCTGCGCCTGCTCGGCGTCAACGCCCACGTCGTCGAACTCGCCCCCCACCTGATGCCCGCCCAGATCGACGAAGGCGCCGGCGCGCTCCTGAAGAACCTCGTCGACGAGCTGGGCGTGACCGTGCACACCGGCACCGCCACCACCGCCATCGAGGACACCCCCCACGGCGGCGGCCACCGCCTGGTGCTGTCCAACGGCACCCACCTGGACGCCGACCTCGTCGTGTTCTCCGTGGGCATCCGCCCCCGCGACGACCTCGCCCGCGCCGGCGGCCTCGACGTCGGCGAGCGCGGCGGCGTGAGCATCGACGACACCTGTACCACCAGCGACCCCCGCATCCACGCCATCGGCGAAGCCGCCGCCCACCGCGGCACCGTCTACGGCCTCATCGCCCCCGGCAACGCCATGGCCGAAGTCGTCGCCGACCGCCTCCTGGGCGGCGACGCCACCTTCACCGGCGCCGACACCTCCACCAAGCTCAAACTCCTGGGCGTGGACGTGGCCAGCTTCGGCGACGCCCACGGGCGCACCGAAGGCGCACTGGACGTGGTCGTCAACGACGCCGCCGCCGGCCGCTACGCCAAACTCGTCCTGTCCGACGACGCCACCACCCTGCTCGGCGGCATCCTGGTCGGCGACGCCACCGCCTACGCCACCCTGCGCCCCATGGTCGGCTCACCCCTGCCCGGCGACCCGCTCGCCCTGATCACCCCCGAGGGCGGGGCCGCCCTGGGCGCCGACGCCCTGCCCGACTCCGCGCAGATCTGCTCCTGCAACGCCGTCACCAAGGGCGCCCTGTGCGAGGCCATCCACAACGAGGGCGCCACCGACGTGCCCGCCCTCAAGGCGTGCACCAAGGCCGGCACCAGCTGCGGCTCGTGCGTGCCCATGCTCAAGCAGATCCTCACCCAGCAGGGCATCGAGCAGTCCAAGGCCCTGTGCGAGCACTTCCCCCAATCACGCGCCGAACTCGTGGAGATCGTGCGCGCCACCAACACCGCCACCTTCTCCGCGCTCATCGCCGCCCACGGCACCGGCACCGGCTGCGACATCTGCAAGCCCGCCGTCGCCTCCATCCTGGCCTCCCTGGGCGGCGGCCACATCCTGGAGGGCGAAGCGGCCACCCTGCAGGACACCAACGACCGCTACCTGGCCAACATGCAGCGCAACGGCACCTACTCCGTCGTGCCCCGCATCCCCGGCGGCGAGATCACCCCCGACAAGCTCATCGTCATCGGCGAGGTCGCCCGCGACTTCCACCTCTACACCAAGATCACCGGCGGCCAGCGCATCGACCTGTTCGGCGCCCGCCTCGAACAACTGCCCGCCATCTGGTCCCGCCTGGTCAACGCCGGCTTCGAGTCCGGGCACGCCTACGGCAAGGCCCTGCGCACCGTCAAGTCGTGCGTGGGCACCACCTGGTGCCGCTACGGCGTCCAGGACTCGGTGGGCCTGGCCATCCGCCTGGAAGAGCGCTACCGGGGCCTGCGCTCACCCCACAAACTCAAGTCGGCCGTCTCCGGATGCGCCCGCGAATGCGCCGAAGCCCGCAGCAAGGACTTCGGCATCATCGCCACCGACCAGGGCTGGAACCTGTACGTGGGCGGCAACGGCGGCTTCACCCCCCGCCACGCCGAACTCCTGGCCTCGGACCTGGACGAGGACACCCTCATCCGCTACATCGACCGCTTCCTGATGTTCTACATCCGCACCGCCGACCGCCTCCAGCGCACCGCCCCCTGGATCGAAGCCCTGGACGGGGGCCTGGACCACCTGCGCGACGTCGTCGTCAACGACTCCCTGGGCATCGCCCACGAACTCGAAGCCGCCATGACCGACCACGTGGCCGCCTACGCCGACGAATGGGCCGCCGTCCTGGCCGACCCCGACAAGCTCGCCCGCTTCGTCTCCTTCACCAACGCCCCCGACACCCCCGACCCCACCATCAGCTTCACCACCACCCGCGAACAGCCCACACCCGACACACCCCTCAACCTCGGCATGCCCACCCACCGCAGCAAGGAGGCCGCACGATGACCACCGCCCCCACCCAGCCCGCCACCTGGATCAACGCCTGCCCCACCCACCGCCTGAACCGCGCCGACGGCGCCGCCGTCCTGATGCCCGACGGCCGCCAGGTCGCCCTCTTCCGCACCCTGGACGACCAGTACTACGCCGTCGACAACATCGACCCCTTCACCAACGCCGCCGTCATCTCCCGCGGCATCGTCGGCGACCGCGCCGGCGAACCCACCATCGCCTCACCCATGCTCAAGAACGTCTTCTCCCTGCGCACCGGCCAGAGCCTGGACGATCCGGCCGTGCAACTGACCACCTGGCCCGTGCGCGTGCACGAGTCCACCATCCAGATCAACACCCGCGCAGAACAGGGGACCCCTTGACCACGCCCGTGACCGGACCGCCCACCCACGCACCCGCCACCACCGCACCCCTGGCCGGCTTCACCATCGCCGTGACCGCCGCCCGCCGCGCCGAGGAGCTCAGCGCCCTGCTCTACCGCAAGGGCGCCCAGGTCATCGCCGCGCCCGCCCTGCGCATCGTCCCCTTGAGCGACGACCAACGCCTGGCCGCCGCCTCCACCGAACTCACCCGCCGCCCCGCCGACGTCGTCGTGGCCACCACCGGCATCGGCTTCCGCGGCTGGATCGAGGCCTGCGAGACCTGGGGCATGGCCGAAGGCCTGCTCACCTCCATGCAGTCCTCCCGCCTGCTCGCCCGCGGCCCCAAGGCCAAGGGCGCCATCCGCGCCGCCGGCCTCAACGAGGAATGGTCACCACCCTCCGAATCCTCGGCCGAAGTCCTGGACTACCTGCTCTCCACCGGCGTCCAGGGCCTGCGCGTGGCCATCCAGATGCACGGCGAACCCCTGCCCGACTTCACCGCCGCCCTGCGCCTGGCCGGAGCCGAAGTCCTCGAAGTGCCCGTCTACCGCTGGACCCAACCCGAACAGACCGCGCCCCTGGACCGCCTCATCGAATCGGTCACCACCGGGGGAGTGGACGCCGTCACCTTCACCAGCGCCCCCGCCGCCGCCGGAC